>NZ_JBHSFQ010000005.1:0-317467 GCF_042653925.1 Nocardiopsis mangrovi
GGTGCCGGCGGCGGCGGTGGTGGCGGGCGCGGCGGTGTTCAGGGCGGTGGTGTTCGCAGTCATGGTGTGTCCCCCCGTTGGTCGGGTGCGGGGCCGAGAGTGGCCCGGGGCACGGCGCATCCGCCCGATCCGGGCACGGCGGTGCCGTGGCGGGATGTGCGGCGGGTGAACCGTGGGGTCTCGCCCGAGCGGAGCGCCGGGCGTGCGGGCGGGTCGGCTGTGGACCCGGGGCGGGCGGCGCTGGACTGCGCTGCCGTCCCGCATGGGAAGGGCCGGGGTCCCGGGCCGTCGGAGAAGTCGGGGCCCTGGGTTCGGCATCGGTGGCTGGTCTGCGATTGACCGTCAGATCACGAACCGATCACGGATCACGCTAGCCAATGCGCAAGTAAATTGCGAGGGTGGCGCACGTAAAACCCGCAGATCAACCGGCGCGGAGTCGGGTTCCGGGGGCGGGGATCTCCTGCGTGCGCGGGGATCCGTGCCCTCTGTGGACTCCAAGGAAATCCACGCCTAAACCCAAGCTCCGGTCTGTTTCGCCGTGCTAGGGCAACGGTTCGTACAACAGCGGGGCGGGGGGTGTCATTCCGTCCTGAGCACATTTTTCCGGGCCCCGCCGGAAACCCCGCGGAGAGCGGGTTCCGGCACCGCGCACCGCGGACCACCGCGTGCCGCGCCCCGGCGATGCCACGGGTGGGCAAAGGGCCGCGGTCGGCACCGCCGCGGCACCGACCGCGACCGGCCCGCGGCAGAACGGACGCCGGGCCGGCCCTCGACGCCCCTACGGACCCGTCAGCACTCCGACACCGGGATTGGGCCGCCCCAATATCCGTTCAGGTTCGTTCGAGGAGGCGCCGCCGCGCGCCACCGCCCGCGGCCTCCTCGTCCGTCTGGGGACGCTGACCTGTACCGACAGCGCCATCGCGCATGAGGCGTCCAGCTCTGCGTCGGCACCCCTGGGTGCACCCGCACCGACGGCCCCAATTACGGACGTCCCGAGCCCCGGATCGGCCGGCGGGCCCGGAACCGCGCCGCCCCGCTCCCCGTTGCGCCGGTGACACCGCGCGCAGCCGGGCCCGTACACCGGGCGACCGGACAACGGGACGACGGGACGCACGGCGTCCCGCCGCGCGCACCCACCATGTCCCCCGGCGACGGGGACGGAAAGGACGGAATGGCCTTCAAACGCTTGCTGGCGGCCTTCGGAATCGGCGGCCCCACCATCGACACCGTGCTCGCGACCCCGCACACCTATCCCGGCTCATTCGTCGAGGGGCACATCGAGCTCGCCGGCGGCGACTCCGACGCCGACATCGAAGAGATCGCCCTCGCACTGGTCTCCCGCGTCGAGACCGAGTACGGCGGGGAGGAGGACGAGACCGCCACGGCTGAGTTCGCCCGCATCCCGGTGGCCGGGCCGTTCCGGCTGGCGGCCGGGGAGCGCCACTCCGTTCCCTTCCGCTACCAGGTCCCCTGGCAGGCCCCGATCACCGAGGCCGGCGGCGGCACGCTCCCCGGCGCCGTGCTGGGCCTGCGCACCGACGTCGTGCTGGCCGGCTCGGCCGACAAGGGCGACCTCGACCGGATCCACGTGCACGCCCTCCCCAGCCAGGACCGCATCTTGGAGGCGTTCGCCCGTCTCGGATTCGCGCTCAAGAGCACCAGCGTCGAGACCGGCCACGTGCCGGGCGCGGCCCAGGAGTTCCCGTTCGTGCAGGAGATCGACTTCCACCCCGCCGAGCGCTACGCCCACGAGGTGGGCGAGGTCGAGGCCGGGTTCGTCCCCGACCCGCACGGACTGATCGTCGTCATCGGCATCGACCGGCACGACGGCCTGTTCACCGAAGGCGCCGAGAGCCACGGCGGCTTCCGCGTCGAGCACGCCGACGCCGACCGCTACGACTGGGCGGCCCGGCTCAACGAGTGGATCGAGCGCACGCTGGCACAGCACCGCGGCTACGGCGGCGGGTACGGCTACGGCGATCAGGGCTACCACCACCAGGAGGACGAGGGCGGCGGCATGCTCGGCGCCATCGGCGGTGTCGCCCTCGGCGCCGCCGGCGGCCTGGCCGCCGGCTACCTCGCCTCCGAGGCCATCGACGCGTTCACCGACTCCGACGAGCAGGAGGAACCCGAGGAGGAGCCGGAGGAGGAAGAGGAGGAGTGACCTGCGGGCCCGCGCCGCACCTGCCGGCGCGGGCCCGCCCCGGCAGAGCGGGGCCGGTCACGCGGGCGCGACCGGTCAGGCGCTCCGGAGCGGTCAGGCGTGCGGCGGTTCGCCGGTCACCACGTGGTCGGCGTGGCTGAGCGCCTCCACGACCAGCCGGCGCAGGTGGCCGTCGCGCAACCGGTAGATGGCGTGCCGCGACCGCTTGCGCGACTCCACCAGCGAGGCCAGCCGCAGCTTGGCCAGATGCTGGGAGACCGCGGTGCGCGACACCCCGCACGCCTCGGTCAGCTGCGTGACGTCGGCCTCGCGGTGGGCGAGGATCCACAGCAGGTGCAGCCGGGTGGGGTCGGACAGCAGCTGGAACACGTTGGCGGCCACAGCGAGCTGTGCGGCGTCGGGCGGGTGCTCGTGCGAAGGATTCGCAGGTGCCGTTGCATCGCCGGGGTGCATGCCCGCAGTCTATGCGCCCTGTCGCGCCGGGAACGCCCGCCACGGGCCCGCCTCCGCCTCGGCGGAGACGGTGCCCGCCTCGATCAGGACGGGATCGGACCTATTCCGCGCCTACCGTCGCGACCGGCCCCCGTACCCGTACCGAAGGAGGCGCGCATGGCCGTCACGGCGATCCCAGAGGGCTACACCACCGTGACGCCGTGGATCATCTCGCGCGACACCGCCGCCGTCATCGACTACCCGAAGAACGCGTTCGACGCCGAAGAAGTGGCGCGCGTCACCGATGCCCGCGGGCGCGTCGGGCACGCCGAGGTCCGGATCGGCGACGCGATCGTGCTGCTCTTCGACGCCGACCCCGCATGGCCCCCGCTGCCGGCGTTCCTCCGCCTCTACGTCGAGGACGCCCGCACCGTCCACGGGCGACCGGAGGCTCCGGGCGGTGGATAGGCTTCGTGCCGGAAATCCGTGATGGAGGCTGAAATGTCGATCGATTCCGCACTGTCCGCACCCCCACGGCGCCTCATCAACGCCGCCGACGTGCGCGAGCGACACGGACGCGAACGCCTCGCGCTGCTCGCCGACGGGCTGCGCCGGGGCGACCCCGTCGCCGACGCGGTGATCGCCGAGTTCGCCGAGCACGGCGCCGCCGCGCGCACCGCCCTGAGCACCGGGCTGGCCGACGGCCTCGGCGCCGTCACCGATCCACCGCCCGCCGTGGCCGCGCTCTTGGGCGAAGCGGAGCGGTCGATCGCCGACGCCGACACCGGGCTGCTGGAACGCGGCGACGTCCCCAGCATCACCGTCGACCCGTTCTGGAGCCGGATCGGCTTCGCGCTGGCATCGCTCGTGCACACCTACAGCGCCCCCGGGATCGCGCGGGTCCTCATCGGCACCGGCAGACTCACCGACGGCGCCGCGCGCCGCCTCGGCGAGACCGGCCTGTGGCGGGCCAACGCCGTCGCCCCCGGCGGGCTCCTGTGCGGCGCCCCCGGCTACCGCGACTCCGTGCAGGTGCGGCTGCTGCACGCCCGGGTGCGCGCCCGCGCCCTCAGCCGCGGATGGGACACCGGCACGTGGGGCGTGCCCATCAACCAGGTCGACACCGCCCGCACGTGGCTGGACTTCACGGTCGTGCCGTTCCGCGCGCTGGAACGCGTGGGGATCCGGCTGAGCGGCGACGACGAACGCGACCTCTACCGCTATTGGCACCATGTCGCCGCCCTGATCGGCGTGGACCCCCGCTTCTACCGGGACGTCCACGACCACGCGTCGGCGGCCGCGCTCCTCGAGGCCGTCGACGCCACCAACGCCGGGCCCGACGACGCCGCGCGATCGCTGGTCCGCGCGCTGCTGGACGCGCTCGCCGGGCCGATGGAGGAGTCGCTGTCGCTGCCGCGCGCCACCGTCGACACCCTCCTCGCCGCGCTGACCCGGGTCATGCAGGGGGAGTCCGCCGCCGACGCGCTCGGGATCGAACGCGTGGACATCGCCCCGTTCCTTCCCCTCCTGGCCATGGGGAACGCCGGTGTGCGCCGCTGGCAGCGGGCGACGCCGGAGTCCTGGCGGATGGCGCTCGCGGAGCAGATCGAGTACCGGCGCACCGAGTTCGCCGCCCTTCCGGGCACCGAGTACCGCGACCATGTCGCGGGAACCGGGTGATCCGCCGCGAACACCGCAAAGGTGGCGATATCCCGTGATGGCGTGGTACCTCCTTGATCGGGAGGGTCCGGCCGGGGTCTCCCCCGGCGGGACCGTCCCCACGAGGTCCCCCATGAGAAGGGCTGCCCCTTGTTCGTCGACCTTCCCCTCGACCGGCTCCGCGAGTTCCGCTCGGAAGGCGTTTGCCCACCGGGCTTCGAGGACTTCTGGACCACGACGCTGGCCGAGGCCCGCACCCACCCCCTGGACGTGCGCACACACCCGGCGGCGACCGGCCTGCGAACGCTGGACGTCCACGACGTCACCTTCGCCGGATTCGACGGCGCCCCGATCAAGGCGTGGCTGCGGCTGCCGCACGGGGCGGAGGCCCCACTGCCCGCTGTGGTGGAGTTCCCCGGCTACGGCAGCGGACGCGGTTCGGCGGTCGACGGCCTGTTCTGGGCGAGCGCGGGCTTCGCCCACCTCACGATGGACGTGCGCGGCCAGGGCGGCGCGGGACGGCCGGGCGACACCGCCGACCCCGTCGGAAGCGCGTCGTCCCACCCCGGATTCATGACGCGCGGCATCGAGGACCCCGGCACCTACTACTACCGGCGGGTGATCACCGATGCCGTGCGCGCGGTCGAGGCCGCGCGGGCGCTGGACGCGGTCGATCCGGCACGCGTGGCGGTCCTGGGCCGGTCGCAGGGCGGCGCGCTGGCGCTGGCGGCCGGGACGCTCGTCGGCGACGTCGCCGGGATCGTCTCCCTCGTTCCGTTCCTGTGCGACATCGCGCGGGCCGTCACCATCACCGACGCCACGCCCTACGCCGAGATCCCCCGTTATCTGCGGGTGCACCGCCTGAAGGCGCCCGCGGCCCTGCGCACCCTCGCCCACATCGACGGCGTGCACTTCGCCGCGCGCGCCCGGGTCCCGGCGCTGTTCACGACCGCCCTGATGGACGCGACCTGCCCGCCCTCGACGGTCTTCGCCGCGCGCAACGCCTACGGCGCCGACCGCGACATGGTCGTGTGGCCCTACAACGGCCACGAGGGCGGCGACACCGAGGACCAGCGGGCGGCCCTGGACTTCCTGTCCCCGCTGCTGGACGGCCGCCCGGTCACCGCGAGCGGCGCGCTCACGGTCCACGGCGGGTGAGCCGGCGGGCCGGTGGCGGCCGGCCCCGCTGTAGTGGCGGTGTCCGGCCGGACACCGCCGGCGCCACCTTTACAAAGTAGATTTTACGTACCCGATGTCCGCGAATCGCCGAATAGCCGGGCGGCATGGGACGGCTTTCGTGCACTCCCATTCGCGGGAGCACGCGAACCGCCTGACAGAGGGCCCTGCGAGCGACAAGTATGGGGCCCATGGACGACCGCGACGAGCCCTCTGCGCACCGCAGACCGCGCATCCCCGACACCCGCGCCGCCCGACACCGGAGCACCCGGACCGATCTGCGCATGCTCTTCCCCCTCTACCAGCCCGCCCAGGAGGTCGGCGACCGGTGGCTCACCCGCGCCTACGCCGGCCCGAGCCCGCAGGAGGGCCGCGACGCGCTGGCCCACCACTTCCTCAAGCAGACCCACGAGCTCGAACCCGACCCCGGACGCAAGCGCGACTTCGCCGACGCGGCCAACCTCCTGGACTGGGAGCGCCACGACGAACTCCTGGTCCTCGGGCACCGCTACCGGGTGGTGCGCATCGAGCGCTACGTCCGCTTCACCAGGGACGAGCCCGACTGGCCCCGAGCCACCGACCCGCCTCCCCTGACCTGCGACCCGCCGCCGGGTGAATCGGAGCGCAGCGCCCGCCAGTACGGCATCGACCTCACCAGCGATGCCGAGACCGATGCGGACGCGGCGGCGCTCAAGGCCGAGCTGAGCGAGCTGGTCCCGGCCGGCGGCCCGATCCCGCGGGAGGTCACCGAGGACGCCCTGGTCCGGCACATGGCCTACCCCGACGTCATCATCCTGCCGCCCGACTTCCAACTGCTGATGCGCCGCGGCGGCGCACGCGCCTGGCGCCCCTTCGGCTCCAACTGCACCACCCCCGATGAGGCGCGCGAGGACCTGCGCCTGCACCTCGCCCACCGGAGCCGCAGCGACGAGGAGTGGAACGCCGGCACCACGACCGAGGAGCGCGCCGCCTATGGCGCGGCGCTCGCCTCCTGTGAGGCGGAGGGCCTCGTCGACGCGGTGTCGGTGCTGAACCGGCACTACCGGGTCGCCCGGGTGATCAGGGTCGCGCGCGTCGGCTTCGACGGCCCCGAGACGCCCCGCGACAGCGACCACGACCCCTATCCGCCCCCGGCGGCCCAGCACCTCGAAGCCCACGAACAGGGCCTCCTCGACGAGGACGACGAGGGCCCGCCCGACCCCCCGGGCGACGAGACCAGGAAGTTCCTCCTCGGCCCGGGATAGCCGCATCGGTCCCCCGCCGGGGCGCCCGCACCGGCGTCCCGGCCCCGCACCCCGCACGCACACCGCCGTCCGGCACGCCGGCACCGACGAAAGGGGCGGTGCGCGTCCCCCCGGAGGAGGAGGCGGCGCGGACCCCCGCCCCCGTAGCGTGGCCGCGCACCGTCGGCGACCGTCGGCGCGGCGACCAGAGGGGCCCGATGCACGCACTGCTCGCCCGCCTCGACCGGCTGCACGCCTCGGTCCGCGGCATCCGGGCCCTGCACTACTTCACCTGGACGGTCCGCGTCCTGCCGGCCCTGGGGGTTCATCCCCTCGGGGCTCACCAAGGTCCTCGATACGCCCTTCACCCGGATGGACCCCTCCTCCGGCGACGCCGCCCGCCTCTTCGACGCCCTGCACCATTCCGGGTTCCTCTACGAGTTCATCGGGATCTGCCAGATGGGTGCGGCGTTCCTGCTCCTGGTGCCGCCCACCGCCCTCCTGGGCGCCTGCGTCTACCTGCCGATCATCGCCGGCATCGAGGTCATCACCACGACCATGGACTTCCGGGGCACATGGGTGATCACCAGCCTGATGCTGCTGGGCTGCGTCCCCCTGCTCTGCCGGGACTACCACCGCATCAAGTACATCGTCGTGCCGGCGGCCCCGCCCGCGTCGCTTGATCCCGCTCGCACCGGCGGCTAATTTAGCTATAAATGATCGACACTCCGCAGCGCACTCCGCCCCTCTGCCAGCGCGAATCCCGCCCCGCCGCACCCGGAGGCGCCGGATGAGCCACGACGACCAGGCCGTCCGCCTGCCCCTGCCCGCCCGCGGCCCCCTGGACGCGCCGGACGCGTGGAAGCGGCTGCGCGAGCGGTGTCCCGTGGCCACCGTCGAGCTCCCCAGCGGCGATTCGGGCGCGCTCCTCACCCGCTACGACGACGTCAAGGCCCTCCTGTCCGACCCCCGCTTCGCCCACCCGACGGCCGAGGACGCGAGCGCCCGGCTCGCACCCGAGGAAGCCGGCGGGTCATCAGCCGATGGCACCCTGTCGCTGGGCCTGCCCCTGACGGGAGAGGCCCACCTCCGCTGGCGGCGCCGGGTCGTCCGGTACTTCACCGCCAAGCGCATGACCGAGCTGCGCCCCGTCATCGTGGACATCACCGAGTCCCTCGTCGGCGGCATGGTCGCGAGCGGACGGCCCGCCGACCTCAAGGCCGCGCTCGCGTTCCCGCTCCCGGTCCATGTGATCTGCGACCTCCTCGGCGCTCCGCCCGACGAGCGGGACCGCTTCTCCCACTGGTCCGACGCGTTCCTGAACGTCACCCGCTTCTCCAGGCGGCAGACCGCGGCGGCACACGGCGAGTTCGCGGCGTACATGTCCGGGCTCATCGCCGCCAAGCGCGCCGACCCGGGCGAGGACGTGCTCAGCATGCTGATCACGCAGAGCCGGGCGGAGGCCGACGGGCTGTCCGATGACGAACTGCGCGGCATCGGCATGGCGCTGCTGGTCGCCGGGCACGAGACCACGGCGAACATGATCGGCAAGATGGTCGCGATGCTCTTGGCCGACCGCACCCGCTGGGAGCGCCTGCTGGCCGATCCGTCCCTGGTGCGCCGGGCGGTAGACGAAGTGCTGCGCTTCGACGCCAACCTCGGCGGCTTCGGCATCCGGCGCTACATCGGCGAGGACGTGCGCATCGGCGGGGAGACGCTGCCGGGCGGCACCACCGTCTTCTGCGGCCTGTCCTCCGCCAACCGCGACGAACAGGTCTTCGCCGACCCCGACCGCCTGGACCTGGACCGCAGCCCCAACCCCCACCTGGCCTTCGGCGCCGGGCCGCATGCGTGCCTGGGGCAGTCCCTGGCCCGCATCGAGCTCCAGGTCGTCCTGGAGGTCCTGCTGCGCACCCTGCCGGACCTCGACCTGGCGGTGCCGGTCCACGAGCTGCGACAGATCCGCGGGCTGGAGGTCGGCGGCCTGAGCGAGGTGCCGGTGCGGTGGTGACGCGGTGACCCGCCTCGCGGGCGCTTGCGCACCGGCCGGGCGGCGGGTGCGCGCCCGCCCGAAGGCCGACGAGCCGGCTAGTACTCGAAGACGGTCAGCCATTCGGCCTGCCGCGGCAGGTAGCCGTGGCGGGCCGCCATCGCCGTGACGACCGCGGGCATGTGGGCGGCGCCGTAGACCACGGCGACGTCGATCGGCTCGTGGCCGTGCTCCGCGTGGAGCGCCGACAGGGCCTCGACCAGCAACGCCTCCCGTCGCGTGCGCACCAGCGCGTGCAGCTCCGGGAGGCGCTCCGCCGCCTCTTCGGCGGCGGTCGGCGGATCGTGGTCGAGGGCGAGCAGGTCGCCGACGTGTGCGCGGCTGCCCGCGAGGAGGCTGATGGCGGCGACGATGGGGACCAGCAGCGCCACCCACGCGCGCTCCCTCAGGGGGAGCCGCCGCCAGCCCTTCGTGAAATCCGGGCCGGTCATGTCCGGGCGGATGACCGGAACCGGCAGGGCGTCCACGTCGAGTTTCTGCACGATCAGCCCGAGCCTCCTGTTGTGCGGGGTGCACCGGTAGGCCATGGTCAGGAAGGAGACCGGGGTGGACTCCCCGCGGATGCCCTCGGCGACGACGATGTGGCAGTCGAGGAGGCGTGCTCCGACGTCCTGGTAGAAGGCGGGCTCGGCGACGTGCACCATCGGGAACAGCAGGATCCGCATGGGGGATCCGCGCCGCCGGAGCGGGATGACCGCCGATCGCAGCCCGACGATGCTCGATTCCAGGATCTGCATTCCCGCCTCCTTCGCACGGCAGGGAAGGGAACGCCAGATTACGAGCGTCGCGGGCATCGAAGGCTCCGCGTATCCCGGATCGTCGGCGACCACCGCCTCCACGCCCTTGTGCGCGCCCGTGCGGCGACCGGGCGGCCCCCGGATACGGCCGGATCAGGCCACCGCGGCCCTGCGCGAACCCCACCCGTCACCCGGCGACCCAGCGGGACCGGCCGCCCGGGCCCGGGCGGCCGCGCCCGGGGGACGTCCGCCGGGGTGGCGGGCCGCCGTCCGAAGCCGACTGCGGTTCGCCCGCCCGGCGCGCAGGGCGGGGTTCCGACCGCAGGGCCCGCGCGCGACGCCACCGTTCGGGGGCGGCCGTCCGAGGGTCGTCGGGGGATCCGTGGTCGATCGGTATCGGCGGGTCGGTGACGCCGGCCCCGGACCGGGGCCGGGACCGGCGCCCGCGGCCTGGGCTCGGGCGGGGACCGCCCCGCTCCCCAGCGTCGGACGACGGTCCCACGGCCCGCTGTGTCGCGGGTGATCTCGCGGTACCGCGCGGGCGCGGACGGTTGGCGCCCAGCTGGAGGGTAAGGAAGGGGAACCCATACCGAACGTGCAGGGGTGGAGGCCATGGACGCAGTCCGAACACTGTCGGTGCGGCGCGGCGGCGGGCCGCGGACCGCTCCCGTTCCCGCCGAGGAGTTCGACCCGGAGGGGCGCGGGGTGGTGGCCGTCGTCAACCCGCGCTCCGGTGACGGCCCTTCCGCGCTGGGCGGGCCGGGTATGGCCGAGCGGATCCGCGCCGGCCTGCCGCGCTCCGAGGTGGTGGAGTTCGGCACCGGCGACGACTTGGCCGCGCTCATGGACGACGCCGCCGGCCGCTGCCACGTCCTCGCCGTAGCGGGCGGTGACGGGACGGTCAACGCGGCGGCGCAGGCGGCGCTGCGCCATGACCGTCCGCTGCTGGTCATCCCGGGCGGCAGCCTGGACAATTTCGCCTCCACCCTGGGGCTGGGGTCGGCGGAGGAGTCGGTGGCCGCCTACCGCACAGGGACGGTCGGGGCGGTGGACGTGGGCACGGCCGACGGCCGGCTCTTCCTCAACACCGCGTCCCTCGGCGCCTACCCCGCGGTGTTCGACCACCGCGAGCGGCTGCGCCGGCGCATGGGCCGGTGGTCCGCCTTCGCGGTCGCCGCCTGGTACGCGCTGCGCAGGGCCGAGCCCACCGATGTGGTCGTCAACGGCCGCCGGATGCCGATCCGGTGGGCGTTCGTGGGCAATGGGAAGCACCACACCCGTGCGCTGATCCCCAGCAAGCGGACACGGCTGGAGGACGGCCTGCTCGACATCCGGGTGCTCCGGGCGCACAAGCGGTACTCGCGCACGCGCGTGGTCCTGGACATGCTGCTCGGGCACTGGGGGCTGGGAACCGCTTACACGCAGTGGCGCGTGCCCGCGCTGACCGTGTCCTCCCCGCACGGGCGGCTGCGCTTGGCCTGCGACGGGGAGACCTTCGACGCCGGCCCTGAGGTCACCTTCGCCAAGATCGCGCAGCGGCTGCGCGTCTTCCACGCTCCCCCGCGCCCGCGGCGGGGCCGCGGTCACGGCGCGCGCTGACACCGCGGCGCGCCGGACGGTCGACAACGGCACGCGGACGGTTCGCCACCGCCGCCCCTCCCGGACACCCCCACGGCTCCGTTCCCCGGCCCGGCCAAAGCGCCCCCGCACCACCGGACGAAGGGGCCGCCTCCGTTACCAGGTCCGGCCGCGCCGCACAGGAACCAGGGCGACCGCATGGATGGGACCGCCCTCGGTCGGCTGAGCGTGCCGGGACCGCGCCGGCCGGCGGCCCGGCCCGCCGGGACGGATCGAGCCGGATCGAGAGAGCTCGGTCCGCGGCGGTACGCCGCCGCCGGGGTTGACACCGATCACCGCGATCGCGGGGTTGGGATCGCGGCGATCGCGGTGATCCCAACCCCGCGATCGGCGCTGCCCACCCCGGGAACGGCGCCCGCCCGGGATCACGGACCCGGTCCCTTCCACCGCCCCACCGGTACCCCGGCCGGGCCGCGCCCACGGCCGCGCCGGCCTCCGTGGGCGGCCGCTGAGGGCACGGCGGGCAGGCGCGGCGACCGTTGGCCGTGCCCCGCTCCTGCGTACGGGTGGTGTCCGGGGTGTTGTTCGGGCGGGGGAAAGGGGGTCGACCGGTGGCGTTGCTCCCGCGTTCATCGCATGGCGGAAACATCGCCGACCGAAACCCCGTTTGCCTGATTCATCCCTTTCATCCCCTTTCTCTAAGGACGTGTCCTCCCGTGGCCCGACCCTCCGTCCGCACCATCGCCGCCGTCGCCTCCGTCCCGGTCGCGGCCGCGCTGTTCTGGGGCATCTCCAGCGCGATCGCCGCCTCCCCCGGCTCGGCGCCCGCCGAGCCGGCCGACGGCTGCTTCGCGGCCGAGCCCGGCGGCTACACGCACCCCTTCGGGTACCCCCAGCCCGCACCGGGCGACGCCGCCGAGGAGGGGGTGGCCGCCGTCGTCGAGATCGCGCAGGGCGGCTTCACCAAGTACGAGATCGACGCCGATACCGGTCAGCTCGTCGCCGACCGCTTCCAGTCCATGCCCGTCACCTACCCGGCCAACTACGGCACCCTGCCGCGGACCCTCGCGGGCGACGGAGACCCGCTGGACGTCCTGGTGTTCAGCCGCGAGCCGCTGGTGCCCGGGGCCGTGGTGCGGATCCGGCCCGTCGGCACCCTGCGGATGGTCGACGGCGGCGAGCAGGACGACAAGGTCGTCGCGGTCCCCGTCGACGACGTCGACCCCACCTACGCCGGCATCGCCGACATCGGCGACCTCCCGGAGATCGAGCGGGACCGCATCGAGTCGTTCTTCCGCGTCTACAAGGACCTCCCCGATGGGCGCAAGGAGGTCGAGCTGGACGGGTTCGCCGACGCCGAAGAGACCCACGCGACCGTCGAGGCGGCGCTGACCGCCTACAGCGACAGCTGCTCCTGACCCGGGGCCGGTGGCCCCGGCCCTTGCGGGGCCACCGGCGCGCTCGTCCACGGCGGACGGCTGATCGAGTGCCCCCGCCCGGCCCCGCCACCCCCGCCGGACAGCGGCCGGCGAGCCGCCGGCCGCCGGTGCCCCCGGAGCTTGAGCCCTTGTCCGCGCGGGACGGCACCGGCGCCGCACCGGCCTGCTCGCGCGGCCGACCTCCCGGCCCGATCAGAACCCGGTCAGGCCGCGGTCCGCAGGTGCCGCCGCGCCCACTGCTCGAAGCCGGTGAGCGGGATGCCCAGGTCCCTGGCGTACTGCGGGCGGGCCGGCTGTCCGGCGACGTTGATCCAGTCGTGCGAGGCGCCCATCGCGGGCATTCCCGCGGCGAATGCGGCCTCCTCGGTCATGTCCGGCGCCGACAGCGGCGTGCCCAGAACACCGGAGAGGACATCGGCGATCTCCGCCATCGACAGGTAGTCGCTCGCCAGCTCCAGTTCGACCCCGTGGAACCGCTCCGGTGCGGCGACGGCCGCGGCGGCCGCGGCCCCGATGTCGTCCACCGCTGCGAGGGACAGCCGGGTGCCCGGCTTGACGACGCTCACCAGGCCCCCCTCGATACCCCGCGGGAAGAGGAAGGCCATGTCGGGGAGGAAGTTCTCCATGAAGAAGCCCGGCTTGAGGATCGTCCAGTGCGGGAAGCCGACCGCGCGGACCCGGTCCTGGATCGCGGCCTTGGCGCCGAGCGAGCGTTCCAGCCCGTCCCAGCGGCCGGCGACCCAGCCGGGGGTCTCGGTGTGCCCGCCGGCGCCGCTGACGGATGTGTGCACGAACTGCGGGACCCCGGCGGCCTTCGCGCCCTCCACGAGGTTGACGCCTTGGGCGACCTCTCCGTCGAAGTCGATGGCATCCCCGGACATGGCGGGCATCTGCACGGAGAAGACGGCGCGCGCCCCCTGAGCGGCCCGGACCACCGAGTCGCGGTCGTGGAGGTCGCCGGTGACCAGTTCCGCGCCGAGTGCCTCGACCGCCTCGGCGCGGGCGGAGGCGGGGTCGCGGACCAGGGCGCGGACGGCGACGCCCGCCGCGAGCAGGGCGCGTGCCGTGGCCCCGCCCTGTCTACCGGTGGCGCCGGTGACCAGGACGGGTGCGGAATCGGTGGGCATGATGCTCCTAGGGGGTGCGCTCGACATAAACGGCGGGGCCCGCCGCTTTTCTCACGGTACAATACGGCGGGGCCCGCCATTTAACAACACCGGAGGTGACGCCGTGCCCGCCCAACAGCGCGCGGACGCCCGGCGCAACTACGCGCGCATCCTCGCCGTGGCCGAGGAGGAGGTCGCCACCCAGGGCGCCGACGCGTCCCTGGAGCAGATCGCCCGCACAGCGGGGGTCGGATCCGCGACCGTCCGCCGGCACTTCCCCACGCGGCGCGCCCTGCTGGAGGCGGTCTCGCACAAGCGGATCGACGCCCTGTGCGCCCGCGCCCGCGAATTGGCGGGCCGCCCGGGCGACGGCCGCAGCGCACTGCTGGACTGGCTGAGTGAGGTCGTCGCCTATTGCGCCTCCATCCGGGGGCTGGCGGCCGCGCTGGCCTCCGACGGCGCCGGCCCCGACTCGCCGCACGACAACGGCTGCACCGCCGCGCTCGAAGAGGCGGGAGCCCCACTGCTCCACCGCGCGGTGCGGGACGGCGCGGTGGCGTCGGAGGTCACTTTCACCGATCTCATCACGCTGATCGTCGGCATCGCCCTGGCCACCGAGCACGAGCCCGATCCCGCGCCCCGGGCCGAGCGGTTGTTCCGGCTGACCGTGGCGGGCCTCAGTCCTCACGACTGACCGCGGCGCACGCCCTCGGCGGACCGCCCGGTCGTCGTGGGAGGAAGGCCGTGAGGGGACCGCCGGCGGTGCGACCGCCGGCTCCGTCAGTCCGGCAGGTCGCGCAGCGTCGCCGCCACACGGTCGCCGAACGCGTCGATCTCTTCGCACAGGTCGACGAACCGGGCGCTCTGCGCCAGCCAGCGCTGTTCATCGCCGGTCGCCCACGCCTCCCGCACCCGCCGGGCGCCGGCGATGAGCTTCACGAGGTAGTCGTACTGCGCTCCGCCGATCACGGAGTAGAGCCGGGTGCGGACCGGTCCGGGCAGTTCCGGGACCCTGTCGATCACCACGAGCAGGGTGACGATGCCGTCCATGGCCGCGTCGATGTGCTTGGGCGGCAGGGGGATGCCGATGGTCGCATCGGCGGCCCGGACCGCGTTGCCCAGGCGCCGGGTGCGGACGCCGAGCAGTCCGGTCGTGATGAGCGCCGCGGCCAGGAGGGCGGCCGGGAGCCAGGGCGCCAGCCAGGACCCGTCCGCGGCGGCCTCCCAGGCCGGCACCGCTCCGGCGGCAACGGCCACCGCGGCGGCGGCGACGGTGGCGCGGCGGTTGCGCCGGTGCGCGACCGACCGCCGGGCCGCGGCGAGCTGGGCGTCCCGGTCGTCGTCGCGGGGCCCCAGTTCCCGGGAGATCTCCTCGGCGAAGGGGAACAACCGGTGCTTACTGGCTTCGGGCGCCGCCCGGTATATCGGGTCAGGGGTGTTCGTCATGTCGGTCCTCCGCTCCCGCGGCCGGGCGTCGACCCCATGTCGAGGGTCGCGTGGAGACCGTCCGCCGTAGGTCGGTGATTCCGTTGTCCACGGGCGGTGGCGCCGCCGACGCATCCGCCGGCGCCGCCCGGGACCCGCCCGTCTTCGACGATGGTGGGGCGGAAGAGTGGTACCGGCCACCCCTTCTCCATGACGGTCAGGCGAACGGTAGGGGTGCGGGCCGCAGGACCCCGGGACCGGGATCGGGCACGCCGTTCTGACGGAGGCCGATACCCTCGTCGGGCCGCACGTGTACGGCGGCCGCACGGGCGACCGCGGACGTGCGCGGCCGCCGCACATGCGACCGCGGCGGCCCCGCCCCGTACACCGGCGCCGTCCGCGCGGTGGATCGTCAGGCCCGCGGGGCTCCCGGACGCCTGAACCGCCCCGTTCCGAACCGAAAGGCCACGCCGTGGAGATCTGGATCAACCCCGCCTGCTCCAAATGCCGCTCCGCGCTGTCCCTCCTCGACGCCGAGGGCGCCGACTACACGGTCCGGCGCTACCTGGACGAGCCGCCGACCGTCGGCGAGCTCGAGGATGTGCTGCGGCGCCTGGGGCTGGAGCCGTGGGACATCGCCCGCACCGGCGAGCGCGTGGCGGGCGAACTCGGAATGGACGCGTGGCCGCGGGACGACAGCCGGCGCGCCCAGTGGCTCGAAGCCCTGGCGGCCCATCCGATTCTGATCCAGCGGCCGATCATCACCGCGGACGACGGCACCACCGTGGTGGGACGCACCCCCGACGCGGTCCGCTCCGTCCTGCCGTAGCGGGCCCGGCCCTTCGTCCCGCAGGTCCCCGGATACGCGGGATTGAACAATCGTTTAATATCATGAACATGCGTTCAATCGGCGACGATCGAAACACCCGGGCGATCATCCGCGACGAGGCGTTACGGCTGTTCGCGGCGGACGGCCCGGACGCGGTGCCGGTTCGCCGGATCGCCTCCGCGGCGGGCGTATCTCCCGGGCTGGTCATCCACCACTTCGGGTCGAAGAACGGGCTGCGCGACGCCGTCGACGAACACGTGCTGCACACACTCGAGGCCATGCTCGGCGAACTTGCGGGACGACCCCCCTCCGGGCGCGGCCCCGAGTCCGCCCTTCCGGCCGAGGCGCTGCTGCGACACATGAGGCCCGATTCGCCGATCCCCCTCTACCTGCGCCGCCTGTTGCAGAGCCACGGTGACGCGGGGCGGCGCGTCTTCCGACGGCTATTCGAGATGAGCACGGAAACCCTCCAGGCCATGGTCGCGGCGGGGGTGGCGGAACCCGGAGCGGACGCACCGGTGCGCGCGGCATTCTTGCTGGTCAACGACCTGTCCGTACTGCTCCTGCGGGACCACCTCACCGACGTGCTCGGCGTCGACCCGCTGTCGGTGGAGGGCATGTCGCGGTGGACCTCGGAAACCCTCGCCGTGTACGACGCGGGGCTGCGCGGCGGCCACGTCCAGCCGGACGGGGGGACCGCGTCATGACGGCGTCATCCGCCCCGCGGCCGAGCTGGTTCTTCGGGACCGGGGCCACTGCCGCAGAGCGCGCGCTGGCCTGCCTGGCGGGCCTGCTCGGTGCCGCGGTCCTGGGCTGGACCACCTGGGACCTGGGATGGCCGTGGTGGAAGTACCTGGTGGGCGCGGTCGTCGTGTTCGACCTCGCCGGGGTGATGATCGCCCCATCGGTGCCGAGCCCCGAGGGCTTCGCCTGGTTGCCCGCGGTACTGCTGCTCAAGCTCGTCCTCGCCCACGCCGTTCCGGAGGAACCGTACCCTCAGGGCTCCGCGCGTGCGGAGTCCGCCGCCCCCACCGGGATCGGCCGACGTCGCGACGCGTGAACCCCCTGCCCGGGAACGGGGGGTCACACGCGTGGCAGCGGGGCCCATCGGAGCGGAGACCCCGGCGCCGGCGCCGCCGTGGTCCGCCTCACAGTGACCGGATCTTGAGTGTGCCGCAGCGGCACGGTGTTTCCTCGGCCATTCAATCCCCGTCTTGGGGACACGCGAGCGAATCACTGAGGGGAACCATGGACGTTCTCACCGACGGGAACGGCACGACGGCCTCGGCCGCGCCGCGGCGCCGAGGTGTGGTGTGAACTCCGACTCCGGCGCGGCGGATGGCAGGCGCCTGCGTCCGTTCCGGCGCCACGAAGTACTCCACCGCACGCTCTACACGATCGAGCACCGCGGCCCGGACGGCGGCCGGGTCCGCTACACGGTCGACGTCGACGTGAGCCGGGACGAGGGGGCCGCCGAGTTGTACGCCGACGGGCTGCGGCAGGCGAAGGGCGACCCGCCGGTCTCCTTCCCCGTCCCCGGCGGCGTGATCGACGTCGATATCTCCCTGTACGGGATCCGGCGGATGCACCTGGTCCTCGACGACGGCTCGGAGAGGCGCCTCGGGCCCGTGTCCGGCAGCCTGGAGGACCTGCGCGGCCGACTGCACCGCCGCCGTCCCCGGCTGAGCCGGGCGATCGGGTGGCTGGCGATCGGCATCCTCGTCGTCAACCTCGTCCTGGCCGTTCCCCAGGCGCTCGAAATGGTCACCGGGATCCCGAAGATCGCCGCCCTCACCGGATCGTTCACCTCGCCGGTCGACCTGCCCACATGGCTGAACTTCACCCTGCTCCTCTCCGGCGCCCTCGCCGGCGTGGAGAGGGTCCTCACCTTGCGGAGCAACCGCGTGCTCGACGTCGAGACGCTCTGGACGGGCTTCTGATCGGACGCCGCCCGGCGGCGTCCGCCCCGCCCCGCCGCGACACCGAGTTCGCCGGCGAACTCTTCCTCATCGGCACGGGGGTCACACACGTCCGTGTCACACGGCGCCGGGCTGTCTCGTCTCAGGGGGAGTAGGCACCGACGACAGCCAAGGAGCACACCATGGACGCGCGACTGGACTACTCCGCCGACGCGACGGCGGGCAAGGCGTTCAAGTACCTCATGTCCGCCGGCCGGGCGATCAAGGAATCGCCGCTGCCGGCCACGACCCAGGAGCTGGTGTCGCTACGCGTGAGCCAGATCAACGGCTGCGCCGTCTGCATCGACATGCACACCAAGGAGGCCGCCGCGGCCGGGGAGACCTCCGTTCGGCTGAACCTGGTCGCGGCGTGGCGGGAGGCCACGGTCTTCACCGGGGCCGAGCGCGCCGCACTCGAGCTGGCGGAGGAGGGAACCCGGGTCGCGGACGCCGCCGGCGGGGTGGGCGACGACGTGTGGGCGCGCGCCGCCGAGCACTACGCCGGCGAACAGCTCACCGCCCTCGTCATGCTGGTGTCCTTCATGAACACGGCCAACCGGCTGAACATCATCACCCGGCAGCCGGCGACCGGCGGCTACCAGCCCGGGCGGTTCCACTGAACGGCTTGCGCGAACGGCCCGGGGCCCGGCCACGGGCCCGCGAGCGCCGCTCCGGCCGGCGGGGCCCCGGGGCCCCGCCGGCCCCCGGTCGATCATTGGAGGACGCCCGCGCCGACCGGCACGGCCGGGTGCGGGCTGCGAGGAAAGGGGATCCGGCGTGGGCGAGGTCGAGGAGTTCGAGGAGCTGCGGCCGCTGCTGTTCTCGATCGCCTACCGGATCCTGGGCAGCGTGGGTGAGGCCGAGGACGCGGTGCAGGAGACCTGGCTGCGCTTCGACGGCTCGCCGACCCGGCCGGTGTCGACCAAGGCGTTCCTGTCGGCCACGGTGACCCGGATCTCCATCGACGTGCTGCGATCCGCCCGCGTGCGGCGGGAGGAGTACACGGGCCCGTGGTTTCCCGAGCCGCTGCTGAGCGATCCGTACCAGGATCCGGCGCGGTCGGTGGAGCTGGCCGACTCGATCTCGGTGGCGGCGCTGCTGTTGCTGGAGCGGCTGAGTCCGCTGGAGCGCGCGGTGTTCGTGCTGCGCGAGGTGTTCGGGTTCGGGTTCGACGAGATCGCCGCCGCGGTGGACCGGTCGGAGGCGGCCTGCCGGCAGTTGCTGGTGCGGGCACGGCGGCACGTCGTGGCCGGGCGGCCGCGCTTCACGGCCGACCGCCGGCAACGGCGGGAGCTGGCGACCCGGTTCTTCGACGCGCTGAAGGACGGCGACGTGGGCGGCCTGCAGAACCTGCTGGCCGCCGATGTGCGGCTGGCCTCGGACGGCGGCGGCAAGGCCCCGCAGCTGGCCAAGGCCGTCGTGGGGGCGGTGAACGTCGCCCGGGTCCTGGGCCGGGTCGCGTCCCGGCTGGCCCGGATCGACGTGGCGTTCGAGCCGCGCGACGTCAACGGCCAGCCCGGCGCGATCTTCCGCGACCGGGACGGCAGGGTCCTGTACACCCTGGTCCTCGATGTGCGGGACGGGCGGATCCAGGCGGTCCGCACGGTGATCAACCCCGACAAGCTCGGCCACATCGGGCCGGTCGCCGATGCCTGGGCCGTCAACCGCGAGCTCCAGCAGTTCCGCCGGCGCCCGGACTGACCTCGCGGCCGACCTGTCCGCCGGCGGAGCTGCGACCTACAGCGGGACCGCCCGCCGGTACGCCCGTCCACCACCCCCGGAACCCGGCGGGCGCCCCCGGGGACGGGCGGGGCGGCGGCCCGGAAGGGCTCGGGCGGGCACGCGCCGGCGCGCCCCCTGTCCCCCGACCGCCTGCGCGTAGATGTCCTCGCCCTGCGCCATTCTTGAGAGCCCGTCCCCCCGGAGGCTCTTCAGTGCCGCCCACGCCCCCTTACACACCGATGATCACGCTCCTACGGTGCGTACGCCCGGCGGAGAACGCCGCCGTGCGCAGGCCCTCCCCGGCTCTCCCGGATACAGCGGGGGGCGAGCGGCCGTGATGGCCCCCAGCCACGCCGCCACCGGCGCCGCCGCCGGGGTGGCCACCACCCTGGCCACCGCCCCGCTGACCGGGATGCACGCCGACACCTGGGTCCTGGCCACCGGCGCGCTCATCGGCGCCGGCGCCGCGCTGCTGCCCGACATCGACCAGCCCGGTTCCACGGCCGCCCGTTCCCAGGGGCCGCTCACCGGCATCGCCGCCGCGGGCGCCCAGTCCCTGTCCGCCTGGGTCTACCGCCGCACCCGCACGCCGCAGGACACCCGCGGCGCCGGCACCCACCGCTACCTGTTCCACACCCCCGCCTTCGCCCTCGCGCTGGGGCTCGTGGCGGGCGCGGCCGCGATGTGGCCCCCGGGGATGGCGGTGATCGTGTGGTTCACGCTGTCGCTGGCGCTGCGCGGCCTCGGCCAGGCCCTGCCGAAGGGAAAGGTGCGCCGCCTGCTCACCTCATGGGTGACCGCCTCGCGCCGGGGGCGCCGGCTCATGCGGCCGGTCCCCCGCTCGGTGCGGCGCGGCCTGGCCGAGTGGCTGTCGGTCTCGCTGAGCGCCGCGCTGATCACCGCGCTGCTGATCGGCCACGGGGCCCACACCGGCCCCTATATCGGCCTGTCCGTGGCCGTGGGGATGGTCGTCCACAGCCTCGGCGACGCGCTCACCCGCAGCGCGGTCCCGCTGGCCTGGCCCTTCCAGGTGCGGGGCCGCCGCTGGGCGATGCTGGGGATGCCCGCGTGGATGCGGTTCTCCACCGGCTCCTGGCCCGAGTCCGTCATCTGCATCGGCTCCTTGGGCGCCACCGGCGCCGGGTTCCTCCTGGCCGCCTGAAACCGGGATCGGCGGTCACCGCCGCGATCCCGGTGTGATGTGATCCGGTGCACTTGTTGCATCGTTGCACCCAGTGCACCGAAGTGCGTACCGTGACAATGTGAACGATCAGCGCAAACCGCCCGCGGGCGATCGGCGTGACGCGCTCAAGGCACGGCACCGCCGCGCGATCATCGACGCCGCGTCGGCCCTGGTGGGCGAGTTGGAGGGCACGCACTTCACCGTCGACCAGCTGGCCGAACGGGCCGACGTGTCGCGACGGACGGTGTTCAACCACTTCGGCTCCATGGACGACATCGTCCTCGAGGTGTTCGGCGAAATGCTGGAGACGATCGTCGACGGCATCGAGGCCAACATGACCGCGGCGGCCGACGGCCGGACGCGGGGCATGTTCGACGAGTTCGCCGCCGCGCTGCGCGAGACCGACCTGGTCACCCCCATCACCCGGCTCAAGCGCCTCCTCCACCGGGAGGGGCGCGAGCTCACCCCGAGCCGGTCGGGGCTGTTCGAACACGCGATCAACGACGTGAGCGCCCGCCTGGCGTCGATCGTGCTGCGCCGCCATCCGGGCGCCGACCCGCTCGTGGTCGACCTCATGTGCGGCGCGCTCGTCAGCGGCGGTGCGGTCGTGGTCCAGCACTGGGAACAGGCCACCGGCGGGGTCGACACAGAGGACTCCCGCCGGGTCTGGACCGACTTCCTGGATCGAATGATCGCCGTGAACCGCGACGGATACGGGTCCGTCGCGCCGGCAACGTCCTGAGCGCACGGCGCGCTCCCCCTCCCCACATTTGCAGGAACCCATGGCTGAACTCCTTTACCGGCTCGGGCGCGCGTCAGCGCGTCGCGCCAAGACCGTTATCGCGGTGTGGCTGGCCCTCCTTGTCGCGGCCGGCACCGTGTACGCCCTCTTCGCCGGGGAGCTCAAGGAGAGCTTCTCCATCCCCGGCACCCCCACCGACCAGGTGAACCAGACGCTGAAGCAGGAGTTCCCCGGCATGGGCGGCGGTGCGGGCACCGTCGTCTACCGGACCGAGGACGGCTCGGCCTTCACCGAGGAACAGCAGGAGGCCATCGCCGACCGCACCGCGCGGGCGGCCGAGGCCGACGGAGTCGAGGACGCCGTCGACCCGTTCGCCACCGAGGCCGAACGGGCCGAGCAGGCCGAACGGCTCGACGAGGGCCGCGCCGAGATCGAGGACGCCCGCACGCAGTTGGAGGAGGGCCAGGCCGAACTCGACTCCGGCCGCGAGCAGGCCGAGGCCGCCGGCATGCTCGACCAGCTGGAGGAGGGGCTGGACGCGCAGCAGGCCGAGATCGACCTGGCCGCGGAGGAGCTGGACGACGCCGGCCGGGAACTCGACCAGGGCGCCGACCTGATGGAGATGTCCGAGGGGATCCGCATGGTCTCCGAGGACGGCGGCACCGCTCTGGTCACCATCGCCTTCACCCAGAGCCAGGAGGAGGTCCCCCAGGAGACCCGCGAGGCGGTGATGGCGATCTTCGCCGACGACCCCGTGGCGGGCACCACGGTGGACTTCGCCAACGACATCGCCATGAGCATGCCCACCCTGGTCAGCGTCGCCGAGGTGATCGGCCTCATCGTCGCCGCGGTCGTCCTGGTGGTCATGCTGCGCACCCTGATCGGGGCCGGCCTGCCGATCCTGACGGCGCTGGTCGGCGTCGGCCTCGCCACCCTCACCGCGATGTCGCTGTCCGGGGTCCTGGAGATGGCCTCGGTGACCCCGATCCTGGGGCTGATGCTGGGCCTGGCGGTCGGCATCGACTACGCGCTGTTCATCGTCAACCGGCACCGCCGCCAGCTCAAGCAGGGCGTCGAGATCGGCGAGTCCATCGGCCTGGCCAACGGGACCGCGGGCAACGCCGTGGTCTTCGCGGGGGCGACCGTCCTCGTCGCGCTGCTGGGCCTGAACCTGACCGGCATCGGCTTCCTCGGCCTCATGGGCACGGTGGGCGCCATCGCGATCGCCGTCGCCGTGCTGATCGCGGTCACCCTCGTCCCGGCCCTGCTGTCCCTGGTCGGGGCGCGCATCCTGGCCCGCCGGGAGCGCGGGGCGCCCGGGGCCGGCGGCGCGGGCGACGGCGCCGCCGGGGCGCGGGCCGGCGGCCCCAAGGCGATGTCGGCCGGGGCGGCGCGGGGCCGCGCCGCCGTCGCGGTGCTCGCCCTCGGCGTCATCGCCCTGCCCGCCCTGGACCTGCGGGTCGGAATGCCCGACGGGTCGTCCGAGCCGCTCGAGTCCACCCAGCACCGCGCCTACGCGGCCATCACGGAGGACTTCGGGGAGGGGCAGAACGGCCCGCTGCTCGTCACGGCGCAGCTGCCCGGCGGCCCGACCGAGGAGACCGCCGAGGCCAAGGCGGCCGACTACCGGTTCCAGGTCGCCGAGGAGCTGTACGACCGCGACGGTGTCGCGGCGGTGGCGCCCATCGACATCTCCGACGACCACACGCTCGCCATCTACCAGGTCCTCCCGGAGCAGGGGCCGTCGAGCCCCCAGACCACCGACCTGGTGCACACCTTCCGCGACATGGAGCCCATCCACGGCACCGGCCCGCTCGGCGTGGCGGGCATGGCCAGCGGCAACATCGACATCTCCGAGACCCTCAGCAGCGCGCTGCCGGTCTACCTCACGGTGGTCGTCGGCCTGTCGCTGGTCATCCTGCTGCTGGTGTTCCGCTCGCTCTACGTGCCGGTCGTGGCCACGCTGGGGTTCATCCTGTCCTACTTCGCCGCCCTGGGCGGCGTGGTGGCCGTCTACCAGTGGGGCTGGCTGGGCGGGCTCATCGGCCTGGAGACCCCCGGGCCGGTGCTGAACTTCCTGCCCACGCTCCTGGCCGGCATCCTGTTCGGCCTGGCGATGGACTACATGCTCTTCATCGGCACGGGCATGCGCGAGGCCTACGTCCACGGGGCGTCGGCACGCGACGCCGTCGCACAGGGGTTCCGCGCCGGCCGGTCCGTGGTGACCGCGGCGGCGATCATCATGATCAGCGTGTTCGGCGGTTTCATCTTCTCCGAGACGATGATGATCAGCTCGATGGGCTTCGCGCTCGCCTTCGGTGTGCTACTGGACGCCTTCGTCGTGCGGATGCTGCTGATCCCCGCCCTCATGCGCCTGGCCGGCGACGCCGCCTGGTGGCTGCCGCGGTGGCTCGACCGCATCCTGCCCGACGTGGACGTGGAGGGCTCCGCCCTGGAACAGCGCCACCTGCGCACGGCGGACGGGGGTGCGGCGACGGCCGGGGACACCGCACCGGCCGCCGAGCCGTCGGATGACCCCGTCCCCTCCGGACAGCGCTAGGGGGAAACGCGCGGCGGGGGCCGGGGGGCGGTTGCGGCCGTCCCCCGGCCCCCGTCGTATCCGGGGCCCTACCGCTGTTCGACGACCTCGAACTCAAGGGTGTCGGTGAACTCGCGGCCGTAGGAGTCGGTCGCGGTCACCTCGGCGGTGTGCGTGCCGGCGTCGAGGTCACCGGGCAGGTCGAACCGCCACAGGTGCATCGTCCGGTCGGCGAGGCTGCCGCCGTGGACCAGCTGCTGGGAGACCGCGTACGGGTCGGAGTACTCGGCGCCGACGTTGACCGCCTCGCCCTCCAGCCGCTGGGTGCGCTCGGCCTCCCCGGCGGAGCCGCCGTCGATGGCGACCTCGACCGTGGAGCCGGTGGAGCCGAAGAAGAAGTTGGTCGTCAGCCAGCTCCCGCCCGACAGGTCCTCCCGGTCGACCACCAGGGGGTCCTCCAGCTCGGGCGCCTCGCCGGCGGGATCGTCGTTCCACTCCTGGCGCTCGTGGAACCACTCGCGGTAGGTGGGGCTGTTGACGCCCAGCTGCGTCTGCACCCCGTCGTCCTCGCCGGTGACGGTGTAGCGCTCCTGGAACCCGCTGCCGTCGATGTCCAGCGTCACCACGCCGGGGCGTCCGCCGTCGCGGCCGATCGCCGTCGGGTAGCCGTCCTCGCCGACCTCGCCCGAGTACCAGTCGCCCGAGATCGCGCCCGCGGTGATGTGCGGGAACGGCAGGCCCTCGACCCCGAAGAGGTCGCGCCAGCCCTCGGCGTCGTCACCGGTCTTGAGGTTCTCGACGCTGTGGCTGTGGCCGGACACCGCCACGGCCTCCCGGCCCTCCAGCAGCTCGTGCACGCGCTCGACCTGGTCGACCTGGTGCACCGGGGACCCCTCGTCGGCGTAGTTGAGCAGGCCGATGTGGCCGGCGACGACGACGAGCTTGTCCCGGTCCACGTTGTCCAGGTCGCGCTCCAGCCACGTGAGCTGGTCGTCGTCCATCCGCCCGTTGTACGCCGGGTCGCCCTCGGGGTCGGCGCAGTGCTCCTCGATGCCCTCGGGGCTGTCCTCGGCCGCGGTGCACGGGTAGTCGACGGTGTTCAGCGCCACGACGTGCACGTCGCCGACGTCGTAGGAGTAGTACTCCGGCGCCAGCTGGGCGCGGAAGGTGTCGAAGGAGTGCTCGGCGCTCGGGGCGTCGTAGTCGAGGTCGTGGTTGCCCGGCAGGAGGCGGACCGGACCGTTGACCTCGCTGAGCAGGTCCTTGATGTCGGGGTAGAGCGACAGGTCGTCGTTGGCGATATCGCCGACGAACAGCGCGCCGCAGCCCGAGTAGTCGTCGCGCTCGGACAGGTCGTCGATGGCGCCGGCGCGCGCGTACTCGATCTCCTGGCGGTCGGTGGTCTGCAGGTCGCCGGCGATGACGCAGTTCTGCGCGTCGGCGGCGGTCGCCTCGCTCTCGACCACCGGGAAGTTGACCGCGGAGGGCAGCGGGCCGGTCGGCTCGATGCCCCCGTAGCGCAGCTCCGGGGACCCCTCGGGCAGGTGGTTGTAGTGGAACTGCGGGATGTTGTGCTCGTCCAGCGGCACCTGGTATCCGGACGGCTGGGTGATCGACACGGTCATGTTGTCGAACGCGGGCAGCCGGTACCGGCCCGCTCTGTCGGTCCGCACCACGTCGCGGCCGTTGGTGACCATGACGCCGGCCAGGCCGCGCTCGCCGCCGTCGCGCGCGCTGTTCCGGTCGGCGTCGACGAACACCCGGCCGGTGAGCACCGAGTCGTCCGGGGCGCCTCCCGGAGTGCGGACGACCTCCACCTCGCCGCGGTAGGGGTCGTCGCCGCCGTTGTCCGGCTGCTGTGCGGCGGCCGGGACGGCCACCGCCGTCATCGAACCGGCGAGGGCGGCGGCGATCGCGGCCGTCAGCGCGGTACGGAGGCAGCGGCGCGTCCGCGGGGTACGAGGCGTCTGCGCGTGTCGCGAATACGTCTTCACCATGCAGGGCTCTCCGATGTATCGGGGGACGTGGCCGGCCGCGAGGGACCGGCGGAGAGCAACCCTTCTCGAGACGACTGAACGTCGGCCCAGCCGACGGCCAACGATCGGCCACCGGGCGATGACGAATGGCGAAGGCCCCCGCTCCCACCGCAGGCCACCGCGATCTCAGCCGCAGTGGGAGCGGGGGCGACCGCACGTCCGCGGAGCCTGCCGTACCCCGTCGGCGCGGACGGCTACTGGTCGCCGGGGACGAGCGCGCGGGGGGTCTCCGGGAGACCGTTCCAGTCGGCGAAGCGGTCCGGGCGGAACGGCGCCAACTGGTCGACGGTGTTCCCGGCGACCACCTCGGCGGCGCAGTGCTCGGCGAGCACGGGGGCGAGGGTGACGCCACTGTGGGTCGCGATCGCGTAGAGCCAGCGCCCGTCGCCGACGAAGCCGGCCACGGTCCGTCCGTCGGCGGGGATCGCGCGCCGGCCGATCTGCATCCTGTCGATCCGTTCCGGTCCCGGGAGCACGAGCACCTCGTCGAGCCGGCGCAGCAGCTCCCGCGCCTCGGGACCGGTGGTGCTCGCCGGCCGGTTCGGGTCGATCCCGCGGTCCAGGTCCAGTGCGTGCAGGACGAGTCCGCCGTCCGGCCGGGGCCGCACGTTCAGCCTGCTGGTGGTGAGCAGGCGGGTCGGATACAGGGCGCGCGGCCGGGTGTAGGCCAGCAGGCCGATGGCGGGCTGGCCGGCCGCGTCGGCCGGCGCCATCGGTACCCGGCTTCCGGCCGTGGCCGCCACCCGGTCGGTCCACCGGCCGGCGCAGCCGACGATCACGTCCGCGTCGATGGCCGATCCGTCGGCCAGGTGCGCCCGTGCGCCGGTGCCGCGGGGTTCGGCCCCGACCACCTCGGCCGGAGCGCGGACCTGCGCCCCCATCCCCTCCGCGGCACGCAGCAGGGTCGCGATCATCGCCTCCGGGACGCAGATCGACTCCTGGGGATAGGACACGACGTGCCCGACGTCCGGGGCCAGGCGCAGGGCGGGCTCCCGCCGGAGTGCTTCGCGGCGGTCCAGGACGTCGGCCGGATAGCCCCACCCGGCCATGCGGGCGAGTTTGTCCGTGAGCACCTGGGCGTGGCCGGTACCGGTGCTCCACTCATAGTGGCCGGTCCGCCACAACCACTGGCGCAGCGGCCCCGCGTCCTCGGCGAGCTCGCGGTGCCAGGTGTCGTGGGCGCGCAGCCCGGCCAGGTTCAGTGCGAAGTAGTCGTAGGGGCTCTTCCGGTTCGCGTTGACCCAGGCGTAGGACTCCCCCGACGCTCCGGCGCCGGGGTAGCGGGCCTCGCACACCACGACCTGCGCACCGGCGCGGGCGAGGGCGTAGGCGGCGGCGCTGCCGATGACGCCGGCGCCGATGACCACGATCTTCACGTCGGTGCTCCTCCTACTCGGTGGGCAGTGGGGTGACGTCCAGCTCGGCGCCGACGACGCTCGCACGCAGCCGGTTGACCAGCCGCAGCGTGTCCACCGCGGTCTCCCGTGTCGCCGAGGCGACGCTCAGGGTGAGCGCGTGGGCCAGGACGAGCCCCGCGGTCACCTCGTTGGCGGCGGTGGTCGTCGACTGCGGGGTGGACAGCACGGCGTGCACCTTCGACGCCAGTGCCATGCCGAGGCTCTCGGTGACGACGACGACCTTGGCGCCCACGGCGTCGGCGTGCTCGATGACCACCGAGAGCTCACGGAACTGCCGGACCGGCGCGAACACGACCACCACGTCGTCCGCACGCAGCTCCAGCAGCTCGTCGGCGAGCCGGAATCCGGTGAGGCCGCCGCCTCGCGCGCGTACGCCGATGCGCTTGAGCGACAGGCACAGGTAGTCGGCGAGGCTCTCCGCGGGTCCGATGCCGTAGGCCAGCACGGCCGGTGCGGCGATGAGCGCCTCGACGGCCCGCTGCCACGACGCGGTGTCCAGCCCCCGGCGCAGCTGGCCGAGCAGCGCGATGGTGTCGTCGATGACCCGGATCGCCTCGTCGTCCTCCGCGGACACCCGGTCGAGCCGGTCGTCCATGGTGGCCGCGAGGTCGCGCTGGCGGGTCAGCACGTCGAGCATGCTGCGCTTGAGCTCGCGGAACCCCTTGTACCCCAGCGCCCGCGCGGTACGCACCACGGTGGCGTCGCTCGTGCCGGTGCGGGCGCCCAATTCGCCGGCCGAGCACGCCACGACGACCTGGGGGCGGTCGGCCATGAACTCGGCGACCCTCCGCTCGCTCGCCGACATGCCTTCGGCGAGTGCGGCCACGCGTTCGTGCAGCGGGGGGTCCGCCCCCTCGCTTTTTGAAGTTTTCATTTCACCCTTGACCCAATCTTGTCGTGATGCCTACATTACCTCGCATTATCGGGTTCGTTCCTCCTGGAGGTGGACATGCCGGATCGGTCGCCCAGCCGGACTCGCGCTCCCGTACTCGATGCCGACGTCGTCGTCATCGGCGTCGGCACGATGGGCAGCATGGCGCTGTGGCACCTGGCCCGTGAAGGGCTCCGGGTGATCGGGATCGAGCAGCACGGCGAACTCGGCCACGAGTACGGCGCCGCGGGCGGGCGGACCCGGATCTTCCGTGTCGCCTACAAGGAGGGCGCCTGGTACGTGCCGTTCCTGCGCCGTGCGGGACGGCTGTGGGGCGAGCTCGCCGAGGCGACCGGTCAACGACTGCTGCTGCCCACCGGCGCGCTCAGCATCGGCGCTCCCGACCACCCCGATGTCGCCGAGGTGCTCCGCAGCGCCGCCGAGTTCGGCCTGCCGCACGAGTACCTCGACCACGACCGGCTCGCCGCCCGGTACCCGCAGCACGTGCTGCGGCCCGGCGACGTCGGCGTGCTCGACCCGCAGGGCGGGCTGCTGCCGCCGTCGGCCGCCATCCGCGCCGCGGCCGGGCTCGCGCGCCGCCTCGGCGCCGACGTGCGGACCGGTGTCCGCTGCACCGGGCTCGACGAGACCGGCGGCCGTGTCCGCGTGCACACCGGACACGGCGTCCTGACGGCGGGCCGCGTCCTCGTGTGCGGTGGGCCGTGGACCGCCGAGCTGCTGGCCGGCGTGCGCGGCCGCTACGAGGTCCGCCGGGTGGTGCTGCACTGGTTCCGCGCCACCGACGCCGCCGCGTACGCGCCCGAGCGGTTCCCGGTCGGAATCCGGCGCAGCGGCCCGGAGGCCGAGCTGTCGTTCTTCCCGGCCGTCGGCGACGGGCTGGTGAAGGTCAACCTGCACGTCCCCAAAGAGGTCGTGCCCGACCCCTCCGCGTTCGACGGTTGTGTCCCCGGCGACTACACCCGGCGCGTCGAGACGGCCGTCGGCGGGCTGCTGCGCGGGCTGGAGCCCCGTGCCGCCGGGGCCGCGGCGTTCATCGAGGGCTACACCCCCGACAACCACGGCCTCATCGGCACGCCGCCCGGCTTCGAGCGCGTGGTCGCGATGAGCGGCTTCTCCGGGCACGGCTTCAAACTCTCGCCCGTGCTCGCCTCCCTCGCCGTCGACGCGCTGCTCGCGCGCGGCGGGGAGCCCCTGCCCGCCGGCCTCGCGCTCGACCGGACCTTCCAGGAGACCGCATGATCCGCATCGGAGTCGACGTCGGCGGCACGTTCACCGACGTGACCGCCCTGGACACCGGCAGCGGCCGGTTCCACATCTTCAAGCTCCCCTCCACCGGCCACGACCAGTCCATCGCCGTCGCCGACGGCATCCGCGGCGTGCTCGGCGACGCGGGGCGCGCGCCGCAGGACGTCACCTACCTCGGCCACGGCACCACCGTCGCGACCAACGCGCTGCTGGAGCTCAAGGGCGCGACCACCGCGCTGCTGGTGACCGGCGGCCTGCACGACGTGCTGGAGATCGCCCGCCAGCGTAGGCCGCACCTCTACGACCTGTTCGCCGACAAGCCGCCCGTGCTCGTGCCGCGCGACCTGACCTTCAGCGTCGCCGAGCGGCTCGCGGCCTCCGGCGAGGCCGTCGTGGAACTGACCGACGCCGAGATCGAGCGCGTCGCCGCCGAACTGGCGGGCTCCGGGGCCGAGTCCGTCGCGATCTGCTTCCTGCACAGCTACCGCGACCCCGCGCACGAGACCCGCGTCGAGGAGGCCCTCGCGCGCCGGCTCCCGGACGTGTTCGTCTCCCGCTCCAGCCGCGTGGCCCCGGAGTTCCGCGAGTACGAGCGGTTCTCCACCGCGGTCATCAACTCGTTCATCGGGCCGGTGGTCTCCCGCTACATCCGCCGGCTCGGCGAGCGCGTCGCCGAGGCCGGGCTGCCCGTCGGGCCGCGCGTGATCCAGTCCAACGGCGGGCTCGCCTCCACCGACGCGGTGGCCGAGCGTCCCGTGACGACGCTGCTGTCGGGGCCGAGCGCGGGGGTGGTCGGCGCGAGCTACCTCGCCGGCCTCGCCGGGATCGGCGACCTCATCACCTTCGACATGGGCGGCACCTCCACCGATGTCTGCCTCATCCGCGGCGGGCGGCCCGCGTCGGCCAATGAGCGCGGCCTCGGCGGCTACCCGATCCGCGTGCCGTCGGTGGACGTGCACACGATCGGCGCCGGCGGCGGCAGCATCGCCTCCGTCGACGACGCGGGGGGCCTGCGCGTCGGCCCGGAGAGCGCCGGCGCCCGGCCGGGCCCGGCCGCCTACGGCCTCGGCGGCACCCGGCCCACCGCCACCGACGCCAACGTGGTGCGGGGCAGGCAGAACCCCGAGAGCGCGCTCGGCGGGGCCATGCCGATCGACCGCGCGGCCGCCGAACGCGCCGTCGCCACCGTCGCCGAGGGGCTGGGCACGGGCGTCGTCGAGGCGGCCCGCGGCATCGGCAGGCTGGCCAACTCGCACATGGCGCGCGCCGTGCGCAAGGTGTCGGTGGAGGCCGGCGAGGACCCGCGCGAATACGTGCTCATCGCCTACGGCGGCGCCGGGCCCCTGCACGCGGCCGAGGTGGCCGCCGAGGTCGGCATGACCCGGCTGCTGGTCCCGCCGAACCCCGGAACGCTGTGCGCGCTCGGCCTGCTGGTGAGCGACGCGCGCAGCGAGTTCACCAGGTCGTTCCTGCGCCGCGCCGAGCCGGAGACGCTGCCCGCGCTCAACGAGGCCGTCGCCGGGCTCGTCGCCGAGGGCCGGGACTGGCTGGCCGGGGAGGCCCGCACCGCGCAGCGGCACGAGGTCACGGTCCTCGCCGACGCGCGCTACCCGCGGCAGAACTTCGAACTGCGCATCCCGCTGCCGTCGGCGGAGCTCGACGCGTCCGCGCTCGCCTCGGTGATCGCCGACTTCCACGCCCGGCACGAGAAGGCCTACGGCTTCGCGAACCCGGACTCGCCGGTGCAGCTGGTGAACCTCCGGGCCATCGCGCACGGCGAGGTGGCCAAGCCCGCCATGCCCCGGGTCGCGGCCGGGCCGGCCGAGCCGAAGCCGCACGCGCTGCTCGGCCGCCGCGACGTCGACTTCGGCGACGGGCACGGCGCGCTGCCGACACCGGTGCTCGACCGCGCCGCGCTCAAGGCGGGCAACGCCTTCGCCGGACCGGCGATCGTGGAGCAGCTCGACTCGACCACCGTCGTGCCCCCCGGGTGGTCCGCCGCCGTCGACGAATTCGGAAACCTGCTGATCGAGGTGGTCGCGCATGACTGACAACGTTGTGGACCAGGTGAGCGTGCAGGTGATCGGCAACGCCATGCTGTCGATCGCCGAGGAGATGGGCGCCGTGCTGCGCCGCGCCAGCTACTCCACGAACATCAAGGAGCGCGTCGACTGCTCCACCGCCCTGTTCGACGCGCAGGGCCGGCTCGTGGCCCAGGCCGAGCACATCCCCATCCACATGGGCTCGATGAAGGGCCTGGTGCAGGCGCTCCTCGACCGGGACGGCGCCACGCGGCTGCGCCCCGGCGACGTCTACATCACCAACGACCCCTACACGGGCGGCGGTACGCACCTGCCCGACATCACCGTGGTGGCACCGGTGTTCCACGAGGGCGGGCTCATCGGCTTCAGCGCCACCATCGCCCACCACTCCGACGTCGGCGGGCACGTGCCCGGCAGCAACTCCGGCGACTCCACGAGCATCTTCCAAGAGGGCCTGCGCATCCCCCTGGTGCGCTTCATGATCGGCGGCGCCCTGAACGAGGAGGTGCTGGCCTTCATCACCCTCAACTCGCGGCTGCCCGAGGAGCGCAGGGGCGACCTGCTGGCCCAGCTCGCCGCCGTGCACACGGGCGGGCAGCGGTTCGCCGAGCTCCACGGCAAGTACGGCGGCACCGTCATCGACGCCGCGTGCGGGCACCTGCTCGACTACGCCCGCCGCAAGCTCGAGGTCGCCGTCGCCGCGATCCCCGACGGCACCTACACGGCCGCCGACCGGCTCGACAGCGACGCGCCCGGCCAGGAGCCGATCCTCATCCAGGCCGCGATCACCGTCGCCGGCGAGGACCTCTCCGTCGACTTCGCCGGAACCGGCCGTCAGGCCGATGTCGCGATCAACGTCGTGCGCTCGGCGCTCGAAGCGACGGTCTACTACGCGCTCAAGGCCGTTCTCGACCCCGGCATCCCGGCCAACGGCGGCTTCTTCGACGCCGTGCGCATCGAGGCTCCGCTCGGCAGCATCGTCAACCCGCGCCCGCCCGCCGCCGTCGCCGCCCGCACCGACGCCTGCCAGCGCGTGGCCGACGTGCTGCTCGCCGCACTCGCCGAAGCCGTGCCCTGCCGCGTGCCCGCGGGTTCCCACAGCTCGATCACCTACGTCACGTTCGCCGGGCCCGGCGAGGAGTTCTTCGTCTACCCCGAGGTGATCGCGGGCGGCGCGGGCGCCCGGTCCGACCGCGACGGGCTCGACGCGGTGCAGGTGCACGTCACCAACTCCTCCAACCTGCCCATCGAGGCGCTGGAGCTGGAGTACCCGTTGCGGGTCGACACCTATGAGCTGATCGCGGACTCGGGCGGCGCGGGCGAGCACCGCGGCGGGCTCGGCGTGCGGCGCGACATCCGCGTGCTGTCCGCGCGGGCCGACTTCTCCGCACACGCCGACCGGCAGACCTTCCCGCCGCGCGGGCTCGCCGGCGGCAAGGACGGCTCGACCGGCAGGTTCATCCTGCGTCCCGGTACCGGGGACGAGCACACGCTGGCCGGGGGCCGCGTGTCCGGCGTCGACCTGGCCCACGGCGATGTCGTACGCGTCGAGAGCCCCGGATCGGGCGGATACGGCGACCCGTTCGCCCGGCCCGCCGAACTCGTCGCACGCGACGTCGCGCAGGGGAGGGTCGGTGCGGGCAGCGCACGGCGGGACTACGGCGTGGTCCTCACCGACAGCGGCGCGGTCGACGCCGAGGCCACCGCCCGCGCGCGCCGCGCGCGGGACGGGGGGTGAGCGCGGTGCGAGCCGGAGCCCTCCTGGGCGCGGGCGCCGCGCTGTGCGCCGCGGTGCTGCTGGCATCGTGCTCTGCGCCGGCCGAGACGGCGCAGAGCTACCCGAGCCGCCCGATCGACTACGTCGTGCCCTTCGCCGCCGGGGGCTCCACCGACATCGCCGCGCGGGCGGCGGCCGAGGCGCTCTCCGACGAGCTCGGCACCCCCGTCAACGTGATCAACAAACCCGGCGCCGACCAGATCATCGGCGTCAGCTCGGTACGGTCGGCCGAGGCCGACGGCTACACGCTGCTCGCCGACGGCGCCGGATCCAGCTCCATCCAGGGCTCGCTGCCCTACGTGCCCTACGACTGGGACGACCGGGAGTTCGTCGCCAGGTTCGCCGAAGGCCCGCACGTCTATGTCGTCGGCGGCGACGCGCCCTACCGGGACTTCGCCGGGGTGGTCGCCGCGGCGAAGGCCGACCCCGAGAACTTCACGGTCGGCTGGATCGGCGGCAGCAGCACCAGCGACTACGCCACTCTCCAGTTCCTCGCCGCCAACGGCATCGATGCCGCCCGGGTCCAGCGGGTCCCGTTCCGCAGCTCCGGGGAGGTGATGCGCGCGGTCGCCTCCGGCGACATCGCCTTCGGCGTCGGCGGGGCGAGTTCGGCGTTCAGCCTCAGCGAGAGCGGCGAGCTCAGGCCCATCGCGCTCACCGGCGACCAGCCGGTCGGCGCGCTCGCGGGCGTCCCCACCACCGCCGAACTCGGCCACCCCGAGCTGGACATGCAGTACTGGGTGGGCGTCTCCGCGCCGCCCGGCCTGCCCGCCGGACTCTCCACCCGGCTCGCCGATGCCGTCACCGCCATCGCCGAGGACCGGGCCGTCGCCGACCGGCTCGACGCGGTGGGGCTATCGCCCGCCGTGCTCACCGGAGAGGACCTGCGCGCCGAGATCCACAGCGAGAAGGACCGCTTCGCCTCGCTGTCGGAGCAGATCGGTGTGGCGGGCTGACCCGACCCCGACATCCCCTTCCACCATCACCATGGAGGCCACATGGCCGCGACGACCGCACGGGCCGCGTCCGCCCGCAGACTGGGCGCCTACGCCCCGATGCTCGTACTCCTGCTGCTCGCCGGGCTGTCGATCGAGGAGGGGCTGCGGTTGCTGCTCACCGTCGATCCCGCCGCGCAGGCCGACATGGCGGGCTGGTACGTCCTCGTCCTCGGCGCGGTCCTCGCCGTGACGAGCGTCTATGCCGAACGTCCCGCCGCCGGTGGCGGCGGCGCCGTCCACGACGATCCCGGCGGCGATGCGCCGCGCCCGGCGACCCCGCGCCGCGACATGGCCGTCTGCCTGCTGCTGGTCGCCGCCTACGCGGTGCTGCTCGGCACGCTCGGCCACGTCCTCGCCCACGTGATCGTGGTCTTCGTGTTCCTGCGCGCGATCTCGCGCTACGGCTGGGTCCGGTCCGTCGCCTACACGGCCGCGATCAACGCCGTTCTGGTCGCGGTGCTCGGACTCTCGGGAGTGGTCCTGCCCACCGGGATCCTCGGGTTCTGAGGGAGGCGTCCACATGGGTCTATCCGAACTGCTCGGCGGTTTCGCCGAGGTGCTCCAGCCAGAGGTCCTCCTGCTGGCCTTCCTCGGCTGCCTCGCCGGGACCATGGTCGGGGTCATGCCCGGCCTCGGCCCCGTGTCGGCGATCGCGATCCTGTTCCCGCTCACCGTCTACCTCGGCCCCGCGGCGGCGATCGTGGTGCTGGCCGCCATCTACTACGGCGCCATGTACGGCGGCTCGACGAGCGCCATCCTGCTGAAGATCCCCGGCGAAGTGTCGTCACTGCCCGCCGCGATCGAGGGCTACCCGATGACCCAGCGGGGCAGGGCGGGCACGGCGCTCGCCATCGCCGCGGGTGCGTCCTTCGTGGCCGGGATCGCCGGCACCGTCGGGGTCTGGCTGATCGGGCCGCACATCGCCGGATTCGCGCTGGAGTTCGGCCCGCCGGAGATGCTGGGGCTGGTGCTGTTCAGCCTCACCGCGATCGCGGGCCTTTCCTCGGGCTCGATCGTGCGCGGCGTCGGTATGGCCGTGACCGGGATGCTGGTCGCCTCGGTGGGCCTCGACCTCACCAGCAGCCAGCAACGCATGACCTTCGGCTCGATCGAACTCATGCAGGGGCTCGACATCGTGCCCGTGATGATCGGGCTGTTCGGCATCGCCGAAGTGCTCCGCACGCTCGAGAACGGCACGCCCGCGGCGCACCGCGCCAAGGTGGGCGGCTTCCTGCCCACCCGCGGCGAGTTCCGCCGCAGCACCGGGGCCGCGGCCCGCGGCACGGTCACCGGGTTCCTGCTCGGGCTCATCCCCGGGATGCTGCCCTCCACCACGACCTTCCTCAGCTACGCCGCCGAACGCCGGCGCGCCGAGCGCAAGGGCGGCCCCCGGTTCGGCACGGGCGCGGTCGAGGGCATCAGCGGACCCGAGGCCGCCAACAACGCCACGGCGATGAGCGGGTTCGTCCCGCTGTTCAGCCTCGGCATCCCGACGGGCCCCACGATGGCGCTGATCATGGCCGCGCTCATGGTCTACGGCGTGGTGCCCGGCCCGACGATGTTCACCGCCGACAGCGACATCACCGCCGCCGTCATCGCGAGCTTCTTCGTGGCCAACGTGATCCTGCTCGTGCTCAACCTGCCGCTGGCCGGGGTGTGGGCCAAGATCGCGCGCGTGCCCTACGGCGTGCTGGGCCCGATCATCATCGTCTGCTGCGGCATCGGCGCCTACACCGCGCGCAACAGCGCGTTCGACATCGTCGTGTGCCTCGTCGCGGGCGTCGCGGGATGGGCGATGGCCAAGCGGGGCCTGCCGGTCGCACCGTTCGTGATGGGCTTCATCCTCGGCCCGATGCTGGAGCTCTCGCTGCGCCAGACGGTCGCGATCTCCCCGATGTCGGCGCTGGAGAGCCCGATCTTCCTCGGCTTCGCCGCCGCGGCGCTCATATCGGTCGGCCTGGCCTATCGCCTGCACCGCAAGGGAGTGGAGAACGTGGACGCGAACGCGTAGGTCCGCGTGCGGCGGCGACGCAGCACGCGGGGTCCGTGCCGTCAGGCGCCGGTCGCCGCCCGCACCGGCGGCGCCGGGGCGGGCGGCAGATCGGTCGGTGACTCCTGCTCCAGGATCAGGTCGAGCTCACGACGCACCCGCCGCAACCGCTCGACGGTCGCGGACAGCTCCTCGTCCAGGTTCCGGAGCGCCTTCTCGGGGGGCTCGTCGGCGTCTCCCATTTCGGCGATCTGCGGCAGGGAGAATCCGAGATCGGTCAGGCGCCTGATCCGCAGTACGCGCACCAGGTGTGCCGTTTCGTAGCACTTGTAGCCGTTGGGCCGCCGCTCGGGCTCGGCGAGCAGGCCGACCTCGTGATAGTGCCGCACCGCCCGCACACTCGTGCCGGCGAGCTCGGCGAGTTGATGGGTACTCCACGCCATGACCTACCGCTCCCGCAAACCCGGTCCGCCGGCGCGTGCGCGCCGGCGCGCACACCAGTTCAGACCATGCCGCTACGGCACAGTCAAACCGTTCCGCCATGGCGCGCGCCACAGCCGGAGGCGGTCGCGGCCTCCGGATACGTGACCCCGCCGCCCCGCTACTGTGCCCGGCCGATGCCGCCGCGGCCGGCCCCGGCCGCACCCGGTACGAGGCGGCGACCGCCGCCGGAGCGCGCACACCCGTGGCACCCGATGCGGTCAGGGCGCGTCGCGCAGGCGGACGTGCGCGGGCGTGAGCCCCGAAACCGACCGGGCGCCGAGGAGGCTCAGCGTCCGCGTCAGGTCGGAGCGGATGATCTCCAGGCACCTGTCGACGCCGCGCCCGCCGCCCGCCATGAGCCCGTAGAGGTAGGGCCGGCCGATCATCACGGCCCGGGCGCCCAGTGCCAGAGCCGCGGCGGCGTCGGCTCCGCTGCGGACCCCGGAGTCCAGGTGCACCTCCACGCGGTCGCCCACGGCGTCGGCGACGGCCGGCAGCAGTTCCAGCGGGGCGGCGGTGCGGTCGAGCTGGCGCCCGCCGTGGTTGGACAGCACCACCGCGTCGGCGCCCGCATCGGCGGCCGCGACCGCGTCCCGCACCGAGACCACGCCCTTGACCAGCACGGGCCCGCCGAACTCCGCCTTGACCCAGGCCACATCCGAGGGACGGATCGCCTGCTCGCGCACCCGGTTGGACACCCCCCACCGCGCGTGCGGCGAGCCCGCGGGAAACGTCGCGAACGAGAGCGGCTCGGTGGTGAGGATGTCGGCCACCCACCGGGGGTGCGTCGCCATGCCGATGAGGGTCCCGGTCGACAGCCGCGGCGGCACGCCGAAGCCGTTGCGCTCGTCCTTCAGCTTCTGGCCGGTCATCGACGTGTCGATCGTGAGCTGGACGGCCTCGTAGCCGCACTCCCGCGCCTGGCGGAGGTGCTCGCGCGAGACCGCGCGGTCCTTCATCAGGTACAGCTGGAACCAGCGGCGGGCGCCCGGCGCCGCCGCGGCGACATCGGGGATCGAGGTCGTGGCGTAGGTCGACAGCGCGTAGGGGACCCCGGCCCGCTCGGCCGCCCGCACCACGGCGGACTCACCGGTGTGGTGGCTCATCCGCGTGTAGCCGGTGGGGGCGAGCACGACCGGCATGGCCGCCGGCCGGCCGAGGACCTCGGTCGACAGGTCCGGCTCCCCGACCTGCTCGAACGCCGTGGGACACCACTCGACCCGCTCGAACGCCTCGCGGTTGCGCCGCAGGCTCGCCTCGGCTTCGGCACCGCTGTGCACGTAGTCCCACACGGCGGGCGGCACGCGCCGGCGCGCCTTCGCCTCGAGGTCGGCGATGGTCAGGCACCGCGCGAGCCGGCGGTCGACGCGGTCGCCGACGCGCGGCGGGCGCGCGAGGAAGGGGCGGACGTCCGACCAACGGGGGAACTTTCTCGACGACACGCCCACTCCCAACTCATCGGATGAGTGACAAACTCATCGTACAAGTGCAGGATGGGGGCCCGTGAAGCGCCGTCCGCGTTACCAGGAAGTCGTCGGCCGGATCCGCAGCCGGATCCTCTCGGGGGAGCTGCCGCCCGGGAGCCGGCTGCCCTCCGAGCCGCGCCTGATGGAGGACTACGGGGTCTCCCGCACGGTCGTCCGCGAAGCGGTGTCGCGGCTCCAGGCCGAAGGGCTGGTGGAGACCCACCACGGTCGCGGCTCCTACGTCCTCGCGCTCCCGGACACCGCCCCTTTCCGGGTCGGCCTCGGTGAGGTCGCCGGAGCGGCCGACGCGGTGGCGCTGCTCGACTTCCGGATGGGGGTCGAATGCGAGGCCGCGGCGCTGGCCGCGCGTGCGGCGCGGCCCGGCGACCTGGCGGCGCTGCGGTCGGCCGCCGCGGCGCTGGCGGCGGCCGAGCCGAACGAGGTCGTCGAAGCCGACTTCCGCTTCCACCGCGCCGTCGCCGCGGCCACCGGCAACCGCTTCTACCGCGATCTGCTCGACACGCTCGGGCCCGGGGTCGCCCTTGTGGTGCGCGCGCGCATGGCCGGCGAGCACTCGCGCACCGACGCCGCCCACGTCGCCAAGGTGCGCTCCGAGCACGAGGACATCCTGGCGTCCGTCCTCGCGGGCGACGCCGACGCGGCCCGGGCCGCCATGCGGATCCACCTCGCCAACACCCGCCGCCGCCTCACACCCGCGTCGGCATGACCATCCGGGCCGCCCGCACCGCCGCCGGGACAGGGCGCCTCGGGTCGTGCTACAGCTCCGCGGGGTACTTGGCCAACGGCGGGGCCGGCGGCAGGGGCGAGGGCGGCACCGCATCGGCCCGGAACGACCGCAGCAGGTGGGCGACCAGGCGCCGGACGGCGGCCGCCGTGTCCTCGATCCGGTCGGTGTGCACGCCGTGGACGGCCATGAACACCAGGGTCAGATCGGCGCGGTCGAAGTCGGCGCGCAGGTACCCGGCGGCCTTGGCCCGCCCGATCAGCCGGGCGATCGCGTCCTCGGCGGAGGTACGCCGGTCCGCCAGGCCGACGATGCGGGGGTAGGCGCGCAGGACGGCGCTGCTGAAGCCGCGGTCGGCGACCTGCATCGCGGTCACCCGCTCGATGGTGCCGGCGAACGCGCGCCAGGGATCGGGGTCGGTCAGCGCCCGTTCGACGACGCCGGCGCAGGCGGCGGCCTGCTCGGCGAACGCTTCGACGATGAGCGCTTCGCGGGTGGGGAAGCGGCGGTAGAGGGTGGCGGTACCCACCCCCGCCCGACGGGCGATGGTGGCCATGGGCGCGTCGATCCCGCGGTCGGCGAACACGACGCGGGCCGCGCCGAGGATGCGCTCGCGGTTGCGGCGGGCGTCGGCGCGCAGGCGGGCGGGGGCACCGGACGGGCCGGCCGCCATCCGATAGGGATCACCGGGCATGCGTCTCACATTAGCGATAAGTGGGCGGTACCGCCCGTTTCGCTGGTTACCGTTCACAGGGCGTCGACCGGATCCCGGTCCGCGACACCGCGAGCGGAGGAGGAGCACAGGTGGCACGAGAGATGCGCGCGGCGCTGTTCGACCGGTACGGTCCGCCGGAGGTGATCTACGAGGGGCGGCGGCCCGTCCCCGCACACGGCGCGGACCGCGCCCTGATCAGGGTGCTGGCCGCCAGTGTCAACGGTGGGGAGCTCACGGGCCGTGCGGGCGATCTCGGCGTCCTGGGCGATGTGGTCATGGGGCGCTTTCCCAAGGCGATCGGCATCGACTTCGTCGGCGAGGTGGCCGCTGTCGGCGGGAACGTCCGCGGCGCGGTGGTCGGGGAACGTGTGTGGGGCGCGCTGCCGCGCGCCTTCGGCAGCATGGCCGAATACGTCGCCGTGCCGTCGGACCGGTTCGCCCCGGTTCCGGCCGGGCTCGACCCCGTGCAGGCGGCGTCCCTCCCCACGGCGACGACGGTCATCACCGCCTTACGCGACAAGGCGCGCCTACGACCCGGGGAACGCCTGCTGGTGCGCGGCGCCACGGGCGGCGTGGGCACGGCCGGTGTGCAGCTCGGCAGGGCGTATGGCGCGCACGTCACCGGCCTGGCCCGCGCCGGGCACCTGGAGCTGGCGCGCGAACTGGGAGCGGACGAGGCCTTCGACTACCGGACCACGCTCCCAGCGGACCTGGGCCGCTTCGACGTCGTGCTGGACACGGTCGGAACCGACCTGTCCGCCTACCGGGCCCGGCTGACCCCGGGCGGGCGGATGGTCACGGTGTCCTTCGACAACGACCGCATCCTGCGCTCGCTGGCCTACATCGCGGGCTCGGCCGTATTCGGCCCCCGCCGGGTGCGGTTCTTCAGCGGAGACCCGCGCCGTGACCTGTTCGAGGAGCTGACCCGCCTGGTGGAGGCCGGTGACCTGCGCCCACTGGTGGACCGGGTCTTCCCGCTCTCCGACGTCGCCGGCGCCCACCGCGCCCTCGAATCCGGGGGCGTCCGCGGCAAGATCATCGTCGACACCACGGCATGACCGCCCCAGGTCCCGCCCCGCCACCCCCGCGCCCCGCCGAACGACCGGCCACCCGCTCCGATCGCTCCCACCCGGGCGGCCGGGGCGAGCCCTCCCTCCTCGCCGGTCACCCGGGGTCGGCGAGGGCGACGCTGACCGCGGTGCCGGTGGCGACGCTGATGACGGTGCGCCGGCCCAGGGCCGGGTGGGCGGTTGCCGTGGCCGCTACGGCCAGGAGGGCCGGCGGTGTGCTGAGGGGCGTCGGCGATGACCCCGCTCAGGGCGGCCTCCGCCGGCGGCAGCGAGGGCGCGTCGGCCCGGGTGCGCAGCGCGTCCAGGGTCAGGACCGCGAACAGGGCGCACAGGGCGGACTCCAGTCCCTCGACGGGACCGGGCGGCAGCGCGGCCACGGCCAGGCCCATGAGGCCGCCGCCGACCCGGCAGGCCGGTCAGGCGGCCCGCATGGCCACCAGGCGCGCCGCCGAGCGCTGCGCGGGCGCGCCCGGCGCGGTCCGGCCGCGCAGCCCGCGGGGCGCACGCACCCGGGCGGGGTCAGTCTCCCCGGTGTCCCAGGCCGGCCGAGATCTGCTGGGCCGCGCGGGCGACGACGCCGGCCAGGCCGCGCATCCGCGCGGCGGGCATGTAGGGGCGTGTCGCGGACACGCTGATGGCCCCGGCGATGGCGCCCACCGCGTCGCGGATCGGCGCGGCCACGCAGCGGATACCCGGCTCGTTGTCCTCCAGGTCCATCGCCACACCGGATTCCGCGTATTCGCGCATCCGCGCCAGGAACGCCTCCAGGTGGTCGGGGTGGACCCGGTCGGGTTCCACGGGGGCGTCCGCCCGGTACCGCGCCGGCCAGTCGGGCTCGGCGTCCAGCAGCAGCGCCATCCCGACACCCGTGCGGGTCAGGGGCATCCGGTGCCCGATGCGTGAGCGCATCTCCGCGCCGCGGGAACCGGGCAGCTTGTCCAGGTACAGCACCGAGGCGCCGTCGCGCACCGCCAGGTGCACCGTGTCGCGCAGCTGCGCGGACAGTTCCTCCAGCACCGGCCGGGCCACCACCGGCAGCGGGTTGCCGTGCAGCGCCTGGAAGCCCAGTTCGATCAGCGTGGGCCCGAGCGTGTAGCCGCCCCGCCCGCTGCGCAGGTAGCTCTCGCGCACCAGCAGCTGGACGAGCCGGTGCGCGGTGCTGCGCCCGAGGCCGGTGCGCTCCACCACCGTGCGCAGGTCGGTCGCTCCGCCGGCGACGGCGCGGATCACCGCGAGGCCGCGGGCGAGCGTCTGGGTGCCGGGCGGCACAGCTGCGTCGACCACACGCACATCCTACATATAGGGACAGTGTTCGCATTATTGGGAAACGGAGCGCACAGTATCGCGTTATGACGGACACCGATCCCGGCCTGATCGCACTCGACTGGGGGACATCCGCGCAGCGCGCCTGGCTGCTCGACACGCGCGGCCGCGTCCTGGACGCCCGCAGGCCCGACAGCGGATTACTCGCCACCACCGAGGGCATCGACACCCGCGACCCGCGTGCGCGGGCCGCCGCCTACGAGGCGGCCTTCCGGCGGGCGTGCGGCGACTGGCTCACCACGCACCCCGGGCTGCCCGCCATCGCCTGCGGCATGGTGGGCAGCGCGCAGGGCTGGGTCGACACCGGCTACCACACCGTGCCGACGACCCTGGACTTCACGGCGCTCGTCCCCGTCACCCACCGCGACGGCGTGCTCCACCTGGTCCCGGGGCTGCGGCTCCCCTCGGGCGACACGCCGGGCGACGTGATCCGCGGCGAGGAGACGCAACTCGTCGGCATCCTCGACGTGCTCGGCGACCCCGGCGAACCGTTCACCGTGGTCCTGCCCGGTACGCACAGCAAATGGGTCCGCATCGACGGCGGCGCGGTGACGGGCTTCGCCACCGCGATGTCGGGAGAGTTGTACGGCCTGCTCACCGCGCACGGCATCCTCGCCCGGACGGCCGCGGAACCCGTCCGCGACGACGCCGCGTTCGCCCGCGGGCTCGCCGCCGGACGGCGGTCCCGGGGGCTGGCCGCGGAACTGTTCGGCGCGCGCCCGCTCGTGCTCGACGGCGCGCTGGAACCGGGCTCGCTGCCCGACTACCTCTCCGGGGTGCTCATCGGCGACGAGGTCGCGAACCTGTCGTCGGCATCGGACACCCGGGTGGTGCTGTGCGGCACGGCCGACCTGTGCCGGCGCTACGCCGCCGCGCTCGCCGACCGGGGCGTCGAGGCCGCCGTGCTGACCGAGGAGGTCACCGCCCGGGGGCTGTGGCGCATCGCCGCGGCGGCCGGGCTGCTCCGCCCACAGGACAAGGAACGTCTGGAAAGGACACCGAAACCGTGACCGGGTTGATCGCGATCCTGCGCGGCGTCACCCCTGCCGAGGTCGTGGGCATCGGCCACGCCCTCGCCGGGGCGGGCGTCACCGCCATCGAGGTGCCGCTGAACTCCCCCGACCCGTTCGCCAGCGTGCGGCTGCTCGCCGACGCGCTCGGCGACCGGTGCGTCATCGGCGCGGGCACCGTGCTGACCACGGAAGACGTCGGGCGCGCCCGTGAGGCCGGCGCCCGGATCATCGTGGCGCCCAACACCGACCGCGCGGTGATCACCGCCGCCGTCGACGCCGGCCTGACGCCGTACCCGGGCGTGGCCACCCCGAGCGAGGCGTTCGCCGCCATCGCCTCGGGCGCCCGCCACCTCAAGCTCTTCCCGGCCGACGCCGTCGGCATCGGGGGGATGGCGGCCTGGCGCGCCGTACTCCCCAAGGACGTCGAACTGCTGCCGGTCGGCGGCGTCGACCAGGCGAACCTGGCCGCGTGGGCCGCCGCCGGCGCCGCGGGGGCGGGGCTGGGCTCCGGCCTCTACCGGCCGGGCGACACCGCCGAGGCGGTCGGTGCCCGCGCCCGCGAATTCGGCCGGATCTGGCAGGAGGCCACCGGCGGAACAACGGACGAGACCGTCGCAGGAGATGGGAAACGATGAAGATCACGTCAATGACGACGTACCAGGTGCCGCCGCGCTGGTCGTTCCTGAAGATCGAGACCGACGCGGGCATCACCGGGTGGGGCGAGCCCGTTCTGGAGGGCCGGGCGGCTTCGGTGGCCGCCACGGTGGAGGAGCTCTCCGACTACCTGATCGGGCAGGACCCCTCGCGTATCGAGGACCTGTGGACGGTGCTCTACCGCGGCGGGTTCTACCGCGGCGGCGGCATCCACATGAGCGCGCTGGCGGGCATCGACCAGGCCCTGTGGGACATCAAGGGCAAGGCCCTCGGCGTCCCGGTGCACGAACTGCTCGGCGGGCGCGTGCGCGACCGGATCAAGGTGTACTCCTGGATCGGCGGCGACCGGCCCGCGGAGACCGCGCGCGCCGCGCGCGAGGTGGTGGACCGCGGCTTCACCGCGGTGAAGATGAACGGCACCGAGGAGCTGTCCTACCTCGACACCTGGGACAAGGTCGACCGCTGCATCGCCAACGTGGACGCCGTGCGCCAGGCGGTGGGCCCCGACATCGGCATCGGCGTGGACTTCCACGGCCGCGTGCACAAGCCGATGGCCAAGGTCCTGCTCCGCGAACTGGAGCCGTACCGGCTGATGTTCGTCGAGGAGCCGGTGCTGTCCGAGCACGTCGACGGCTTCGCCGACGTGCTGCGCTCCTCGCCCATCCCCATCGCGCTCGGCGAGCGGCTGTACTCACGGTGGGACTTCACGTCGGTGCTGGCGTCCGGGGCGGTGGACATCATCCAGCCCGACCCGTCGCACTGCGGCGGCATCACCGAGGCGCGCAAGATCGCGCACATGGCCGAGGCCTACGACGTGGGCCTGGCGCTGCACTGCCCGCTCGGGCCGATCGCGCTGGCGGCCTGCCTGCAGATCGACGCGGGCTGCTACAACGCGACGATCCAGGAACAGAGCCTGGGCATCCACTACAACACGAGCAACGACCTGCTCGACTACCTGGCGGACCCGTCGGTGTTCGCCTACCGCGACGGCCAGGTCGCCATCCCCGACGGCCCCGGCCTCGGCATCGAGATCAACGAGGAGTACGTCGCCGAACGCGCCGCAGAGGGCCACCGCTGGCGCAACCCGGTGTGGCGGCACGACGACGGCTCCTTCGCGGAATGGTGAGCGAGCGATGACCCCGACACCTCCGGCCCGCGCCGGCCTCGCCGCGCAGGCGTCCCGCTTCCGCATCCTCATCGCGGTGATGCTGTTCGTCACCGTCGTGATCAACTACCTGGACCGGTCGAACCTGTCGATCGCGATGCCCGCGATCGCGCGCGAACTCGACCTGACAACGGCGCAGCAGGGCCTGCTGCTGTCGGCCTTCGGCTGGACCTACGCGGCGCTGCAGATCCCGGGCGGCTGGCTGGTCGACCGGGTGCCGCCGCGAGTGCTGTACCCGGTGTGCCTGATCCTGTGGTCGGCGGCGACCTTCTTCATGGGCGTCGTCGGCGGCTTCGTGGCGCTGATCGTGCTGCGGCTGCTGGTGGGGGTGTTCGAGGCACCCGCCTACCCGATCAACAGCAAGGTCGCCACCGTGTGGTTCCCGGAACGGGAGCGCGCCACCGCCATCGGCTTCTACACCTCCGGCCAGTTCATCGGCCTCGCCCTGCTCACGCCGGTGCTGTCCTGGCTGCAGGCGGTGCTCTCCTGGCACTGGGTCTTCATCGCGACCGGCCTGGTCGGCATCCTGTGGGCGGTGGTCTGGTACGCCTGGTACCGGGAGCCGCGGGCGTCCAAGGCCAACGACGCCGAGGTGGAGCTGATCCGCTCCGGCGGCGGGCTGGTGGACCTGGAGCGCGAGCAGCCGGAACGGGCGCGGATCACGCGCTCCGACGTGGCCACCGTGCTGGGCCGCCGCAAGCTGTGGGGCATCTACATCGGCCAGTTCTGCCTGACCTCGACGCTCTGGTTCTTCCTCACCTGGTTCCCGACCTACCTGGTCGACTACCGCGGTATGGACTACATCCAGTCCGGGTTCCTGGCGTCGCTGCCGTTCATCGCCGCGCTGATCGGCGTGCTGACCTCCGGTGTGGTGTCGGACTTCCTGCTGCGCCGCGGCGTCCCGCTCGGCGCCGCCCGCAAGGGGCCGATCATCGTCGGGCTGCTGCTGAGCACGGTCATGGTGGCCGCGGGCTTCACCGATTCCACCGCGCTGGTCATCGTGGTCCTGTCGGTGGCCTTCTTCGGCAACGGCCTCGCGTCGATCACCTGGTCGCTGGTGTCCGCGCTGGCCCCGCAGCGGTTGCTCGGGCTCACCGGCGGGATGTTCAACTTCATCGGCAACCTGTCGTCGATCGCGACGCCGATCGTGATCGGCCTGATCGTCACCGACGAGAGCTTCACGCCGGGCTTCGCCTACATGACCGTGATCACCGTCGCGGGGATCCTGTCCTACGTGTTCCTGGTCGGCAAGGTCGAGCGCGTGGCGGAGCGCTCCGTGTGACCCCGCGTACGCGCGCCCCGGCGGCCGGGCCGGCCCCCGGGGCGCGCGTCCCGGCGGTCAGGACCGCGCCGGCGCGAGCGCGGCGGCCTGCTCCGGGGTGAGGGGGCGGGTGGCATGGCCCTGCAGGACGAAGAACAGCCTGGCGGTCTCTTCGAGCTCCTCGACCGCGTCGACGGCCTGCTGGAGGGTGGGGCCCGCCACCACGGGGCCGTGGTTGGCGAGCAGGACCGCGTGGTGGGCGCCGGCGGCCTGCTCGGCGCGTTCCGCCAGGCCCGTGTCGCCCGGCGCGTGGTAGGGCAGCAGCGGCAGGGTGCCGACACGCATGGCGTAGTACGCGGTCAGCGGGGGCAGGACGTCGCCCGGGTCGAGGTCGGCGCGGCAGGACAGCGCCGCGGCATAGGTCGAGTGCAGGTGGACCACCGCGTGGGCCGCGGGCCGGGCGCGGTAGAAGGCGGCGTGCAGGAACGCCTCCTTCGTGGGGCGCGGGCCGCCGATGTGGCGGCCGTCGACGCCGGCGCGGGACAGTTCGCCTTCGGTTACTGTGCCGAGGCTGGAACCGGTGGGGGTGAGCAGCAGGCCGCCGTCGGCCAGGCGCACGGAGATGTTCCCGGTGGAGCCGTGGGTCAGGCCGCGCTGGAACAGGGACCGGGCGGTGCGCACGATCAGGGCGCGGGCGGCCGGCTCGTCGGTATAGGTGCTCACACGGGCTCCTCTGCCTCGGTGGTGCGCAGGGCGCGGACGAACAGGTCGGGTGCGCCGAAGTTCCCGGACTTCAGCATGAGGGCGAGGCCGCCCGCCGGGGTCGACGCGTGGGTCCAGGGCACGCCGGGGTCGGCCTCGTCGCCCACGAGGACGGCGCGGACGCCCAGGGCCGTGGTGACGGCCCCGGAGGTCTCTCCCCCGGCGACGAGCAGGCGGCGCACGCCGCGTTCGACGAGGCGCACGGCGAGGCCGCCGAGGAGCTCTTCCACGTGGGCGGCGGCTTCGGCCACGCCCAGCTGCCGTTGCACGGCGGCGAGTTCCTCGGGCGAGGCGGAGGCGTAGACGAGCACCGGGACCCCGGGGTCCTGGACGTCATACCAGGCCAGGGCGTCGCCGATGACGTCGCGTCCGGCGGCGGCCGCCAGGACGTCGACGTGCAGGGACGGCAGCCCGGCGGCGTAGAACCGGGCGATCTGCTCCAGGGTGCGGGCCGAGCAGCTGCCCGCGAGGACCGCCGCGCGCCCGCGCGGCGGCAGGTCCTCGGGGCCGGCCGCGCCGGCCAGGGGGCAGGCGCGGCCGAGGCCCTCCGCCAGGCCGGCGGCGCCGGTCACGACGGGCAGGCCGCGGGCCGCCTCGCCGAGCACGGCGAGGTCGTCGTCGGTCAGCGCGTCGGCGATGAGGTGCCGCACCCCGTCGCGCTCCCCGGCGCGCAACGCGTCGCGGACGCCGTCGGCGCCCCCGCGGACGGTGGCCAGATCGATCCGGCCGACCCGGTGCCGGGTCTGGGCCGACAGCAGGCGGGGCAGCGAGGAGTCCGTCATCGGGTTGAGCGGGTGGTGGCGCAGCGGGGATTCGGACAGCGGCTCGTCGTGGACGAACAGGTGCCCCTTGTAGACGGTGCGCCCGTTGGGCGGCGAGGCCGGGCACGCGAGGGTGGTGCGCGCGCCGGCCGCGTCCAGGAGGGCGTCGGTGACCGGGCCGATGTTGCCCTCGGGCGTGGAGTCGAAGGTGGAGCAGTACTTGAGGTAGATCTGCGCGGCGCCGCGGGTCCGCAGCCACCGCTGGGTGGCCAGGGAGTCGGCGACCGCCTCCCGGACCGGGGCCGATCGCGATTTGAGGGCGACCACGGCGGCGTCGCAGCCGGCCGGCAGCGCGGTGTCGGATCCGGGGACGCCGAAGACCAGGGCGGTGCGCAGGCCCGCACGCCGGAAGGCCGCGGCGGCATCGGTGCCGCCGGTGAAGTCGTCGGCGATGCAGCCGATGCGCAGTGTCATGGCGGGGCCCTCCTCGGGCGTGCGGGGTGCGGTGCGTACGGGGCGGGCCGGCCGGGTCAGCGGCCCGGCCGGACGGCCTCGACCACGGCGGCGGTGAACTCGGTGGTGGAGGCCGAGCCGCCCAGGTCGCGGGTCGAGGTGCCGGCGGCGATGACGTCGGCGACGCCCTTCTCGATGCCGCGCGCGACGGCGGCCAGCGCCGGGTCCTCGTGGCGGGCGGCGAGCCATTCGAAGAGCATCGCGCCGGAGAGGATCATGGCGACCGGGTTGGCGACGTCGCGGCCGGCGATGTCGGGTGCCGAGCCGTGCGCCGCCTGGGCCATGGCGGTGTCGGCGGAGGCGTTGATGGAGGGCGCGGTGCCAAGTGAGCCGCTGATCTCGCCCGCGAGGTCGGACAGGATGTCGCCGAACATGTTCTCGGTGACGATGACGTCGAAGTCCTGGGCGCGGCGCACCAGGTGGACCGTCATGGCGTCGATGTGGAAGTCGTCGACCGCGACGTCGGGGTACTCGCGGGCGACCTCCTGGCAGACCGAGCGGAACAGGCCCGTGGTGAGCTTGAGGACGTTGGCCTTGTGGACGATGGTCAGCTTCTTGCGGCGGGAGCGCGCGAGGTCGAAGGCGACGCGTGCGACGCGCTCGGTGGCCTCCCGGGTGATGATGCCCATGGCGATGGCGACGCCTTCCACGGGGCTGAACTCGCCGGTGCCGGCGTAGGTGTTGCGGTCGGCGTAGAAGCCCTCGGTGTTCTCCCGGACGATGACCAGGTCCGCGTTCCGGCACACCGCCTCGGCTCCGGGGAAGCTCTTCGCGGGGCGGATGTTGGCGAAGAGCGCGAAGTGCTTGCGCAGGGTGCCCGACGGGTTGAGCGCGGAGCGGTGCGGCTCCGGGTAGGCGACCGAGTCGTGCGGGCCGAGGAACCAGCCGTCCAGGCCGGCGAGGGCCCGCGTGGTCTCCCCGGGCGTGGGGGTGCCGTGGGAGGCGATGGCGTCGGCGCCGAGCGGCAGGGTGACCCAGTCGATGGCGACGCCGGCGGCGGTGGCGGCCGCGGTGGTGATCTCGACGGACGCGGGCACGATCTCGGGGCCGATTCCGTCGCCCTCCAGGACGCCGAGGCGGTAGGTGGTGCTCATGGGTGTCTGTTCCTTTCCGGTGGGTCCGGCCGGCGGCGCGGACCCGTTGGGACGGCCGCGGGACGCGGTCATGTCAGGGCGGCCGCGGCGTGGTGCAGCGCGGCGCGGGAGCGGGCGGCGGCCCGCGGGCTGCCGCCGTCCTGGGTGTGCTCCAGCGTCAGCCAGCCGGTGAATCCGCCGTCCTTCAGGGCGTGCAGGAGCGGTGGGAGCCGGGCGTCGCCGGGTGCCAGCGGCCCCCGGACGGCGGGTGCGGCGAGCTGGAGGCACCCGGCGGAGCGCGCGTGGCCGGTGACGGCCGCCAGCGGGTCGATCCCCTCGCGTTCGAGGTGGTGGGTGTCCAGGACCAGCCCGGCCGCCGCGCCCATCCGGCGGGCCGCGGCGAGGGCCTCTTCAGGGGTGTGCCAGAGCGAGGTGGCGTCCCGGCACTGCGGCTCCAGCAGCAGGCCGCCGCCGGTCGCGGCGGTCTCCTCGGCCAGGCGGCACACGGCCTGCTCCACCCAGGCGCGCTGCCGGTCCGCGAGCCCGGGGGCGAAGGTGCCGCGGGTCTGGCCGAGCGTGAGCGGGACGCCGAGGGCTCCCGCGACGTCGGCCGCGCGCAGCAGGCGGTCCAGGGCGCGGCGGCGGACGCCCTGCTCCGGATCGGCGAGGGTCAGGCCGTCCTGTGCGGCGACGGGGCCGGTGGCGACGGCCAGCACCCGCAGGCCGGTGTCCGCCACCGTCCGGCCGATGGTGCCGGCGTCCCCCGCGCGGGGGTCGCGCACCTGCACCTCCAGCCCGTCGTAGCCCAGCCCGGCGAGCCGGCGCGCGGCGTCGGCGAGCGGAGCCTGGAAGCCCAGCGGAACCGGTGCCCGGCAGTCGTCGGAGGAGGCGGTGTAGGCCAGCGGCCACGGCAGCGGCGCGGTCATGGGGCGGTCGCCGGCGTCGCGGGGGGACCGCCGGCGAACCGGCCGCGCAGTTCGCGGGCCGCGGCCCGGGCGCCGTCCAGCACCGGCACGCCCAGCAGCTCGGCGAGTGCGGGGCCGGCCGGGGCCAGCGAGTACTGCGCCAGCAGGACCGCCGGGGCGTCGGCGATGCCGGCGTCGCTCAGGGCGTCGGCGAGGTGCCGGGCGGCCTCGCCCGGGTCGCCGGCGTCGGCCGCCTCCTCGCTGAGCGCCGTTGCGATGCGTATCGGGTGGCCGGGCTCCGCCCCGGTCGCGAGGGCGCGCAGTTGGGCGACGGCGGCCGGGACGGCGACGGGGGTGGAGGCGACCACGGCGATCCGGTCGTGGCGCCCGGCCAGCGCGGCGCGGAACATGGCCTCGTCGGCTTTGAGGATGGGGACGTCCCACAGCGTGCGGGCGGCGTCGGCCACCTCCCCGTAGGAGGAGCAGGTCAGCAGCACGCCTCGGGCGCCTCCGTCGACGGCGTGGGCGATCAGCCGGAGCATTCTGCGCCGCAGCGCGCCGTCGATGCCCCCGGCCGCGCGGGCGTCGTCCAGGAGGCGGTCGTCCAGCAGGTTCCACAGGCGGGCCTCGGGGAACTCCTGCGCGAAGGCGTCCTGCGCGACACGGGCCCCCGTCGGCACGGCATGGACCATGGCGATCAGCGGATGCGTCTCGATCACCGGGCTCTTCCCTCTTCCGGTAGACGGGACCAGGGCGGTCGGCTCCCGGAGCCGCCGCGCACCCCCGTGGCCCGGGGTGCGGGCCAGGGGGCGGAGCGGGTCCGAGTGCCGCGGCGGCGAGGCGTTCGCGGCCGCGCCGTCACTGTAGAGAGATTCGGCGAACTGGTCAACCGGTAAACCGGATTGGCCTGAGGGGACGGGCCGCCCCGGCCGGCCCCGCTACACGTCGCCGCGCTGGTCCAGCGCCTCCTTCAGGCGCCGCGACGCGCCCTCCATGTGCCGGGTCATCGCGGTGCGGGCCGCCTCCGCGTCGCCCGCCTCCACCGCTTCGAAGATCGGGACGTGGTCGGCGTAGGCCAGCTCCCGGGAGCGGACCGCACCCGTGCGCTCCACCCAGCCCCGCTGGATCATGGCCCGCATCCCCTTGAGCATGTCGCGCAGCACCGTGTTGCCCGCCAGATCGGCGAGGGCGGCGTGGAAGGCGGTGTCGGCCTCGGCGAACTCGTCGTCCGGGCACTCCCGCATCTCCCGGAGCCGGGCGCGCAGCGCCTCCACTCCGGCCCCGGTGCGCTCTTGGGCGGCCAGGCCCGCCACGACCACCTCCAGCTCGGTGCGGGCCTGGAGCATGTCGCGGGCTCCGCGCTCGCCCAGCACCAGGCCGAGCTCGAAGAGGCGGTAGAGCACGTCGGAGTCCGTGCCGCGGAAGTAGGTCCCGCTGCTCTGCCTGATCTCCAGCAGCCCGAGGAACCCGAGCGATTTGATCGCCTCGCGCACGGTGGGCCGGTTGACGCCGAGCATCTCCGTGAGCTGCCGTTCCGAGGGGATGCGCTCGCCGGGCCGCACCGATCCGGACATCAGGTAGTCGATCAGCCGCCGCGACACCTCGGAGGCGAGCGGTTCCCGCGGCTCGACGGTGATCCTGGAGAGTTCGGCCATGAAATCCCTCGATTCGGTATTGACGAGTCGACCGGAAGTCTAGTTTCCTACCGGTCGTCCGGTAAACCGGTTGTTAACCCCGCAGACCCGGGGGCGAAATCCCGTCCCGTCCCGGCGTCCTACGCCGTCACTGCCCAACGCCCCCGTCGCCGACCGATACCCGGGCCGGCCGTCGCCCTGCCCCGTCGAGCGGCCCCGCCCACCCGGGCCCCGCATCCGCCCATGACCGCCCCTGCCCGCCCGATGGAACGCGGAGCACCCGCCGGTCCCCCGCGCTGTTCACGCGCAGCATTCGGCCACCGCCCGACCCGCGGTCGCTCCGCCCTGCCCTGAAGGAACGAACAACGATGCTCGCCGTCCTCGGATTCGCCACGCTGGGCAGCTTCATGCTGCTCGTCATGCGGAAGTACCTCTCCGCCTTCACCGCCATCATGATCACGCCCATAGCCGCCGCCCTGATCGCGGGCAGGGGCACCGACCTCGGCGACATGATCCTGAGCGGCCTGGAGACCGTCGCGCCCACGGCCGCGCTGCTGCTCTTCGCCGTCCTCTACTTCGGCCTGATGATGGAGGCCGAACTCTTCGACCCGATATCCCGGCTCATCATCAAGGCGTCCAAAGGCGACCCCGTCCGCATCTGCGTGGGCACCGCCGTCCTCGCGCTGCTGGTCGCCCTCGACGGCGACGGCACCACCAGCTACATGATCATCTGCTCGGCGTTCCTGCCCATCTACCGCCGGCTCGGGATGAACCCGCTGGTCATCGCCACCATCGCGACCATGTCCCTGGGCGCCGTCTCCGGCACCACCCCCTGGGGCGGCGCCGCGACCCGCGGCATCAGCGTCCTCCACCTCGACGCCACCGAATACTTCGTGCACATGATCGGCCCGATGGCCCTGACCTCGCTGGCCATCATCGCCGTCGCCTACATCCTCGGCCGGCGCGAGCGCCGCGAGATCGACCCCGAAGCCCTCGCCGCCTACCAGGAGGAGGTCGCCTCCGGGCAGGCGCTCGCCGCCGTCCGCTCCGACTGGCGCATGTGGTTCAACGCCGCGCTCACCCTCCTGCTGATGGTGCTGCTGATCCTCCAGGTCGCCGAGCTCGTCGTGCTGTTCATGATCGCCTTCGTTGTGGCCCTGCTCGTCAACGTCCGGGCGATCGGCGACCAGCAGGAGCTCATCAAGCGGCAGGCGGCCAACGCCGTCCCCGTCATGATCCTCGTCCTGGCCGCCGGGGTCTTCACCGGCGTCATGACCGACGCCGGCATGATCAAGGCCATGGCCGACGCGGCGCTGGCCATCGTGCCCGACTCCATGGGCAACCTGATCCCGCTGTTCACCGCCGTGCTCGCGCTGCCGCTCGGCTTCTTCATGTCCAACGACGCCTACTGGTTCGGCGTCGTCCCCGTCCTCGCCGAATCCGCCGCCCACTACGGCATCGACGCCACCGAGATCGCCCGCGCCGGCGCCATCGGGCAGATCCTGCACATGATGGGCCCCACCTCCGCGCCCCTGTGGGTACTCCTCGGCCTGGTCAAAGCCGAACTCGGCGACTTCCAGAAGCACGCCCTCCGCTGGGGTGTCCCGGTCTCCCTGGCCTACATCGCCTTCGCGGTGCTGACCGGCGCCATCAGCGTCACCTAGGCCCTGTTTTTTGGATGCTTTCGGATAAGCGAGCGGCCGTCCAGGCGTCGCGTCGCAAGACGATTCGCGAAGTTCAGCCTGGTTGGCTGTTCGAGCGTAATCGGCGCAGCGAGGCGGCGTCTGGTGGTCGCGAGCCCGGAATGATCCAAAAAACAGGGCCTAGCCCCGGCCCGGGCGGGCCGACCAGGCGATGGCCGGGAGGACGGCCAGGGCGAGCACGCCGCCGGCCGCCGAGAGGACGGAGTAGCCGCCCGCGGCCACGACCATTCCGGAGGCCAGGCCGCCGCCGGCGCCGGCGATGGAGATGGCCACGTCCACCAGCCCCTGGGTCCGCGCGCGGGTGGCCAGGGGGACGGCGTCGGTGATGATCGCGGTCCCCGACACCAGGCCGAAGCTCCATCCCAGGCCCAGCAGCGCCAGGGCCAGCGCCAGCAGCGCCACCGAGTGGGGCGGGGCCAGGGCGGCCACGAGCCCGGCGGCCAGCAGGGTCAGCCCCGACGCGGCCGCCACGGGCAGCCGCCCGACCCGGTCGACCAGGATGCCGCTGAGCGGGGAGGGCAGGTACATCGCCCCGACATGGACGGCGATGACCAGGCCGGCCGCGCCCACCGAGTGCCCGTGGCCGGTCATGTGGATCGGGGTCACGGTCATGATCGCGACCATGATGAGCTGGGACAGGACCATGACGGTCGCGCCCAAGGCGAGCATCCGGGTGTGCGGGCCCCCGGCGGGGTCCGCCGCGGCCGGGACGGGGCCGCGGGAGGTCGCGGCCAGGGAGCGGGCGGTGGTGAGGGGGTCGGGGCGCAGCAGCAGCCACAGGACGGTCGCCGCCGAGGCGTAGGCCGCGGCCGCCAGCAGGAAGGGTCCGGCCAGGGGCGGGATGCCCACGGACCGGGCGAGACCGCCCAGCGGGGTCACCAGGTTGGGGCCCACGACCGCGCCCAGAGTGGTGGCCACCAGAACCGTGCTCAGGGCCCGGCCGCGGTGCTCGGCCGGGGCCAGGTCGGCCCCGGCGTAACGGGCCTGGAGATTGGTGGCGGTCCCCGCGCCGTAGAGGAACAGCGAGGCGAACAGCAGTACGGCGTCGTCGATCGCGGCGGCGGCGACCACCCCCAGGGCACCCGCCGCGCCCACCGCGTATCCGGCGGCCAGGCCGGCGCGGCGTCCCGTGCGCTGGGAGGTACGGCCGATCAGGGCCGCCGCGGCGGCCGATCCGACCGTGAACAGGGCGCTGGGCAGCCCGGCCCAGACCGCTCCCCCGAGCATGTCCTGGGCGAGGAGGGCGCCCACGGTGATGCCGGCGGCCAGGCCCGCTCCACTGAAGATCTGGGCGGTGACCAGGACGGCCAGGATGCGCCGCTGGGCGGGGTGGGGCGCGGCGGAGGTACCGGCGACGGCGTCGCCGGGCCCGGCTCCGCGTTCGCCCGGTTCGCGTGCATGCACGGAGTGAAGCTATCCGACGGCCGGAAGCGCGGTGCCACGCGGCCCGCCATCGTGTGGGCCGGGCGCGCGCCGCGCCCGTTGCGCGTGGGCGCCACCGCGGGAGCACGGTGCGCGGCCTCGTAAATCCGTCGACACCGCCGCGCGCTTCGGCGATCGTAGGCCGCATGCGACAGGACGAGATCTGGAACGCCGAGGCCGCCCGGAACTACGACACCCCCGGCGTCGGCATGTTCGCGCCCGAGGTCCTGGAACCGACGGTGGACCGCCTCGCCGAACTCGCCGGCGGCGGGCGGGCACTGGAGTTCGCCATCGGGACCGGCCGGGTGGCCGTGCCGCTGGCGCGGCGCGGGGTGCCGGTCACCGGCATCGAACTCTCGCGGCCGATGATCGACCGGCTGCGCACCAAGGCCGACGACGCGGCCATCCCGGTCGTCCTCGGCGACATGGCGACCGCCCGCGCCCCCGGCGCGTTCCAGCTCGTCTACCTCGTCTTCAACACGATCTCCAACCTGCTCACCCAGGACGGGCAGGTCGCCTGTTTCCGCAACGCCGCCCGCCACCTCGTCCCGGGCGGACGGTTCGTCGTCGAGCTCGGAATCCCCGACCTGCGGCGGCTTCCCCCCGGGGAGCAGGCGATGGTCTTCACCGCCGAGGCCGGCTACATCGGCCTGGACACCTACGACGTCGTGCGCCAACGGCTCGTCTCCCACCACTTCCGGTTCGGCGAGGACGGGACCGCGCGGCTGTTCCGCAGCCCGCACCGCTACATCTGGCCGGCCGAGCTCGATCTCATGGGCCGACTGGCCGGATTCGAGCTGGAGTCCCGGCGCGCCGACTGGGAAGCGGGCGGGTTCACGGCCGAATCGCGCTCCGCCGTCTCCGTCTACCGGCTCGCCGGCGCGGAGTGACCGCTGCCCGGGGTCCGCGCTGCCGGCCTCCGCTCCCGACCCGACGCACCGGCGCGGGCCCCGGGGCGCACGCCGGTGCGGGCCCCGCGGGAACGGGCGCCGCGCACCCGCGTCAGTCCGGGGCGGGGCCGGCCGGGGGCGTGCTCTCCCTGAGCACGACGTGTCCGCGCATCCGGATCACGCGGGGCTCGGTACCGGTCTGCTCCACCGCCAGGTCCAGGGCCGCGCGCCCGACCTCGGACCACGGAAGGCGCACCGTGGTCAGCGCCGGGGAGACGTCGCGCAGGGCCGGGACGTCGTCGATCCCGGCGACCGCGACGTCGCCGGGCAGGTCCAGGGCGGCCTCACGGAACCGGGCGATCGCTCCCACGGCCACCGTGTCGCTGATCGCGAAGACCAGCTGGGCCGGGTTGCGGCGCCTCAGGTACTCCCCCGCCGCGGCGTACCCGCCGTCCCTGTCGAAGTCGCAGTGGATCACGCGGCTCTCCGGGACCGCCAGCCCGCGCTCGGCCAGGGCCGCGCGGAAGCCCTGGACCCGGTCGTACGCGGTCCGGGCGTCGGGGGGACCGGCCAGCACGGTGAACTCGCGGTAGCCCAGGTCGGCGAGTTCCGAGGCGAGGTCGAAGCCCGCGGCGCGGTTGCCCACGGCGACCGTGTCGAACGGCAGCCCCTCCTCGCTGATGGCGACGACCCGCCCGCCCTCGTCCTGGTAGGCGCCGAGCTCGTCGGACAGGCGGCGGTCCCACACACCTGTGGTCACCGAGCGCCCCCCGGCCAGGATGACCGCCCTCGGCCGCTGGGCGCGCAGGGAGGAGACGACGCGGGTCGCCTGCTGCGGGCTGTTGCGGCTGGAGATCATCGTGACCATGCGGTCGTCTGCCTCGGCGGCGCGCAGGACGGCGGAGGCGATGGGCGAGAAGTAGTCGTCGTTGATCCCGTTGACGAGCAGCGCGAGGTGCTCCCCGCGGCCCCGCGCGACCGCCTGGGCGGCGGTGTTGGCGACGTAGCCGAGTTCGGCCGCCGCCGCCAGGACGCGGTCGCGGTACTCGGAGCGGACGTTGCGCGCGCTGCCGTTGAGGGCCCGCGAAGCGGTCGCGTGCGACACCCCCGCCCGCCGGGCGACGTCCGTCAGGGTGACACGGCCGGAACCGCTCGACGCCTTCACCGTCCTCCTCCTCGTGTCCCACCGGTCCGCCGCCCGCCGGCGCCCACGCGCCGGCGGCGGGGCGCGCACCGCCCCGCCGCCCGGGCTCAGTCGACCGCGAACCCCTGGTCCGCGCCGTAGGAGCGCAGGTCCTCGCCCCATGCGTCGACCCCGGACTGGATCGACCCCGGCCCGTCGATCTCGGGTCCGACGCTGTCGCCGAACACCGAGTTGGCGTAGACCTGGTAGGGGAGATACTGCCAGCCCTCGGCGACCCCGCCGGACGCGGCGGTCAGGACCTCGTTGGCCTGCTGGCCGCCGAAGTAGGGGTACTCGGCGGACACGTACTCCGGGTCCTCCAGGACGGCCGTCTGCGCGGGGAACGACCCCGCCTCGACCTGGGCCGCCACCGCGGCCTCGTGCGTGGAGAACCATTCGAGGAAGCCCATGGCCAGCGCGGTGTCCTCCCCGCCCCTGATCACGGAGAATCCCGATCCGCCGTTCTCGGCGTTCTGCGGGTCGCCCTCGTCCCACACGGGCGCCGGCGCCACGCGGAAGTCGCCGTCGTTGTCCGTCAGCGTGTTGGAGATGTTGCCCAGGGCCCAGGCCCCGGTCACCCAGGTGGCCAGCGAGCCGTCGCCGAGCGCCCGCCACCACTCATCGGTCCATCCGGGCTGGGACGATACGAGGTCGCGCTCGCGCAGGTCGCTCCAGTAGCCGGTGACCCGGCGGGTCCCCTCGTCGGAGAAGTCGACGGTGACCGATTCCCCGTCGACCCGGAAGGGGCGCCCGCCGCCCTGCCAGATCAGGCTGTCCAGCCCGCCGGCGTCGCCCGGGTCGATCGACATGATCCGGGCTCCGCTGTCCTCGCGGATCAGCTCGGCGGCCTCGGCGAACTCGTCCCAGGTGGCGGGCGGTTCGGCCCCCGCCGCCTCGAACACCTCCCGGTTGTAGATCATCACCAGGGGCCCGGTGTTGTTGGGCAGGCCGTAGGTGGCCCCGCCGTAGGTCATCTGCTGCCACGAGGAGGGCGTGAACTCGCCCTCCAGGGAGTCCAGCCCCCAGTCGTCCACGCTCTCCAGCTGCTCTGAGAGCGCGAGCTGGGGAAGCGCGAAGTACTCGACCATGGCCAGGTCGGGGATGTTCTCGCCGGAGCTGATCGCGTTCTGGAGCGCCGTGTACTGGTCCGCGGACTGGCCGGCGTTGACGATCTCCACGTCGACTCCCGGGTACTCCTCCTCGAAGGCGGCGACCGCCCCCTCGAACTTGGTGCTCCAGGTCCACAGGGTGAGTTCGCCGCCCTCGCTCAGGGCCGCCTGGATATCGCCGGCGGAGCCGCCGGGACCGGCCGTGTCAGCGCTGGACGCGCAGCCGGCGGCCAGGAGCAGGGCGCCGCAGGCGGCCGCCGCGCGGAGGATGCCGTGAGGGGGAGGTGGCATGGCGCTTCCTTCGTGGTGGTGTGGGCTCATTGCTTGACGCTCCCCGCCGCCAGTCCCGACTGCCAGTGGCGCTGGAGGAGGAGGAAGGAGATGATCAGCGGCACGATCGCCAGGAGCGACCCGGTGAGGACCACGTTGTACACGGGTTCGAGGTTGGCCCCCGTCGTCACCTGGTTGTTGAGCTGGTTCAGGCCGACCGTGAGCGGATAGAGGGCGGGGTCGCTGAGCATGATCAGCGGCAGGAAGTAGTTGTTCCAGGTGTGCACCAGGTTGAACAGCAGGACCGTGGCGAACCCGGGTGAGAGCAGGCGGAAGGCCACGCTCCAGAACGTGGTCCAGGCGCCCGCGCCGTCGATTCTGGCCGCCTCCAGCAGCGAGTCCGGGATGGAGTCCGCCGCGAAGACCGTCATGAGGTAGAGGCCGAAGGGGCTCACCAGGGCGGGGATGATGATCGCCATGCGGGTGTCGGTGATCCCGAGCTCGGCGAAGAGCAGGAAGGTGGGGACCGCGAGGGCGGTCGCGGGGATGGTGATGGCGCCGAAGACCAGCGCCCGGATGAAGCGCTTCGCGGGGAAGTCGAACTTGGCCAGGGCGTATCCGCCGAACGCGCAGATGAGCGTGGCCCCCACCGCACCGGTCACCGAGTACAGGACCGTGTTGAAGAGCCAGGTGAGGTAGATGCCGTCCTGGTGGGTCACCGTGGTCACGATGTTGTCCCACAGGGCGAACTCCGAGCCGAACCACAGGCCGTTGGTGCCGAACAGCTCGCCGTTCGTCTTGGTCGCGTTGACCGTGAGCCAGTAGAGCGGCAGCAGCGTGTACAGCACCATGAGCGCCATCGCGGCCTGGAGGGCGATGTCGGCCCGGGGCCGGCGCCGCCCGGCCGCCTTCCGGGAGGGCGCCGAGGGGGGTCCGGCCGCGGCGGTGGTCCGGGGCCGGACGGCGGAACGCGTGCTCGTGCTCATCGGGTCCCACCTCGTGCGGTCAGCCATTGTGCGAAGTAGGCGACGCCCACCGTGACCGCGCCGAGCACGACGGCCACCGCGGCCGAGTAGGTGACCTGGTTGGCATTGAAGGCCAGCTGGTGGGCGTACATGTTGGGGGTGTAGTAGGTGCTGATGGCGGCCGGGGCCAGGGATTGCAGCACATTGGGCTCGTTGAACAGCTGGAAGCTCCCGATGATCGAGAACAGGGTGGCCACCCACAGCGCGGGCCGCAGGGCCGGGATCTTGATGCTCAGCGCGATCCGCGCCTCGCCGGCCCCGTCGATGGCCGCGGCCTCGTAGAGCTCCTCGGGCACCGCCCGCAGCGCCGCGTAGAGGATCAGCATGTTGTAACCGAGGAACTCCCAGGTCACCACGTTGCCGATGGCGGCGAGCACCCACGACTGGGACAGCGGGGACGGCAGCGCCAGGCCGGTCGCGTCGTTGAGCTGGCCCACCAGGCCGAACTGGTCGCCGTAGATGAACCCCCACATCAGCGCCGCCACGACCGAGGGGACGGCGTAGGGCATGAAGATGCTGATCCGCATGAACCTCATGGCGCGGACCCGGCCCGAGTCCAGGATGAGCGCGGCCGCCAGCGCCAGCCCGATCATGACGGGCACCTGGACGACCAGGAAGAGCGCGACCCGGGAGATCCCTTCCAGGAGCCTCTGGTCGGTGGCCGCGTCTACGTAGTTCTGGAGTCCGACGAAGGAGCGCCCGCCGATGAGCTGGTCGCGGAAGAGGCTGAGGCCGCCGGCGTACAGCAGTGGGGCCACGATCCCGGCCGCGAAGACGACCAGGAAGGGGGTGACGAACAGCAGACCGGTCCAGTCGCGGCGCCAGTGCCTGTGGGGGCGTTTCACCGCTGATAAGGGGACTGAGCTCATCCGTTCCTCCTTCACCTGGCTGGCGCGAAACGGTCACGTACGTGTAACATCGATCGCAGCGGAATGCGCTTTCCAAAATAAGTGTGATCCAGAACACGGTCAATCCCCCAGGGTCGGGAACCTTCCGAGCAGCCCGAGAAAGCCCGGGACCGCCCCGATCGGACCGGCGCCGTACGACGAGCGAAGGTGTGCCATGCGCGTCCCCGACCACGCCGACCAACGACGGACCGACACGACGGCCGACACCCCCGGGCGACGGCCGCACACCCTGCTCGCCATGGGCGACGCGGCGTTCGCGCACCAGTTCGGCCCGGCGCTGCTCGACCGGCTGGCGGCGTCCTCCCGGTTGGGCGAGCCCCTGCGGGTGGGCTCCTTCGACGGACCGACGGCGCGCGCCCGGCTCGCGGCGGTCGAGGTGCTCGTGACCTCCTGGGGGTGCCCGCCGATCACGGCGCGGGTCCTGGACGCCGCCCCGCACCTGCGCGCGGTCCTGCACGCGGCGGGCAGCGTGCGCGGCCACGTGCCGCCGGAGGTCTTCGACCGGGGCATCCTGGTGACCACGGCGGCCGCGGCGAACGCCATCCCGGTCGCCGAATACACGCTGGCCATGGTCCTGGCGGCCGGAAAGCGCGTTCCTTTCCTCGCCCGCCGGGCGCGGGTCCACCGCTCCGACTGGTCCTACGTCTCCGGCCTCGGCCCCCTCAGCAACCGGGGGCGCACGGTGTGCCTGGTCGGATGGTCCCGGGTCGGCAGGCTCGTCGGCGAGCGCCTGCGCCCCTTCGACATCGACGTGCTGGTCGTCGACCCCCACGCCGACCCCGGCGACGTCGCGTCCCTGGGCGCACGGCTGGTGGCGCCCGCCGAGGCGTTCCCCCGGTCCGACGTGCTGAGCCTGCACGCCCCGCTCCTGCCGGCCACGCGGCGGATGATCGACGCCGCCGCGCTGGCCCTGCTGCCCGACGGCGCGACCCTGATCAACACCGCGCGCGGCGGGCTGGTGGACACCGACGCCCTGGCGCGCGAATGCGGGACGGGGCGCCTGTACGCGATCCTGGACGTGACCGACCCCGAGCCCCTGCCCGATACGTCGCCCCTCTACGACTGCCCCAACGTCGTGCTCACGCCCCACGTCGCCGGCTCCCTGGCCTCGGAGACCGAGCGCATGACCCTGGCCGCGCTGGACGAGCTCGACCGGTACCGGACCGGCCGCCCGCCGCTCGACCGGGTCACCCCGGAGGTCCTGGGGGTCATGGCGTGAGCGCGAACCCCCTCGTCCTGCCCCCCGAGGACCGCGGGCTGTCGCCCCATACGGGCTGGACGCGCGACCACTGGGTCGCCGTGGCCGAGCACCTCCTGCTCTCCGTGCGGCCCTACGCCTCCCCATGCCTGGCCCGCGTCGACCTGCCCGGGCCGGGCAGCGCCTACGGCCGCGACAGCGACGGCCTCGAAGGGTTCGCCCGGACGTTCGTCCTGGCCGCGTTCCTCGTCGCCGGGCACCGGGGAGCCGACCCCCACGGCTTCCTGGACCGGTACCGCAGCGGGCTGCTCGCCGGAACGGACCCCGGAGGCCGCGAGCGCTGGCCGCGCCCGGACGAGCTCGGCCAGGCCAAGGTCGAGGCGGCCTCGATCGCACTCGCCCTCATGCTGACGCGCCCCTGGCTGTGGGACCGCCTGGCAGCGCCCGAGCGGGACCGGGTGGTGGACTGGATGTCCGCCGTGGTCGGCGCGGAGTACCCCCCGATCAACTGGGTGTGGTTCCAGATCATCGTCGAGGAGTTCCTCCGGTCGGTCGGCGGCCCCTGGAGCGGGGCCGACATCGAGCGCGGCCTGGCGGTCCACGCCGGACTGCGCCGTGCGGGCGGCTGGCTGTCCGACGGGCCGGAACGCGCCTACGACCACTACTGCGGCTGGGCCCTGCACTTCTACCCGCTCGTCTGGGCGTCGCTCTCCGGGGAGCCGCCGGCGAGCGAGCGGTACCGGCGGTGGCACGCGGACCTCAGGCGCTTCCTGCACGACCACGTCCGCCTGATCGGCGCCGACGGCGGCCCGCTCTTCCAGGGCCGCAGCCTGATCTACCGGGCCGCGGCCGCCGCGCCCCTGTGGGTGGGGGCGTGGAGCGGGGCCACGGACCTCGACCCCGGGCTGACCAGGCGGGCCGCCTCCGGAATCCTGCGGCACTTCACCGACCGCGGCGCCCCGGACTCCGACGGCCTGCTGACACTCGGCTGGCACCGGGCCTGGCCCCGCATGCGGCAGTCCTACTCCGGCGGCGGATCGCCCTACTGGGCGGCCAAGGGGTTCTTCGGCCTGCTGCTCCCCCCGGACCACCCCGTGTGGACCGCGCCCGAGCGGCCCCTGCCCGTGGAGGCCGCGGACTTCCGCGCCATCGTGCACGCCCCCGGGTGGATCGTCAGCGGCACGGTCGGCGACGGCGTGGTGCGGGTCGTCAACCACGGGACCGACCACGGCACGGAGGGGGAACCCACCGGGGACTCCCCGCTGTACGCGCGGCTCGGCTACTCCACCGCCACCGCGCCGCCCCTGGTCGGCGGCTCCCTCGCCGCACCGCTGGACAACAGCGTGGTGGTCCTCGACGCCGGCGGCGCCGCGACGCACCGCACGGGGTTCAGCGCGCTGGGCGTGCGCGACGACGGCACGGCCGCCATCGGGCACTCGCGGTGGACGGCCCATTGGGTGGCGGTCGAGGAGGACACCGGACCCGACCATGGCTCGGGGCGCCGCGGGAGCACGCGCCGCGGCCCCGTGCTCGACGTCTGGTCGGCGGTCCGCGGCGGCGACGAGGTGCGCATCGTCCGCGTGGCCCCCGGCGAGGACCCCGGACCGCCGGCTCCGCCGTGGCCCGTCCGCGTGGGCGGATGGCCGGTGGCCCCCGATGGCGGTCCGCGGTCGACGGTGACGGTGCTGGCCGCCGACGGGCCGGTGCGCACCGGCACCGAGCGGCTGGGCGGGGTCGGTCCGCTGGCCGACGCGACCGCGGTCCCCTGGGCCCGCGCCGACCTGCCCGCGGGCGGAGTGCTCGCGTGCCTGGTCCGCCTCTCGGGCGGGCAGGGCGGAGCGTCCGCCAACGCCTCGGTCGCGGTCACCCCCGAAGGAGCGTCGATCACCTGGCCGGACGGCGCGACCAGCGGGGTCCGCTTCTGACGCGGCCCCGCCGTTGCGCGCCGTCCGATCGCGAGCCGGCCCCCGGCGGAGGCTGCCACCGGGGGCCGGTCGGGCACTACGGCACCGAGACGCTGGCCCCGAACTCCTCCACGACGTTGCCGCCGGGGCCGACCACGCTGAGGGGGTCGCCCTGGCAGTCCGGCTGACCGTAGATGGTGACCGGCTGGTCGGTGCCGTTGCTGACGGATAGCGGCCAGGTCTGCGAGTTGTAGCAGCCGCTGGGGTTGGCGATGGTCTGGAACCCCAGTCGCAGAATCCCTTGGGCGGCGTGGGAGGGGACCGCGGCGGCCAGGACGAGCCCGGCGGCGGCGAGGGCGACGACGATGCGCTTCACAGCACTCCGATCACTGGATGTGGTTGTCCGGCGAGGTCATCCCACCGCCCCGATTCGGCGCGCCGCAATGGCGACCACATCCACTACACCCGTTCTGACCTGCCCCTATACCGGTTCCACCCGAAAGATTCCGCCCGGCCGGCACGGCCCGGCTAGGACGGCAGCGACCGCGAGACGATGACGTCGGCGAGCGGTGCGACCAGCGCGATGATCTCCCCGACCGTCTCCTCCGGGACGCCGGCCGCCGACAGCGCCGCGCTCAGGTGCCCGGCCACCAGATCGAAGTGCCGCTGCTCGATCCCGCGCCCGGCGTGCACCTCCTTCATCCCGCCGCCGCTGAAGGGGACCGGGCCGCCCAGCGCCGCCGAGAAGAACTCGGTCTGCCGGCCCTTCAGCTTGGCCGTGTTCGTCCCGCTGAAGAATCCGGCCGGCTCCGGACCGGCGAGTACGCGGACGTAGAAGTCGTCGACGACCGCGGCGATGGCGTCGTAGCCGCCGACGCGGTCGTAGATCGTGGTCGCGGTCTCGGTCATGTCCACCTCGCGCGGAGAGGGTCGGTCATCGTTTCGTCGCCCAGCGTGGCGGACCGGCCGTTTCCGGGTGGTCGATGGGGTGTAACGCCCGGGGAAAGCTTCGCGCACACGGCGGTCCGGGCGCCGTGGGGCGGGTCGCCGGCGCACCAGGGATCCGGCGGGACGAACGGGGGCGGACGCGCTCAGTACACGGTGTCCCGCTGGTCGGGGATCACCGAGCCGTCGTCGCGCAGCACCGGGCCGCGGGTGCCGTCGGGGCGGGTGTGACCGGTCGTGGAGCAGGGGTAGGGGGCGGGATTGGGGGCCAGGGGCTCGATGAACATCGGGTTGATGAGCCAGCGGCCGTCCGCGTCGTCGTAGGCGCGGCACATGATCTCGCTCCGGTTGCGGTTGAGGACCAGGCGGGCGCCGGTCGCGTCGGCGACGAAGGACACGTCGGTGTCGGCGTCGCCGCTGCCCAGCGCGATCCGGTTCGGGGGGTCCTGGCGCTGCCAGGCGGCGGGGCCCTCGACTCCGAAGATCTCCTGGTTGACCCGGCAGCGCTTGCCGTCGATGTAGGGGATGTCCGCGCCCTGGCTGTCGGGGGTGCCGCCGCAGCCCTCGTTGCGGACGGTGATGCGGCCCCGGTCGTCGAGCACGCTGCGGATGGCGATCGTGTGCTCGCGGTCGATCCCGACCCCGGCCGACCACACCCGGGTCACCGGCTCGGAGCCCGCGGAGACGATGTAGACGTCGAACCCGGCCCGCTGCAGAGTTCGGATGAGGTCCCGCTGCTGCGGGTAGTAGCGCACATGGCCCGGGAGGGTGTGGGTCCCGACCGTGAGGGTGCTGCCCACCGGCGCCGCGAGGCTGCGCGCCCGGGCCTTGCGCGCGTAGGAGGCCAGCTGCGCGGGCGTGTGCCCGGCGAAGAGCTGCGGGACCCAGGCGTACTCGGGGACCGTCCGCCGGTGGTCCCATTCGCCCGCGAAGGCCGCGTCGCCGTCCATGGTCGCCGCGTTCTCGCGGATTTCGAGGATCTCGTCGGTGCAGCGCGTGTCGGTGGAGGTCGGCAGGGGCGCGCCGACGGGAACGGAGGTACCGCACGCGTCGGTCAGGGCGCGGTCGGCGGCCGGGGTGAGCCATGCGCTGACACCGCCCCAGCGCTCCGGGCGCAGGATCTTGTCGTTGAGGAGGGCCCAGGCCAGGGTGGCGTCGGTGACGTCGTTCTTGGTGACGGTGTTGTCCCAGTCGAACACGGCCACGGGCCGTCCGCCGGGGTCGGAGCAGGAGCCCCGTTCGTCGATCACGCGCTGGAGCTCGCCGCGGTTGGCGCCGTACCACGGAAGGTCCGCCGACAGTCGCGGGCATCGGCGCTCCGCCGCGACCGTGCCGGCCGCGGCGGGGACGGCGCCCGCGGGCGCGGCGGTCGCGAGGCACAGCGCGGCGGCCAGGACCGCCGCCGCGCGAAGCGGTCGGGTGCGCATCCGAACGGGTCTCCTGTCGCCGGTCGCCGTCGGGCAGGGGCCGGGCGGACCCGCTGCGCACCGCCGGCGACCACACGACGCAACCTACATCTTCGGCGCATACCCACCGCCGAGAACACGCCCGCGGCGCGTCACGCTCCGTCAGCGGTGGCCGCGACGAGTTCGAGGGTGCGCAGCCGCGCCTCGACGGTCCCGGCCTGCGGCGCGATGATGAGCTCGTCGGCCTTGGCGTGCTCGGCGAAGCGGTCAAGGTAGTGCCGCACCTCGCCCGGGTCGCCCACTGCGGAATAGGTGGCCATCTGCATCACCTGGCGACCGGCGGGCGACTCCAGTGCCGCGTCGGCCTCCTCGGGGGTGAGGGTGCGGCCCCGCGCGAGCAGCTGGGCGACCATGCGCCGGCGCGAGAGGTGCGCCTGCTCCCGCGCCTGCTCGGTGGTCTCGGCCGCCGTGACGTTGACGCCGGCGATGACGTAGGGCTCCTGGAGCTGGTCGGACGGGGTGAACTCGCGCCGGTAGGCGGCGACCGCGTCCTCCAGGGCGTTGGGCGCGAAGTGGGAGGCGAAGGAGTAGGGCAGGCCGAGCGCGGCGGCGAGCTTGGCGCCGAACAGCGACGACCCCAGGATGTAGAGCGGGACGTTCGTGCCCTTGCCGGGGGTCGCGTCGACGCCCGGGATCCGCGAGTTCCCGGTCAGGTAGCCCTGGAGCTCCAGGACGTCCTGGGGGAAGCTCTCGGCCGAGGAGGGGTCGCGGCGCAGGGCGCGCATGGTGTTCTGGTCGCTGCCCGGCGCCCGGCCGAGCCCCAGGTCGATGCGGCCGGGGTGCAGGGTCTCCAGCGTGCCGAACTGCTCGGCGATGGTGAGCGGCGCGTGGTTGGGCAGCATGACGCCGCCGGCTCCCAGCCGGATCCGGGTCGTGTGCGCCGCGATGTGGGCGATGAGGACGCTGGTGGCCGAGGACGCGATGGTCGCCATGTTGTGGTGCTCGGCGTACCAGATGCGGCGGAACCCCAACTCGTCGGCGCTGCGGGCCATGGCCAGGCTGGTGTCGAAGCTGTCCCGCGCGGTACCGCCTTCGGCGATGTGGGCCAGATCCAGGATCGAGATGGGGAGGGACACGGGCGAGCGGCCTTTCATCGGAGGGGACGGGGGTCGGCGTGCGCCCGAGGGGCCGGACCGACCTGGGTCACCCTTTGCCCAACCGCACTGGCGCCGACCTTATTTCCGGCCGGCGGCGCCGCGCCCCCGGGCCCGGGCCCGGGGCCCGCGCGGGCGCGGCCCGATGATCTTGGGCCCACGGGCCCATGACGCCCGGCGACGCGGCGGCGTACGTTGTCGGCTTGTCCGCCACCACGGCAGCGGCCGCCCCGCCGAAGCCCTCCTTCCCCGGCGCCCGGCCCCTCCCCCGTCCGAGCACCGGCGTCCCACCGGAGCCGATCGCCTATGCTGCTGCCCCGCATCCATGACCCCGAACGCGGCGCGAACCTGACCGAATACGCCGCCACCATCCTGCTGGTCGCCGGAGTGCTCGCCGTCGTCATCGCCGGGTCCGGCGTGCCCGAGCGCGTCGGGCAGCACTTCGACACCGCCCTGTGCGCCGTGGAGAACGCGGGGTCCGACGGGTGTGCCGAGCCCCAGGACGGCGGCGCGGCGGACCAGAGCAGCACCGCCGCCGGCGGCGGATCGGACTGGCTCGTCCCGCTGGACACCCTGCCGCGCCCCGTGGACGAGGAGCGGCACGGCGAGTTCGGGCAGTGGATGCCGCCCGAGGACGAGGAGTGGTTCGAGTTCGAGGACCGCGGGAACTACACCTGGGACTGCGGGCGGATCTTCGACGTCGCCTGCAAGATCGGCGGCGGCTTCGCGCAGGGCGTCCGCGACCTCTGGGACGGCGCCGCCTCGGCCGCGTGCCTGATCCACCTCTGCTCCAACGACGCGTTCCAGGAGAACTGGTCCTCCATCGGGCAGGCCTTCCGGCAGAGCCCGCTGACCACCGCGGAGCAGATGTGGGACGGCTTCACCGAGCCCTTCAAGGAGAACTGGCGCGAGGGCGGCCCCGGCAAGGCGATCGCCTATGGCCTGCCGGCGCTGTTCGGCGGGGCCCTGAAGGCCTTCAAACACATCGGCAAGAAGGACCTCCCCGACCTCCCCTCCACCGATGACCTCCGGGGCGATCTCGCCGACTCCCGCGCCGCGGCCGAACGCGGCGACCTCGACGCGGCCGACGACGCCATCGAGTCGCTGGAGGACCGGATCGACGACCTGCGTGAGCGCGCCGACGCCTCCGAGTGCTCGATCGCCGCCCCCGCTCCCGGAGCCGGGAACGGGGGCGCGGTCCCGATGGCGATCACGCCCCTGGTCCGTCCCGCCATGGTCAGCGCGGGCGGCGGCGACTGCGACGCTGCCGAGCAGCTCGCCCGGGACCTGGGGGTGACCGGCGACCGGTCGCTCGACGACATCGTCACGCAGGAGCGCGAGCGGCGCGCCTTCTTCGATACGCGTTCGGGCCGGCGCGTGGCCGGCCGGCTCAGAGCACTGGAGGAACTGGCCGACGAGGCCGGAACGGCGGCTGACCGCGGCCGGGTGCGCACCGCGCAGAGGAAGGCGCGCCAGGCCGAGACCATCGCCGAAGACCTCCGCCGCCAGGCCGACAACGAGACCGATCCCGACCGGCGGCGCATCCTGGAGGACGCGGCCGACACCGCCGAAGCGTCGCTGCTGCGCGCGCAGGACAACGCGCGCACGGCGGCGGTGGCCGACACCATCGGCGGCATGCCGGGAACAGGGCGCGGTACCTTCGGCCCCGACCGGATCTCCGACCTGTGGAGCCGGACCGACCCGGTGATCGACTACGAGGGGCGCGGCGCCCCCTACATCGACCACGCCAACACCGATCCCGCGACCGGGCGGCCGGTGCTACGGGTGGACCGCTCGGCCTACAACAGCGACGCCGAGCTCTCGGCGGCGGTGGCCCAAGCCCTCATCCTGGACGACCGGGGCTACAACCGGGTGGCCGACGACGGCCTGCGCGACATCACCGACTACCGCCGCGACGAGTGGAACCGCGGCGACCTCAGCCAGTACGTCAACGCCTCGGCCGACATCCACGAGGAGGCCTTCATCGCGTCGGTGCGGACGCTGGAGGTCGAGGGCGCCGCCCCCGACCACGTCGCCGACCCCGTGCTGCGCGACGTCTACCGGGAGGCGCTCGACTACGCCGAGGAGCACGCCGACGACCCCTCGATGTTCGACTCCAAGGGCAAGCCGCTGAAGGGCGACGCGCGCACGGCGGCCCGCGAGAACCTGCTGCGCGCGGGCATCCGCGAGACGATGGGCACCCCGCTGGACGGCCTCGGCGGCAGGGCACCGGTGAACGTGTTCGCAGACGACTACGAATCCGTCCATCCCCGCGGCGAGGACGACTACTGACACCGCCGGGGCGCCGCTGCACACGGACATCCGCGAAACGACGGGCACCCCGCTGCACCGGCCCGGCAGCAGAGCACCGGCGGACGTGTTCGCGGACGACTACGAATCCGCCCATCCCCACGGCCAGAACGATCACTGACGCCGCCGGGGCGCGGCCGACGGGGTCGGCGGGGCCGGCGGCCCGCGGGGACGGACCGGCCGTGGGCCGAGCAGGGCCGGTGCCGACCGGCCGGCACCGGCCCGCGCGGCGGGTGGACCGCTCAGCCTGCCCCGGGGACGCCGGGCTCTCCGCGGCGGTGGCCCGAGACCTCATCCTCGACGACCGGCCGACCGAACGCCGGCACCCCGTTCCCCCGCTCGTCTAAGAAGGCCTGCTCGGCATCGAATCGCGGACCGTGCCATGCCGACCCAGCGCTCCAGCAAGGGGCTTCGTGGCACGCAAGCCGTGCACCCGGCGGGCCAAGGGCCGGGCCGGTGTGGCGCCGTACACGCGGGCGCGGCGGTCGGGCCGCGCGGGCCCGGGTCGCGCGATGTGGGGGGTACTCCCCCATCGCGTGGGGGAGCACCGTTCAGGGGGCCGGTGGGTCCCCAAGACCCACCGGCTCGACGCGGATCAGTTCGTGGCCAGGCCGTAGGCGTAATCGGGCGAGAAGCTGCCCGCCGGGCCGGCGCAGCCGTCGACTTCGCCCGGGGGCTTGACCCACAGGTAGGCGTCGACCAAGGGGTCGCCGGTGGCACCAGTGGGCGGCTCGCCCACCGCCCGGCCGGCGGGGTCGCACCATTCGCCGCCGGCCGCTGGGCCGTTGCCGTTGCGGCTGGTGTCGATGACCGCGCGCAGATCCGGGTCGCCGAGCTGGGACAGCACCGCTGTGGCGAAGACCCGCTCGTCACCGGTGTGGCGGTAGTTGGACACGTTGGTGTAGATGCCGTCGGCGTCCTCGGTGACACCTGCGGCGCGCAGCCGCCGCGCCTGCTCCTCGGGGGCGTTCCACGCCGAATGCCCGGCGTCGAGGTAGACCCGCGCCTGGGGATTGGCGTCGTGGATGACCTCGGCCGCGCGGGAGAGCGCGCCGTTGCGCTCGGCGAGCTCCTGGTCGTCCAGGCAGGTGATCAGCGCCAGCGAGTCGGGTTCGAGCAGGACGAGCACCGGGTCCTCGCCCAAGCCGTCGGCGAAGCCGTCGATCCACGCGTTGTAGGCGGGGATATCGGGGGCGCCGCCCGCCGATGCGCCGCCGCAGTCGCGGTTGGGCAGCTGGTAGGGGACGAGCGCGGGCACCTCCCCGGCCTGCGCGGCGGAGTCGGTGACCCGGCGCACGTCCTCGGTGACCGTGTCGGGCTCGTAGTTCGAGAACCAGATGCCTTGGGCGTGGACGGCGATCCGCTCCTCGATCACGGGGCGGCGCGTGTCCGATGGGTTGCCGGCCACCCATCGCGCGACCTGGGACTGCGGGTCGGCGAAGAACTCGGTGTCATCGGGCAGGTCGGCGGCTGACGCGGGCGCCGCGGTGCCGGCGGCGAGCCCGGCCGCGAGCAGCAGGGTGGCGGCCGCGGCGGCGGCCCGGCGCAGCGGCCGGGAGGCACGGCGCGCCGCCGGGGGGCGGTGGCTTCGGAGGGGCGGGCGGGGATGGCCGGCCGGGATGGCGTCGGTCGTGGTCACGGCACTCCTTGGCGGGCGCGGTCCCGCCCACTGCCGCACGGTCGGTGCGGCACACTCCGCCGGGCAAGGAGCCCAGTGGAGTCGGGCGGACGGCGCGGGTCGGGGGAACCGGGCGGGGATCGTGGCGGCGGAGCCGCCGGGTGCGAGGTGATCTCGCTTTTGGGAGCGCTCCCACATCCAATTCGAACGCTACGCCACCGGAGTCGTTCTGTAAACGGGGGGTTGCGCGAGGTATTGACGACGCGGCGTGTCGCGGGTCACACTGACGGCCGGTGCGACTCCCCCCACGGGCGCCGCACCGCCCCCGCCCTCCGTCCGGCCGACGCACATGAGCGATATGGGAGCGCTCCCATGTGCGATCGGCCCGGGCGGAGGCCGGGACCCGACCGACGCCAAGACCGCTGCCTTCGGGCACCCTCGGCCCCGCCGCCCGTCCAGACCGCGGCCCGACCGCCTCCGGTCCTCAACCCCAGATGTCGCCCACACCCGCGACACGGCCGCCCCCTGTGGTGTCGATGTCGGCGGCGAATGCGGAGGCGGAGAGCCCTGGGCTCAGCAGGACGGCGCCCGACGCCAGCGCGGCGCGTTTCCGCGTCATCCCGGAACTCCACTGGCCGTAGGGCCCGTCGGTCGGTCCGACCGCTGTCCGGCCGCGCACCGGCCGGCCAGCGGAGACGTCCGCCGGTTCCGGCCGGGCCGGAGCCGGCCTGTCGATGGCGGCTCCCCCGCCGGGCGCCGCCAGGCGTATCCGTGCCGCCCGGCCTCAGGCGTCCTCCAGCCGGAAGGGATCGTGCTCGGCGATGAGGCGGTCGAGGCGGGCCTGGTCGACACGGCTGGTCACCGCGGACTCCTCCTGGCGGTCGCGGACGCACTTGGCGAGGGTGAAAGCCGACGTCACGACATAGAGGAGCCCCAGGCCGACGAAAGCCCGCATCCAGGGGTCGACGGGGAGGTAGACGATGCCGGCGGAAAGGCCGGCCAGGGAGGCGCCGAAGGACAGGACGGACTGGACGAAGAACGCGGGAGTGGTCGTCGCGCGGACCGGTGGTGTGCTCATACCGCCATGCTGACCGCCGCGGCGCCCGTGCGCCTGAGTATCCGTACCCGGTCGCGGTGGCCGGTTCCACCCGGGTGCCTGCCGGCCCTGCGGGCCCCGGCGGAACCACAGGGCCGGTCCCGGCAACCGGCGCAACCGCGGCCGCCGGGGCCGGATACACGTTGATACGTTTCGCCTTCGCCTCTGGGCACCGGTGACCCGCGGTCGAGTCTCGTGGCCGAGCCGCCGCGGTGACGGCATCCGCGAGGGCGGGCCACCCCGTTGACCTCACCGTTCTTGTGATCCGCAGCGGTGTCGTTCCCGCGGACGCGCTTCTCCGCCGCACGGCCCGCAGGCTCTGCGGAGACGAGCGGTGCCGGGGCGGCGGACCGCCCCGCGTCCGGCCCACCGGGGTCGAGGACGTCGCGCCGCTCGCCGCCGGCCCGGCGGGGGCCCGCGGCCCTCGAACGCGCTCGCTCCACGAGCGGACACGACCCGGGGGTGCGTCTCTCACCGACCGGACGGAGTCCGCGCGAAAAGCCGTCGACCGTCGTCGCGCCGATCCGCATCGGCATCGCCATCGGCATCGGCATCGGATGCTGCCCGCGCGGCTGTCGGCCGCGTGGGCGACCGTGCGCCGGTGGCGGCGCACGGTCGCGGTGCCGCATCGCCCGCGGAGCCGGGAGCCGATCAGGGATCGAGGACGTCCTCCGTCTTGCGGGCCAGCAGCGGCGCCAGCAGCTCGGAGTAGGTCGCGGTGAGGTGGTGGCTGTCGCGGTAGGCCAGCACGTTGCCGACCACGACCGGGCAGGACTCGTCGGTGCAGAAGCCCTCGGTGAGGTCCACGACCCGTGCGGAGTTGTCCGCGGCCTCCGCCGCCAGGAGCTGCGGATCGTCCCGCGAGAACGCCTCGTCGCGCGGCCGGGTGCACATGTCGCGGGCGGTGTCGTGGCGGGCCACGCATTCGGCCGGTCGCGCACGCATCCCCGGGTTGTCGCGGATGGCCACCACCTCGCTGCCGGCGTCCTCCAGCGTGTCCCACAGCCGCGCCATGCCGTCGGCGATCTCCCGGGTGCTCTCCTGCTCGGACCCGGCGCCGAAGGCGTCGGCGTCGGCGTGGGAACTGGTGAAGACGGCATCGGGCCGCACGTCCTCGGTCAGCTCCTCGGCCACGGCGGTGTTCCACTCCGGGCACTCCGGATAGGCGCTGTCCTTCTCCTCGATCAGGGTGTCGCTGAACGGGCAGGAGGACTTGGTGTAGGTGAGGAGCCGCCAGTCGCGTTCGGCCGCGACCTCGCGCAGAGCGGGCACCCAGTGGGCGGCGTGGGAGTCGCCGACGATGACCACCGTCGCCGCCGCGTCGTCCTCGGCCGGCCCGTACTCGCAGGACTGCGGCGTGAGCGCGCGGTTGGGCGCCTGGCAGTCGTCGGCGTAGACGCTGGGCAGGTCCTCCTCGACGGCCACCGGGGAGGGGTAGACGGGTTCGCCGGGGTCGCCCTCGGGCGTGGTCTCGCTGAGGGCCTGCGGGCCGACGTGCACGGCCGGGTCGAACTCGACCGCGCGCAGCCACTGGACGCGCAGGTACTGGCCGCCGCCGATGGCGGTGACGATGAGCGTGGCGGCCATGGCGAACGCGGCCGCGCTGCGGCCGGCGCGCAGCAGGCCGCCGTCGCGGACGGGGTCCTCCACGCAGATCTTGGTGGCCCAGGCCAGCGCGACCGACAGGACGATGACGGCGACACCGGCCGGCGGCGACAGGGTGGTGGACTCGGTGAGGCTGAGGGTGAAGACCACCAGCGGCCAGTGCCACAGGTACAGCGCGTAGGAGATGTCGCCGATGAAGCGGGCGGGTGCCGTGCTGAGCAGGCCGTAGGAGGACCAACGGGTCCCGCTCTCGCCCGCCGCGATGACCGCCGCGGCGCCCAGCACCGGGAGCGCCGCCGCCCAGCCGGGGAAGGCGGTGGCGTCGTCGTAGGCGGACACGGCCACGAGGATGGCGCCGAGTCCGGCCCAGCCCAGCGCCCAGCGCAGGCGGGCGGGAAGCCGCCACCGGCTGAGGGCGATGGCGAGCACGCCGCCGACCGCCAGCTCCCACATCCGGGTCTGCGGCAGGAAGTAGGCCGCCTGCGGGTCGGCGGCGGTGAGCATCACCGAGCAGACGAAGGAGGCCGCCAGCACCACCCCTGTGGCCGCCAGGATGGTCCGGTCACCGCCGCCGCGGCCGCGCCGCCCCAGCGCGGCCCACCCGAGGAACAGCAGCGGCCACACCAGGTAGAACTGCTCCTCCACGGCGAGCGACCAGTAGTGCTGCACGGGGCTGGCCGCGGCCTCGGCCGCGAGGTAGTCGACCGCCTGCTGGGCGAGGTAGATGTTCTCCAGGTACGCCGCGCTCGCCACGAGCTGGCCTGCCGTGTCGAGCAGCCGGGGAGACGGCAGCAGGGCGAAGGCCGCCGCTCCGGTGACCAGCAGCACGAGCGTGGACGCGGGCAGGATGCGCCGGATACGGCGGACGTAGAAGCGGGCGAGGGAGACCCGCCCGTGATCGCGTGCCTCGCGCAGCAGCAGGGTCGTGATGAGGAAACCGGAGATCACGAAGAAGACGTCGACCCCGGCGTAGCCGCCGGGGATCAGATCCTTGTCGACGTGGTACAGCAGGACGAGCACGACGGCGACCGCGCGCAGGCCCTGGACCTCGGGAAAGAATCGGCGTTGGGCGGCGAGCGCCGACGCGCTGCCGGCGGCGGGTGCGGAACGGGTATCTGTCGTCACGGAGCGCATTTCCAGACGGCACGGGTGGGACAAGGCGTACGGTCCGAATCCCCGGACGGCATCGGCGTCCAGAGCCGGAAACCCCTATGTTGCCGTGATGTCGTCGTTATGAACAAGTCACGCAGCCGACATTTCTGAGCATTCTCCCAGAAAGTCATGTGACGTTGGGATGATGGTCGCCCGCTGGGCCTGGTCGGCGTCCTCCGGACGGCCCCGGACGCCCGCGCAACGGCGCTCCCGCCACGTACCCCGCCCGCGGTGCGGCCCCTGAGGGGCGCACCGGGGCACGGATCGCGGTCCCCGCCCCCCGAGCCGTCCGGATCGCGGTCCCCGCCCCGGACCGGGGGCGCACGCGACGGGTCCCGCCCGCCGCCGGGCTCAGGCAGGGCGCCCCAGCGCTCCGGCGATCAGCTCGGCCGAGAGGTCGCGCAGCCGGGCGCGCGCGTCGGGGTCGTAGGCCAGCGGATGCGCGCGTGACTCCTGCCGCCCGTCGTAGTAGCGGCCGGTGCCGATCTCGGTCTCGGGCGCGGTCACCAGGCGCAGCAGCGCGTCGCCGCCCTCGGCCACGGAGCTCCGGGGCTCCCGTTGGGCGTCCCCGACCATGGTGGTGTCCATCAGCGTGGCCGGATGCAGCGCCGTGACGGTGATCCGGTCGGGGGCGAACTCGGCGGCGAGGTCGAAGGTGGACATGATCTGGGCCAGCTTGCTCCTGCGGTAGGCGGCGACGCCGTCGTAGCCCTCGTGGAACATCGGGTCGGCGAAGTCGATCGCCTCCTGCCCGATGGAGGCCACATTGATCACCCGCGCCGGGGCGGAGCCGGCGAGGAGCGGGCGCAGCCGCCGGGTGAGCAGGAGGCCGGCGAGGTGGTTCACCGCGAAGCGCAGTTCGATGCCGTCGGCGCTCTCCTCGCGGCCGGCACCGGGGCGGCCGAAGCCGACTCCCGCGTTGTTGACCAGCACGTCGAGCCGAGAATGGGAGGCCAGCACGTCGTCGGCGAGCCGGTCGACGGCGCGCAGGTCGGCGAGGTCGGCGAGGACGACGTCGGCGGTCCCGCCCGCCGCCTCGATCTCCTCGCGCACCCGCGCGGCGCGCTCCGGGTCGCGCCCGTGCAGGATGAGCCGCGCGCCGAGCCCGGCGAGGCGGTTGGCGGTGTGCCGCCCGAGGCCGTCGGTGGCGCCGGTGATCAGCACGGTCGTGTCCGTCATCGCCATGAGAGTGTCCTCGCATCCCCGCGCCCGGCACCGCCAATTGGGCACTGCGGCTGCGGCCGGGCCCCGCCGCCGGTCCCTCCCGACCCTAGTCTCCGGGGTCCGCGATGTCGCCGACGGAGGACGGCGCCGTCGGCATCGCGAAAAAATACATGCGTTTCGCATATACTTCCCCGCATGCAACCTCCTCTGGAAGCCGCCATCGGCCGCTGGCACGCGGCGGTCAACACCGGACGTCCCGACCGGGCCGCGGCGGCCGTCAGCGATCCGATCGTCGTCCTGGGCCCCAAAGGAGCCGGTCCGATCGGCCCCGCCGACTTCGCCGCGTGGGTGACGCGCTCCGGCATCCGCCTCGTCCCGCGGTCGTGGCATCCCGTCGGCGACCGCCTCATGGTCGTCGAGCAGGACGCCACCTGGCCGCAGAGCACGGGGCCGACCCGGGTGGCCACGGTCTTCCGTGCCACAGGCGGCCTCGTCTCCGCCGCGCTGCGGCTGCCCGACCTCAGGTCGGCCCTGGACCTGGCCTACATCTGCCGTGAGATGGCGGCGACCGAGTGAACCCCGTCGACAGGGACGCCCCGCAGCCGCCCGCGGACGGCCCCGGCCAGGCCCTCTTCTCCTTCGTGCGGCACTGGTCCCGCCGCTGGAACGCCCCAGGGGACGCGGCGGCCGCACAGCAGGGCCGCCACGTGCTGGCCACGGAGGCGGTGCACGCCCTCTCCGCGCGCGGCGGCGCGACGATCAACGCCGTGGCCCGGGAGGTCGGCATCGACCAGAGCGGAGCGTCCCGGCTGGTGAAGGACGCGGTCGCCGCCGGCCATCTGGAACTGCGGCCGTCCGGCACCGACGCACGGCGCAGAGAGGTGTCGGTCACCCCGGCGGGCCTCGCCCTGCTCCGCGATGCCCGCCGGTGGCAGGAGGCGGTGTTCGACCACCTCACCGAGCAGTGGACCCCCCGGCAGCGCGACGAGTTCCACCGGGCCATGCGCCGCCTCGTCGAACGCTCCCACACCCTCGACCCCTGATCAGCGGAGGCGCTCCCATGCCGAGCGGGTGACGGGCCGCCGGCCCGCCGCCGCGCGCACCACCGGCGGGTGCGGCCGGACCCGCGGGCGGCCCCTCATCCGAACGCGGGGCCGCCCGCGCTCCCGCTCCCGCGGAACACAGGCCCTAGGCTCGCCACATGACCGCACACACGTGGGACGCCGAGCTCTACGACGCGCGCCACGGGTTCGTCGCCTCGCTGGGCGCGGGCCTCCTGGACCTGCTCGACGCGCGGCCGGGCGAACGGGTCCTCGACGCCGGATGCGGAACGGGCGACCTCGCCGACCGCGTCGCCGCGTCGGGCGCCGGCGTCGTCGGGGTCGACGCCAGCCCCGACATGATCGACCGCGCCCGTGCCCGCTTCCCCGGCCTGGATCTGCGCGTCGCCGACCTGCGCGACCTCGGGCCCCTCGGCGGGTTCGACGCCGTGCTGAGCAACGCCGTGCTGCACTGGATCCCCGACGCCGCCGGCGCCGCCGCCTCGCTCGCGGGGGCCCTGCGTCCCGGCGGCCGGCTGATCGCCGAACTCGGCGGGAGCGGCAACATCGCGGCCATCGACGGCGGTGCCCGCGCCCTGCGGGCGCGGCACGGGCTGGAGCCGGCCGCGAACCCCTGGTACTTCCCCGGGGTCGCCGAATACGCGGCGGTGCTGGAGCGCGCGGGGTTCGAGGTGACCGGCGCCTGGCTGTTCGACCGCCCCACCCGGCTGCCGGGCGACGACGGCCTCGCCACCTGGGTGCGCATGTTCGGCGGGCACCTGCTCGCCGGTGTCGCCGTCCCCGATGCCTTCCTGTCCGAGCTGGACGCGCGGCTGCGCCCGGAGCTCCACCGCGACGGCACCTGGTGGGCCGACTACCGGCGCCTGCGCGTCACCGCGGTCCGCCGCTGACCCGGCGGCCGCGTGCGTCCCGTTGCCGCGGGGCGTCCCGGCGTGCATCCGTTGCCGCGGGCGGCCGGCGCGTAAATCCCGTTGCCGGTACGCGGCGGATGCGCGAGGATTCCGGCGCACCGCACGCGACGAGGTCAGGCAGGTGGTCAGCGATGTCGGCTCCCTCAACGGGTCCCGGGATCCGGGAGATCCCGGTCGGCCCTGAAGGGGGCGGTCCCTACGGGATCGCCGCCGGGCCCGACTGCGCTGTATGGACGACTCTGGCCCACGCCGGCGCCGTGGCGCGCGTGACCGTCGAGGGCTCGGTGGCCGTCCACGACATCGGGCTTCCCGGCGGGCGCCCATCGGTGATCGCGGCGGGACCGGACGGCGCGCTGTGGTTCACCCTGAACCAGGCCGACGCCATCGGCCGCATCACCACCGGCGGCGACACCGCGATCCACCCGCTGCCGACCACGGGGGCGGCACCGTTCGGCATCTGCGCGGGCCCCGACGGCGCGCTGTGGTTCACGCAGATGGGCGCCGACCGGATCGGCCGGATCGACACCGCGGGCTCCGTCACGGAGTTCGGCCTGCCCGTCAACGGCGGCATGCCGTCGATGATCGCGACCGGCCCCGACGGCGCACTGTGGTTCACCCTCAACCGGGCCGACGCCATCGGCCGCATCACCACCGGCGGCGACGCCACGATCCACCCGCTGCCGACCACGGGGGCGGCACCGGTGGGGATCTGCGCGACGCCGGACGCGCTGTGGGCGGTCCTGATCGGTACGGGCGCCGTCGTCCGCGTCGATCCGTCGGGGTCGGTGGCCGAGTACCCGCTCGCCGATCCGGCCGGCCGCCCGCACGCGATCGCCGCGGCGGACGACGGCGGGTGCTGGTTCACCGAGTGGGGCTCCGGCCGCATCGGCCGTGTCACCGCCGAGGGGCGGATCAGCGGATTCCCGCTCCCCGACCCGTCGTCGGAGCCGCACGGCATCGCCGTCGACGGGGCCGGCCGGGTGTGGACCGCGCTGGAGAACGGGCACGTCGCCGTCCTGTCGCGCTGACCGCCGCTGCGCCGCCCGCTCCTCCGCCGCTCACGCGTCAGAAGTCGCCCGGCGACTCCCCCGGTGTGGCCGCCGCGCCGTGGACGCGCCGCAGGTGGAACTGGCGGGCGAGGCGGATCACCGGGCGGATGAGGAGCTCGACGCTGCCGATGAGGAACATCCAGGTGCCCGCCGTGGCCAGCGCGGTCGAGAAGAACATGATGCTGCCCGCGATGAACCACACGGCGATCAGGATGTCGTTGACGATGCTCAGTGCCTCGTAGCGGCGCCGGATGACCAGTTCATCGCCGCCGATCCTGATCACCAGGTCCTTGCGCCCGGTCTTCGGAGGCTCCATGTTCCGAGTGTGCGGTCCGCGTACCGCGCGGGTGCGGCGCCGCGCCGACGTCCGCGGCCCCCTGTTGTCGCGGGCCGCGACGACAGGGGGCAGAGGCACCGGCCCGAGCGGATCGGGCCGGGGCCGGACGGCTCGGGCGCGGTTCCGCGCGCCCTGACACCGGCTCAGAAGACCTTGCGTGCCCCCGGTACCGACCGGAGCAGCCGGGCCGCGCCCCAGCACAGGGGCAGTGCCAGGACGGCCATGGCCGCGAACTTCACCACCGCGGTCGCCTCCCAGCCGCTGAGCGCGTAGCCCAGCCCCACCAGCACCAGCGGGTGCAGGAAGTAGACGCCGAACGCCTGGTCGGAGAGGAAGCGGCCGAACCGCCCCTGGCCGTTGAAGACCTCGCGGAACAGGACGGTCAGGGCGATGATGACGCCAACGGCGAAGACGTTCTCCCAGGCCGCCGCGGTCAGGGCCGCGAGGCCCGCGCCGGCGGTGTCGTCGGACGCGGAGAGGTGGGCGAGGCCGGCGGCCGCACCGATCAGCGCCACCGCCAGTCCGCCCCATCCGGCGCCGCGGGGCAGCCGGTCCGCCCACCCCTGGCGGAAGGCGAGTGCGCCAACGGTGAACAGCAGGACGTACTGCGGCAGGTAGTAGGGGGTGGGCAGGCCGACGAACGGCCAGTAGCTGCCCGTGGGCACCAGCAGGCGCCAGGCGTAGGTCAGCGCGATGAGCACGGCGGTGAACGCGGCGACGGCGAGGGTGCCGGTCAGGGGCGACACCGGACGCGGGGCCGGGGCCTCGACCTGCCTGGCGGAGGCGGCGGCGGTTCCGCGGATCCGGCGGATGAGCATGTACCCGAGGCAGAACACCAGCAGGACCTCGACGAACCACATCGGTCCCGGGTCCCAGCTGACCAGGTAGAAGAGCCAGTAGGGCAGCTCTTCACCCTGCTCGGCGGCGGCCGCCTGCGCGGCGGGGAAGAAGACCGAGGTGAGCAGCGGCCGGGCGAGCAGGACGAAGAGCAGCATCGGGACGCCCAGCCGGACGAGCCGGCCGCGCAGGAACGCCCGGGGCCCCTTGCGGTCGTAGGAGGCGGGCACGAAGTAGCCGGAGACGAGGAAGAAGAACCCCATGAAGAACGCCTGGTTGAAGATGACCAGGAGGTCCAGCGCCGCACCGGAGGGGTCTTGGGCCGGCTCGGTGTAGTACCACACGGGGATGTTGCCGTAGGTGACGGCGACGTGGTGCAGGACCACCAGGACCGTCAGCACGATCCGCAGGTTGTCGATGTAGGCGAGCCGCCGGGCGGCCGGCGGCGGCGCGGGGGATGCGGGCCGGCCGGGGTGCCCCTCCTGCCGGGGGGATGGGGTGGTCGTCTGTTCGCTCATGTTGGGCTCCTGTGCGGTCCCGGAGGGGTGGCCGTCGGACATGGCGCGCCGCATTCAAGACGCTCGACTGATTTATTGACCGCTTGGCCAGAATCTAGCACGCATGGACGGGAATCCATCCGGGATGTCCCGGAACGGCCACCGAGGAGCCCCTGACTCCACCCTCCGGGAATGAGCGGATCCCCTCAGGGGCAGGCGGTCCCGCCCGCGGTCCGCCTCACAGGGGGGCGGGCCGGCGAGACCGGCATCACCCCCTCCCCCCACTCGGACCCCCCGAGGGGAAACGCCGGAACGCCGCGTCCCGCGCCTGAGAGGGACGCGGCCGACCGGTCGCGCGTGGGTCAGGCCCGGGCGCGTTGGGTGACGGCGATGCAGATCAGCACGGCCACGGCGGCCAGCAGCGCCGCCCACGTCGGCTCTTCACCGACGAGCAGCACCGCCCACAGCAGGGTGAGGAGCGGCTGGGCGAGCTGGAGCTGGCTGGCGCGGGCGACGCCGATGGCGCCCATCCCCCGGTACCACGCGACGAACGCGCCGAACTGGGAGACCACGCCCAGGACCGCCATGCCCGCGAGGGCGCGGGGCCCGGCGTCCACCGGCTCGACGGCCAGGGCCAGCACCGATAGCGGCACGCTGATCGGGGCGGCGGCCACCAGCGCCCAGGCGATCACCTGCCACCCGGGCAGGGACGCGGCCAGCCGGCCGCCCTCGGCGTAGCCGACCGCGGCCGCCACCAGCGCGGCGGCGAGGTAGAGGTCGGCGACGCCGAGCGCTCCTCCGCTGTTCACGACCGCGAAGGCCACCACGGCCGCCGCCCCGCACGCGGCCGCCGCCCAGAACACCGGCGAGGGGCGGACCCCGGTACGCAGAGCGGAGACCACGGCGGTGGTCAGCGGCAGCAGGCCGATGATCACGGCGGAGTGGGAGGTCGAGGACGCCTGGAGGGCGAGGGTGCTCAGGAAGGGGAAGGCGATGACGACGCCGCCGGCCACCGCGGCGATCCCCGGCCAGTGCGCCCGGGCGGGGACCGGCACGCGCCCCGCCGCCAGGCAGCCCGCGGCGATGGTGGCGGCCAGCCCGCAGCGGACCGCGGCGACGCTCCAGGGCCCGAAGCCCTCCAGGCCCCACGCGGTGGCCGGAAAGGTGAACGAGAACGCGAGCACCCCGAGGGCGGCGAGCAGGGTGCCGTCGGGTGCCGCTACTCGCCGAGGTGCGGTAGCGCTATCATGGACTCTCATGAATCAGCGTAGCAGTGTCCGTGATCTCACGGATGTCCTGCGAAGTGAGTTCGACCGCTACCCACCAGGGGCCAAGCTGCCGTCCAGCCGCGCGCTGGTGGAGCGGCACGGCGTCAGCCCGGTGACCGTCTCGCGGGCCATCGCGGCGCTGGCCGCCGAGGGCCTGGTCGCCACCCGTCCCGGATCGGGCGCCTTCCGTGCCGTCGCCGCTCCCGCGGGCGCGGCGGGCGACACCTCCTGGCAGCAGGTGACCCTCAGCGCGGATCCGGCCACCGCCGCCGGAGAGCCGGTCCCCCGGGCGGTGGACGCGTCGGGTGTCCTGGCCACGCTCGCCGCCCCCGCCTCCGGCGTCATCGCCTTCAACGGCGGCTACCTGCCCGCCGACCTGCGGCCCGAACGCGCGATGGCCGCCGCGCTGGCCCGCGCCGGGCGGCGGCCGGGGGCGTGGGAGCGCCCGCCGATCGACGGCCTGAGCGAGCTGCGCGGCTGGTTCGCCCGCGAGATCGGCGGCCCGGGCGGGGCGATCGGCGCCGCCGACGTGCTGATCACCGGGGGCGGCCAGAGCGCGCTGGCCGCCGCGCTGCGCGCCCTCGCCCCGCCGGGGGCGCCTGTTCTGGTCGAATCGCCCACCTACCCCGGCATGCTGGCCATCGCCCGCGCCTCCGGGATGCGGCCGGTCCCGGTCCCGGTCGACACCGGCGGGATCCGCACCGACCTGCTCGCCGACGCCCTTCTCGCCACCGGCGCGCGGGTGCTCCTGTGCCAGCCGCTGTTCCAGAACCCCACCGGGGCGGTGCTCGCACCGGAGCGCCGCGGTGAGGTGCTGCGGATCGCCCGCGAGGCGGGGGCCTTCGTGGTGGAGGACGACTTCGCACGGCACCTCGGCCACGCCGACGCCGCCGCCCTCCCCCCGCCGCTGGCCGCGGAGGACCCCGACGGCACCGTCGTGCACATCCGGTCGCTGACCAAGGCGACCTCACCCAGCCTGCGCGTCGGCGCGATCGCCGCCAGGGGGCCGGTGCTGCGCCGGCTGCGGGCGATCCAGGTCGTCGACAGCTTCTTCGTGCCGCGCCCCTTGCAGGAGGCGGCCCTGGAACTGGTGGGCTCGCCCGCGTGGGGGCGGCACCTGCGGACGGTGGCGGCCGGCCTGCGGGAGCGGCGGACGGCCATGGCCGCGGCACTGCTCGACGGCTTCCCCGGGCTGCCCGCGCCGCACCTGCCCGCGGGCGGCTTCCACCTGTGGCTGCGGCTGCCCGACTCCGTGGAGGAGTCGGCGCTGGCCGCGGCGGCGCTGCGGGCGGGGGTCGCCGTCACCCCCGGCCACTCCTACTTCCCCGCCGAACCGCCCGGCCCGCACCTGCGGCTCAGCTTCGGTGAGACCTCCGGGCCCGCCGAGATCGCCGAAGGCGTGCGCCTGCTCCGCCGCGCCTTCGCCGGCCTCGGCCCGGCGAACGGCGGGTGAGCGGGCCGGCGCTCCCCGCTGCCCGCACCGCCCGTCGCCCGTTCGCAGGTCCGGGCGGTGCGCAACGGGTCGTTACGGTTCGTCGGCGCCGTCCGCGGTCTCGGGTCCCTGCTCGGCGGCCGCGGCTCCGGCACCAGCGGCGCCGGAACCCGGTGCCGCCCGCGTCGCGTGGTCGAAGATGTCGGCCAGTGCCCGAGCGTGCGCCATCAGGTCGGTGTCGGGGAAGAGGTTCCAGTAACCGAACATGGCGTCGATCGACGCCTGCACGGTGATGGCCATGACCCGGGTGTCGAAGGGGCGGAACACCCCCGCCTCCTGACCGGCGCGGTACATGTGCTCCAGGCCCTCGTAGAGGTCCACCGATGTGTGCGGCCCGTAGCGGAGCCGGCCGTCGGCCGTGCGGAAGTTGCTGAAGACCTCCCCGAGCGCGTTCAGCTCGGCGGGGTGTTCCCGCATGAACTCCGCGACGGCCAGGATGTGGGTGCGCAGCATCTCGCGCCGGTCCTCCTGGGCGAGGATCCGCGGCACCACGGCTTCGATGATCGCGGTGTAGACGTGCTCGACGAGCTGTTCCATCAGCTCGTCCTTGCCCCTGAAGTGGTAGGAGATCACGCCTTTGCTGATCCCGGCGCGCTTGGCGATCTGGGCGAGCGACGCCTGCGCGTAGCCCAGTTCGTCGATCGTCTGCACCGCCGCGCCGATGATCTGGGCGCGGCGCGCCTTCTCGATGAAGGTACGCTCCTTGCCCTTCTGGCCGCCCTGGCTGCTTTCTGACCGCATGGACAGAACCTACCAACGCGGCGGCCCGCACCGGTTGCGCACCGGGGAGATGGCGTCGGAGGTCGGTCGGCACCGGCGAGCGCGCCGCTCAGGCCGTGTCCGGCGGCACCGCCGGGGTCACGGGGGTGCGGACCCGGGTGCCGTTCAGGGCGGCGTGGACCTCGCGGGAGATGAGTTCGATGGTCCGTACGCCGTAGTCCCGCGCATCGTTACCGTCGGTGAGGACGACCATGCCATAGGGTCCGATGCCGGTCTTGTCGATGATGCCGACGCTGTTGACCCGCCACACGTCCGTGCCGGCGCGGTGCAGCCACCCGTTCTTGGCCGCGATCTCGGCACCCGCCGGCGCCCCTGCGAGCACCCCCCAGCGCTGTTCCCGGGGCACCTCGCCCATGAGCCGCCGCGCATAGGCGCGCCCCTCGTCGCCGAGGACGTCGTTGGGCGCGGTGATCAGCTCCAGCAGGCGCAGCTGGTCGGCGGCGTTGGTCTTCATCAGCCCCACCGCGCCCCTGGCGTGCGGCCGGGTACCGGTCATGCCCGCGGCGTCGACGAAGCGCTGCATCGCGCCGGTGCCCACATGGTCGCGCAGCCAGCGCGTCGCGGCGGCATCGGATCGTGTGACCATGCGGACGGCCGCCCGGTCCTCCTCCGGGGTGAGGGCGCGTCCCTCCCGCGCCGACCGGTGCAGCAGGGCGGACAGGACCACGACCTCCCCGGCGCTCGCCGCGTCGAAGACGTCGCCGGAGCGGTGGCCGCAGCTCAGCTCCCCGTCGAAGGCGGAGACCCCCACCGCGACGTCGCCGGCGCGTTCGGCGGTGATGCGCTCGATCACCTCGTCGATGGCCAGGGCCGCCTGGGGATGGGCGGCCGACGTGCACGCGCTGCCGCCCGCCCGCGCCTCGGGAACGGCCGATCCCAGTGCCAGCGCGGCCCCCGCCGCGACGGCCGCGACCCGTGCCAGGACCCCGTGGCGGCCGGGGTTGCGGGCACGGCCCTGCGTGGGCGCTGGGGTGCGGAGCATCGGGTCCCTCTTCCAGAATCGATCGGATAGGCCCTGACCAGGCCGGATACTTCCCGAAGCCGACGTTACCCACCGCGTCCGCGCGTGCACGTCATCCGCGGCCCGTGTCCCCGGATCGGCGTCCCGGCCGCCGCCGTCCGTTCCCGCCCGGCGGCCCCGTACGCGGTGGCGGCGCCGGGCAGGGCGGCGCGGCGTGCGGGTCAGTCCACCGGGTCGATGAGCCAGGGCTCGTCGGTGCGGACCGACCCGACCGCGGGGTCGACCCGGCGCGGCACGAGGTGCGCCTCGGGGATCGCGTCGACCAGGGCGCGCACGGCGCCGGGCCGGGTGGTGGCGGTGTCGAGCCAGTCCCCCACCATGGCCAGGGGCAGGATCACCGGCGCGCGGTCGTGGATGTGCCCGTGGGTGTCGGTGGCCGGGCGGGTCAGGATCGTGCAGGTCCACACCCACTTCGCGGGATCGTGCTCGGCGACGTCGGGGTCGGGCCAGCGCTCGTAGAGCCCCGCGAACGGGAGCACCGACTCATCGGGCGCGTGCAGGTAGAAGGGCGTCGTGCGGTCGCGCGACTTCTGCCACTCGTAGTACCCGTCGGCCGGGACGACGCAGCGCCGCCGGGCCGCGGCCGAGCGGAACGCGGGCTTCTCGGTGATGGTCTCGGACCGCGCGTTGATCATCCGGGCCCCGGACCGGCGGTCCTCGGCCCACACCGGCAGCAGCCCCCAGCGGACGTCGCGCAGCTGCCGGGCCGGCGGGCGGTCCTTGTGCGCGTCGTCGAGCACGATGCGCACGGTGTCGGTCGGCGCGACGTTCCACGAGGGCGCGGAGCGCTCGCCGACGCGCTCGGCGACGTCGAACAGCAGCCGCAGCTCGCGGTCGTTCCGGGCACTGACGTAGCGTCCGCACATGGCCCCAGTCTCGCCCGCCGGATGCCGCGCACGCGGCATCCGACACGGCGGATCACCGGCCGCACGCAGGCGGGGCCGGCGTATCGGGGCGCCGCCCCGCGGTCAGCCGGGGGCGGGAGCCCGGCGGGCGCCGCCGGCGCCGGTGCCGCGGCCGCGGACGAAGACGTCGATGCCGTCGAGGACGCGTTGCAGCCCGAATTCGAAGTCGTGGTCGGGGTCGTGGGCGGCGCCGTGCCGCTCGGCGGCGGCCCGGCCCACCCGCGCCGCCGTCGGGTAGCGGTCGGGGTCCATGAGGCGCGACAGCAGGGGGGCGCGGGCCGACCACCATTCGGCGTCGCTGACCCCGCTCTCGCGCGCGGCCCTCGCGGATTCGACCTCGCCGCGCACCGCGCCGTGCACGTAGCCCGTGATCAGGCTGATCACGGAGTCCATCTCGACCTCCGTGAGGCCGATCCCCTCGACGGCGCGCAGCTCGCGGTCGTACTTGGCGGTCTCGTTAGGGCCCAGGACCGGCCGGCCGGTGGCGATCTGCACCATCCAGGGGTGGCGGAGGTAGAGGGCGCGGTCGTCGCGCGCGATGCGCTCCAGCCGGGGCCGCCAGCCGTCGGCCGGACCGCCGGCCCGGCCGCCCGCCCCGGATGGGGCCGGGGCCCCGGGGGTGTCGTGGAGCGCCTCGCCGTAGACGGTGTCGAGCATGGCGTCGGTCAGCTCGGACTTGCCGGGGACGTAGGTGTAGAGCGACATCGTGCCCACGCCCAGGCTCTCGGCGACCCTGCGCATGGACAGTGCCGCGAGGCCCTCGGTGTCGGCGATCCCGATGGCCGCGTGGACGACGCGGTCCGCCGTCAGCGCCGTCCGTCCGGCGGACGGCGCCTCCCGGGCCCGCCACAGGAGCGCGAGCCCCCGCGCGGGATCGCCGCCCCCTCTGCTCCGCGCCGCCATGGCCCTCCTCGCCGGGGTGGTGTCCCGGCTCGCCACGGGAACGCCGTACAACGTACCACCGCGCGCCTGGCAGGCGACGCCGCCGCCCCGAGCCGCCCCGCCGACCGCACCGGTACCGCCTTCCGGGGACTTCGGACACCTCCCAGTGGCCGCAGCGGCCCGCGCGGACCGCCCGAAACCCGAATCCGCCGGGCCGGCCCCAGGTGGGCGGCGAGCCGCCCGGGGATGTCGCCCCGTCTGGCTAGCGTGGTGGCCCGGAACAGGCACGACACACGGACAGGCAGGTGGAGAGACCTGTGATCACGCACATCAGCGTCGCGGTGATGTACGTCCGCGACCAGCAGCGGTCGGTGGACTTCTACGCAGGCAAGCTCGGATTCGAGAAGACCGTCGATGCGGAGATGTGGCCGGGGGCCCGCTGGGTGGAGGTACGGCCGCCCGGCGCCCAGACCTCGATCACCCTGCACAGCGCCGCCACGTTCAACCGCAGGCCGGGTGAGGGCGCGTTCCTCACCTTCGCCTGCGACGACGTCGAGGCGACGGCGGCGGAGCTGCGCCGCAGGGGCGTGGCCGTGACGAACCCGGTCGAGGAGCCCTGGGGCACTTACATCAAGGCCACCGACCCCGACGGCCACGAGGTGATGATCTCCAAGAAATGAGGCCCGGGGTGCCGCGCGCGGCGCGGCACCCCGGAAGGCCGCCGGGGCCCGGGCGTCCGGCGGTCAGTTCCGCGGGCCCGCGGTCCGCAGCGCGCGCAGGTGGCCGGCGACGAGCCCGGCCACCCGGTCCTGGTGGTCGGTCAGGTAGAAGTGCCCGCCGGGGAAGACCTCCATGTCGAACGCGCCGCTGGTGTGGTCGCGCCAGGCGCGCACCTCCTCCAGGGTGGCGCGCGGGTCCGCGTCGCCCACCAGAGCGGTGACCGGGGCGGCCAGCGGCGGCCCGGGCCGGTGGACGTAGGTCTCGATGGCGGTGTAGTCGCTGCGCAGCGCCGGGAGGATGAGCGGCAGCAGCTCGGGGTCGTCCAGCAGCGTCGAATCGGTGCCGTTGAGGCGGCGCATCTCGTCGATGAGGCCCGCGTCGTCGCGCCGGTGCAGGTCCTCGCCCTCGCGCGTGCGCGATGGTGCCCGCCGGCCGGACACGAACAGCCTCGCGGGGACCGTGCCCGCACGCTCCTCCAGCCGCCGTGCGACCTCGAACGCGATGACCGCGCCCATGCTGTGGCCGAAGAGGGCCAGCGGGCGGTCGTTCCACGGAAGGAGCGCGTCGTAGACCCGGTCGGCGTACTCGGCCATGTCGCGGACACCGGGTTCGGCGCGCCGGTCCTGGCGGCCCGGGTACTGCACCGAGAGCACGTCGGCGTCGTCCTTGAGCGCCCGCGACATCGGGAAGTACACGGCGGCCGAACCGCCGGCGTGCGGCAGGCAGACGAGTCGGATGGCGCTGTCGGGGGCGGGGTGGAAGCGTCGGATCCACAGTGCGCTGTCGTTGGGGTCGGCTGCCATCGTTCGGCGGGTCCTCTCGTGTCGATCCTCCGGTGGCGGGCCCACTGCACCCGTCGCCGGTCGCGCCGGTGCACAAGGCGATCGTGCCATGCCGGGCCCGCGCGGGCGGCCCCGGCCCGGAGCCGCGGCCGGCCCCGCGCGACCGGGTACGCGGGCCCCGGACGACCCGGGAGGAGGGCCCGCACGTCGGCGACCCGGGCGAACCGCCACGTATGGGGGCGGGACGCGGGTGTGCCCCGCCGCACGCGTCCCGGAAAACGTCGGTACCGCGTTCTACGGTGTGACCGTGGACACGATCGGGCGCCCGGGGATCGCTCCCGGGACGACACCGTCGCGGCCGCCGCGGGCGGCCGTACGCACTCCGCCGGCCGCCGCCGGCGGCGCGCGGTGCCCCGCTGAGGGCCGCGGGCATCGGAGCACCGCTCCACCGCGGGGCACCCGCCGCGCGGACGCGGGGCATCGCTCCGTCCCGGCCCCGCGCCCCTGGCGGGCGAGCGGTCGAATCCAGTGTGCGACGATGTGTTCACACATTGTCACCACAGTCTCGGGGTCCGGCGCGGTAGCGGGCGCGCGTACCCGGTCAGGAGCAGGCCATGCCCGAACCGCGGATCGAGCACACGCCCCGCGCCGCGGCCCCGCCGAGCGCACGCGCACCGGCGGGCCCGCCCGGGGGCCGACCGCCCGCGGGCCCCTGGTCGCACGCCCGCCTGCCGGTCGGGTGAGGCGATGACGGACACCACGCCCCCGCCCGCCGACCCGGAGCCGGGCGGGCCGGACCGGCCCGGCGGCGACCCGTTCCCGGATCCCGCCGACCCCGTGGCGGCCGGTGCCGACGACCGCGTCTACGCGGCGCTGGCCGACCGCACCAGGCGCGACATCCTCGACATCCTGGCCACCCGCGGCAGGGCCACCGCGACCGAACTGGCCGGCCCCCTGCCCGTCACCCGGCAGGCGGTCGCCAAGCACCTCGCCGTGCTCCGGGACGCCCGGCTGATCTCCGGCACCCGCAACGGCCGGGAGGTCCACTACGCGCTGTGCCCGGGACGCCTGGAGGCCGCCGCGCGGCGCCTGGCCCGGCTCGCGGCCGCCTGGGAGGCCCGGCTGGCCCAGCGCCACGGCCCCGGTCCCCGCTCCGGTCCGACCTGACGACCGGCGCGGCCCGGCCGCGCGCGAAGCGGGGTCAGCGCCGGCGCGGCACCGGGATGGTCGCGAGGTCGGCGGCGAGGACGACGTCCCCTCCGAAGCGGGCGGACGCCTCGGCGACGAACCGCTCGTCGTCGGCCTCCTCATAGCGCTCGGAGATGTGGGTGAGCACCAGCGTGCGGACCCCGGCCCGCTCGGCGATGCGCGCCGCCTGAGCGGCGGTGAGGTGGCCGCGCGACGCCGCGAACCCGGCCTCGGAGTCCAGATAGGTCGACTCGATCACCAGCAGATCGGCGCCTTCGGCCAGCTGCACCGCCGCCTCGCAGTAGGCGGTGTCCATGGCGAACGCGAACACCTGGCCGCGGCGCGGGACGGCGCACTCCTCCCGCCCCACCCAGGAGCCCTCGGCGTCGCGCACGCGCCCTTCGCGCTCCAGGATCCCGATGTCGGGTCCGGTGATGCCCCGGGCCGCGAGCCGTTCGGGCAGCATCCGCCAGCCGTCGGGCTCGGCCAGCCGGTAGCCGTAGGTCTCGATGCGGTGTGTGAGCCTGCGCGCGGTCAGTGTGAGCCCGCTGCCGCCGCCCAGTGCCGCGACCTCGCCGCTGACCGGCCGCTCGGCGATCACGTCGGTGTCCTCGAACACCGACGCGTGCCGCAGCCGGCGCCAGTACTCCAGTCCCGAGGCGGGGAAGACGGCCTCCACCTCGTGGGGGACGCGGTCGCGCGCGATGCGCTGCACGATACCGGGCACCCCGAGGCAGTGGTCGCCGTGGAAGTGCGTCACACAGATCCGGGTGACGTCGTGCGCCGACAGCCCGGCGTGCCGCATCTGGCGCTGGATCCCCTCGCCGGGGTCCAACAGCACACCGTGGGAGTCCCACCGCAGGAAGTACCCATTGTGATTGCGGCGCTTCGTCGGGACGGCGCTGGAGGTCCCCAGAACCGTGAGTTCGCGATCGGACATGCGCGCCATCATGGCAGGCCGGGTTGGCACGCGACGAGCACATCCCGACCGAACGCAGGCCGCCCCACCGCGGCGGCCCGAGGACGCGGCGCCGGCGCCGCTCAAGCCGGGGACGGCGCGGACGGGGGTCCGGCCGGCGGCGGCGCGGGCCGTGGGGGTGTCACGGGGCTATGCGCAGGTGCCGGGCGGTGAAGGGGGTGGCGAATTTGCCGTGGGGGTCGAGTTCGGCGGCCAGCGCGCGGAAGTCCGGCAGCCGGTCGTAGAGGGCGTCGATGCGCTCGGGCGGGGTGGCGAACAGCTTCCCCCAATGGGGGCGCGCGTCGAAGGGCCGCAGCCGCTCCTCGACCAGGTCCATCACCGGGCGCACCGCGTCGGGGTCCTTGACCCAGGTGAAGTGGAACCCCACGGTGTCGCGCCCCTGGCTCGGGCTCAGCCACAGCCGGTCGGCCGCGATGGTGCGGATCTCGCCGACCTGCACGACGGGGGCGATGCGGTCGCGGACGGCGTCGAGCTCGTGGACTGCGGCGACGGCGTGCTCGCGCGCGACCAGGTACTCCGATTGCAGCTCCTCCCCGCTGCTGGGGGTGAAGTCGGGGCGGAAGTGCGGCAGCCGCTCGAACCACGGGCCGGGCACGCCGAGCTGCTCGGTGCAGCTGCGCGGGGACACGCCGGGCACCGGGTGGCGGGGGCCGTCGGCCGCCCGCGCCCCGAACGCGCCGGGATCGGGCGCGCCGTCGCCGGGGGAATCGGTGCGCCGCTTGACCCACACCTGGTCGATGGCCGGACCGCGCCAGCCGGTGAACATGCTGACGCTGTACCCGGCGGAGGTGATGTCGGTGAAGTGCTCGTCCAGCGCGTTCAGCGGAAGCCCTTCGTAGACGCGCTGGTAGACGTCGAAGGCGGGGACGACGTCGAGGGTGAGGTGGGTGACGATGCCCAGCGTGCCGAGCGCGACCACGGCCCCGTCGAAGCGGTCGCCGTGCGCGGAGCGGTCGAGGGTGCGCAGGCTCCCGTCGGCGGTGACGATCTCCAGTGCGGAGACCGATGTGGCGAGGCCGCCGTTGCGGTCGCCGGATCCGTGGGTGCCGGTCGCGCACGACCCGGCGACCGAGATGTGCGGCAGCGAGCCGAGGTTGCGCAGCGCGTAGCCCAGGGCGTGCAGCCGGCGGCCCAGCTCCCCGTAGCGGACGCCGGCGGCGACGCGGACCGTCATGGTCGCGGCGTCGGGCTCGACCACGGGTTCCAGGGCGGCCAGGGAGACCAGCGCGCCCCCGGGGGAATCGGCGATGTCGTTGAAGGAGTGGCCGGAGCCCAGTGCGCGGACGCGCCGGGCCGCGGCGACGATGCCGCGCAGTTCGTCGACGGTGGCGGGGTGGTGCACGTGGTCGGCCCGGAAGGTGGTGTTGCCCGCCCAGTTGGTGCGCCGCCGGTCCATCAGGAGCCTCCCCGCCCGCCGTGGCCGCGGAGCCCGCGACACCCGCGGGACATTGTGGCACCGGCGGGATCGCGCCCCTTCCTCCGGTCCCCGGACACGGTACGGCGGGGGCCGGACCCGGGGGCGGGCGGGGTGGACAGGGCGCCGATGCCCGGGCACCGCCGCGGCGCTGCCGCCCGGGGGCTCTGGAGGCCGGGGTGGCGCGCGCGGAGGGATGTCGGCCCCGCGCGTCCGCTCGGCGGGGAGGGCGGACCGGCCGGCCGGCGCCGTTCGTCCCCGCCGGCCCCCGACCGGTCGCCCGATCCGCCCTGCCGCCGGGCCCGGGGGCCCGGAGGTCACTTGCGGCGCTGGAGGGATTCGGCGAGCTCTTCGCGGTTCATGTGGGAGCGGCCTTCGATGCCCATCTTCTCCGCCTGTTCGTAGAGCTCCTCGCGCGTCAGCGGTGCCTTGCCCGCGGACAGGATGCGGCGGACCTCCTCCTGGCGCATGCGGTCGAAGGCGGCGCCCAGCTCCTCCAGCCGTTCGGTGCTGACGACCTTGGCCAGGGCGGGCAGGATCTCGTCCTCCTCCTGGCGGACATGGCGGCGCACGACGTCGACCAGCTCGTGCAGGCGGTCGTCGAACAGCGGAGAGCCGCAATCGGTGGCCGACAGCCGCTCCAGGATCTCTTCCGCCTTGTGGTGCTCCGCGGCGCAGCCGCGGACCCCCTCGACCTCCCCCGCCTCGTGCTCGGCCACGGGGTACAGGTACTCCTCCGCCGCATTGCCGTGGGCGACGAACCGCGCGGCCACCTCGCGCACCAGGCGTTCCCGCTTCTCGGGCTCCCGGCCCAGCGGGTGGAACATCCGTTCCAGTTCGCGGTGGTCCCGGGTGATCAGCGTGATGAGGTTGCGCGCCATATCCTCCCCTTCCCCCTGGGCGGACGCCGGCACCGCCACGCGACGTGGCGGAACCCTCCCGCTACCCGCGGATGCCGGGGATCACACACCCCGAGGCGTCCCGGAGCGTCCGCGCCCGGCTCGAAGCGCCCCATCCGCCCGGATTCCCCGTCCCCCACGGCCCCGGCGCCTATCCTGCGGGGATGGAGATCGTGATCGTGTGTCCCGCGTGCCAGGGCAGCGGGCTGCGGGTCAATGTCGTCGGCTACGCCGGGGGCGACCTCGCCGGGGAGATGGTCGTGCCGCGGCGCTGCCCCGACTGCGCCGGCGGGGGGCGCATCACCACCGCGGGCTGGTCGGCCGTCGACGAGCACGACGACGACGGCCCGCGCGCCGACGAATAACGGACCACCTCCGTTCACACGCCGGACCGTCCGGAAACGGCTGCGTAACCGGACGAGACCGGTAGGGAAACAGGTCGGCGCGAGACTCCCCCTTGGTATCCCCAGATGAAACACGACACCAAGGAGGTGGACGCGCGTGGGCTCATTGCGCACCGGCGCCGCCCTCACATCCGCACTCGCCGCCCTGGCCCTCACGGCCACCGCGTGCGGGTCGGCCGGTCCGGGCGGGGTCACCGACGACACCGTCAGGGTCGGCATGCTCCACTCCCTCTCGGGGACCATGGCCATCAGTGAGGTGACGGTCCGCGACGCCGTCCAGCTCGCCATCGACGAGATCAACGCCGACGGCGGCGTGCTCGGCCGGCGGATCGAACCCGTGATCGAGGACGGCGCCTCCGACGAGGCGGTGTTCGCCGAGAAGGCCCAGAAGCTGCTGCAGTCCGATCAGGTGGCCACGGTCTTCGGCGGGTGGACCTCGGCGTCGCGCAAGGCCATGCTCCCCGTCTTCGAGCGCAACAACGGCCTGCTGTGGTACCCGGTGCAGTACGAGGGCCTGGAGGCGTCGGAGAACATCGTCTACACGGGGGCCACGACCAACCAGCAGATCGTCCCGGCCCTGGACTACCTCAAGGAGCAGGGCCACACCTCGATCTACCTGGTGGGCAGCGACTACGTCTTCCCGCGCACCGCCAACCAGATCATCACGGCCTATGCCGAGGCCAACGACATGGAGATCGTCGCCGAGGACTACACCCCGCTGGGCCACACCGAGTACTCGACGATCACCGGCAGGATCGCCGATTCCGAGCCCGATGCCGTGTTCAACACCCTCAACGGCGACTCCAACGTCAGCTTCTTCCAGCAGCTGCGCTCGGCCGGGGTGAGCGCCGAGGACACCCCCGTGCTGTCGGTCAGCGTGGCCGAGGAGGAGATCGAGGGCATCGGCGCCGAGAACATCGCCGGCCACCTCGTGGCGTGGAACTACTACCAGACCACCGACACCCCCGCCAACGAGGGGTTCGTGTCCGCGTTCCAGGAGGCCAACGGCGACGACCGGGTCACCTCCGACCCGATGCAGTCGGCCTACAACGCCGTGTACCTGTGGGCCGAGGCCGTGGAGGAGGCGGGCGGCTTCGAGGTCGACGACGTGCGCGCCGCCCTGGACGGGATCGCGCTGGCGGCCCCCGAGGGCGACATCAGCATCGACGGCGCCACCCAGCACGTGGTCAAGACCGCCCGGATCGGCGAGATCGGCGAGGACGGCATGATCGAGCAGGTCTGGGACTCCGGCGAGCCGATCGCCCCCGACCCCTTCCTGGAGGGCTACGACTGGGCGCGGGACCTGTCGGGCAGCGGCGGCTGACGCCCTCTCCGCCGGCTCCCCCGCCCCCTCCCCCACTGCACGGACAACGGCGTCCGCCTGCCCGCCCCCGCCCCGGGTGCCCGGCCTTCCCGGCCGGCGCCCGGGAAGGCAAGAGAGATGCGATGGACGCGATAGTCAACCAATTGCCGATCGGGCTGGCGATCGGCGCCGTGCTGCTGCTCGCCGCGTTGGGCCTGAACTTCACGTTCGGCCAGATGGGCGTGGTCAACATGGCCCACGGCGAATTCATCATGGTGGGCGCCTACACCGCCTATGTGCTCCAGGCGTGGGTGCACCTGCCGGCCTCGACCGCGCTCGTGATCGCCCTGCCCGCCGCCTTCGCGATCGCCGGGACCCTGGGCTGGCTGCTCGAACTGGGGGTGATCCGGCACTTCTACGGCCGCCCCCTGGACACGCTGCTGCTCACCTTCGGCATCGGACTGGTCCTCCAGCAGCTGGCGCGCGACGTGTTCGGCGCACCCAATGTGGACGTCCCCGCGCCCGCCTGGCTGACGGGCGGGATCACCCTGGCCGGGGTGCGGCTGCACTATTCGCGGCTGTTCATCCTCGCCCTGGCGATCGCCTGCGTGGCCGCCATCGCCTACTACCTCAACCGCAGCCGGCCGGGGCGGCAGATGCGGGCCGTCATCCACAACCGCGACCTCGCCGCGGTCTCGGGCATCGCGACGCGCCGCGTGGACGCCGCCACCTTCTTCATCGGCTCCGGTCTGGCCGGGATCGCCGGGGTGGCGCTCACCCTCATCGGGCCGACGGGGCCCACCCTGGGCACCAACTACATCGTCGACGCGTTCCTCGTGGTCGTCATCGGCGGGCTGGGCCAGCTGCGCGGAACCGTGATCGCCGCGTTCGCCCTGGGCCTGCTCAACGCGCTCGTGGAGTTCTGGAGCGACGCCAGCCTCGCCAAGGTCGTCGTCTTCGCCGCGATCATCGCCTTCCTGCAGATGCGCCCGCAAGGACTGTTCACCGTGAGAACGAGGGCCCTGACGTGACGTCTCCACCTTCCGCCCCCGCCCCGGCCCGACGCCTCGCGCGGCTGGGCGGCCCGGCGGTGTTCACCGTCCTGCTCCTCACCGCCGTCCTGGTCCTGCCGCTGGTGATGCAGCCGTTCCGGCTCAACCTGCTCGCCCAGTACCTGTGCTACGCGATCGTCGCCGTGGGCATCGCGCTGGCGTGGGGGCGCGGCGGCATGCTCACCCTGGGCCACGGCGTCTACTTCGGCCTGGGCGGCTACGCCATGGCCATGCACCTCACCCTGGCCAACTCCGCGGCCGATCCGCTCGATCCCGGCGCGCTGCCGCAGTTCATGTCCTGGAGCGGGCTGACCGAGCTGCCCCTCTTCTGGCGGCCCTTCGCCGACCCGGTGTTCGCCCTCGCCGCCGCGGTCCTCGTTCCGGGTGCCGTCGCGGCGCTGCTGGGCTGGGCGGTCTTCCGCCAGCGTGTGCGCGGCGCCTACTTCGCGATCCTCAACCAGGCGCTGGCCGCGGCATTCGTCATCCTGCTCATCGGCCGCCAGCACCTGACCGGCGGCTCCAACGGGCTGACCGACTTCCCGGTCTTCGCCGGGATCGACCTCTACCGCCCCGAGGCGCAGCAGGGCCTCTACGTGCTCACGGTCCTCGCCCTGGCAGGGGTGTACCTGCTGTTCCGCCAGGTCGCCCGCAGTCGCTACGGGGCGCTGCTGATCGCCGTGCGCGACGGCGAGGACCGGGTGCGGTTCCTCGGCTACGACCCGACCTGGATCAAGACCGTCGCCTACACCCTGTCGGCCATGGCCGCGGGTGTGGGCGGGGCGCTGTTCGTGCCGGTCATGGGCATCATCTCGCCCTCCCTGCTGGGGGTGGTCCCCTCGCTGATGCTGGTGCTGGCCGTGGCGATCGGCGGCCGGTACAGCCTGGCCGGGGCCGCGGCCGGCGCCGTGCTGGTGAACGCCGCGCAGACCACGTTCTCCGAGGCCTTCGCGGGCGGCTGGCTCTACCTCCAGGGCGCACTGTTCGTCCTGGTGATCGCGCTCGCGCCCGGAGGGCTGGCGGGCATCGCCCGCGCGTCCGCCGAGCGCCTGCGCGCCCGGTGGCCGGCCGCGCCCTCCCCGGCACCCGCGGCACCCGCGTCCCCGAACTCCCCGGCCACCGAAGGGACCAGATGAGCACCCCACTCCTGGAACTGTCCGGCATCCGCGTCGTCTTCGGCGACTTCACCGCGCTCGACGGCATCGACCTGACCGTCGGCGAGGGTGAGCTGCGCTTCCTCATCGGCCCCAACGGGGCGGGCAAGACCACCCTCATCGACGTCGTCACCGGCCGCACCCGGCCCACCTCCGGCACCGTCGCCTTCGCGGGCCGACGGCTGACGCGGCGCGGGGAGCACCGCGTGGTGCGCGCCGGCATCGGCCGCACCTTCCAGACCGCCGTGGTCTTCGAGGAGCTGACCGTCGCCGACAACGTCGACCTCGCGGCGTCGTTCCGGATGAGCCCCATCGGGCTGCTGCGCCGCAGGCGCGGCCTGAGCGGTCCCGTCGCCGCCGTCCTGGACCGCGTGGGCCTCGCCGCCTTGGCCGACCACCGCGCCGGCACCCTCTCCCACGGCCGGCGGCAATGGCTGGAGATCGCCATGCTGCTGGCCCAGGACCCGCGGCTGCTCCTGCTGGACGAGCCGGTGGCCGGCATGAACGCCGACGAGCGGCAGCGGACCGGCGAACTGCTCACCGAGATCGCCGCCGACCACACCGTCATCGTCGTCGAGCACGACATGGACTTCCTGCGCCGCTACGCGCGCGACGTCACCGTGCTGCACGAGGGCCGCGTCCTCACCGAGGGCACCGTCGCCGAAGTACAGGCCGACCCGCGGGTGCAGGAGGTCTACCTGGGCCGCGGTGGCGCCGGATCCGGCGCCGCCGGCCCGGTGGCCGCCGCCGCGAACGAGGAGGGACGCTGACATGCTGACCGTCCACGGCCTGTGCTCGGGCTACGGCCGCGCCCAAGTGCTCTTCGATGTCGACCTCACCGCGGAGCCGGGGAGCGTCACCTGCGTGATGGGGCGCAACGGGGTTGGCAAGAGCACCCTGCTCAACACCGTCGCGGGCCTGATCCCCGCGACCGCGGGCCGGATCTCCTTCGACGGCGCCGATGTCACCCGCGCGCCCGCCCATGCGCGGGTGCGCGCCGGTATGGGCTACGCGCCGCAGGGGCACGCGTCCTTCGCCCCGCTCACGGTGCTCCAGAACCTCCAGGTCGCGCGCGAGGCGGCCGGGCGGGCACGACCCGAGGCGATCGACCGGACGCTGGAGCTGTTCCCGAGGCTGGCCCCGCTGCTGGAGCGCCGGGCGGGGCTGCTCTCGGGAGGACAGGCCCAGCAGCTCGCGATCGCCCGCGCCCTGGTCACCCGGCCCGCCCTGCTCATCCTGGACGAACCCACCGAGGGCATCCAGCCCTCCATCGTGGCCGAGATCGAGGAGGCCGTCGCCGCCATCGCCGGCGACGGGGTGGCCGTGCTGCTCGTCGAGCAGTACCTCGACGTGGCGCTGCGGCTGGCCGACAGCATCACGGTGCTGGACGCCGGCCGGGTGATCCGCGCGGGCCCGCGCGCGGAGCTGGACACAGCGGGCGCCCAGCGGCTGCTCGCGATCTGATGCGCGCGGCCCGGCGGGCGGGTCCTCCGCTGTCGGTGCCGGTCGGAGCCGGCACCGACAGCGGCCGCCGGTCAGGCGAGCCGGAGCCACCCCGTGCGCACCCGCCAGGAGCCGCCCGACCGCACGAGGCCGGCCGCGGCGCGCTCCAGCGTGGTGCGGGCGGGGGTGCGGGCGGGGTCGACCTCGGCCATCCGGAACACGAAGCGGAAGACATCGGCGTCTCCGGGCGCGTCCGCCTCCACGAGGGTGAACCTGCGCTGGAAGGCGAGGATGTTGGAGGACTCGGGCAGGTGGTCGGCCAGTTGCGGGTCCAGCAGCCACGAGGTGCAGGTCGCCACGGGGTAGTCGGCGGCGAAGCAGGAGCGGAAGAACCCGCGGGCCGCGTCCAGCGAGCGCTGGACGCTCGGGGCGTCCAGCGGACCGCCCACGGGGATGTGCAGGCGCAGCGCGGGCGCGCCCTCGGCCAGTTCCGGCCCCAGGCCGGCGGCCGCACCGGAGCCGTACCACCTGACCGCACCCGCGGTGGACAGGGTGGCGGGTTCGTATTGCAGCCGCCCCAGCTCGTAGAGGCCCGCCCGGAAGTGCAGCGCCGCCCACGTCACGGTCTCCAGCCCCAGCCGGCCGAACATGGCGCGGCTGTGGCCGATGTGGCGCCCGATGTCGCGGAGGGTGGCCGCCCGTACCTCCTCCGGCACACCGTGGCGGTCGTAGACGGCCTCCAGCAGCGGAACCGCGGCGGCCAGCGCGTAGACGACGGCGCAGCGCACCCGCACGTCCTCGGCGGCGATCAGGTTCGGCCAGGAGCGCCACTCACGGCGCCCTTCGGCGAGGTCCGCGGCCACCCGGGCGTACATACGCTCCAGCAGCCACCACAGTTCCACGGGCCAGGCGGGGTCCGGCCACGCCTCGATCAGCTCCGCGGCATCGCGTCGCGACGGCGCGAACGGAGCCAGCGCCTCCGCCGCCCGTGCCCGGACCGGCAGCGGCACACCCCCCTCCGGCAACGGCAGCGCGGCGGCCTCCTCCAGCCACACGCGCGCGGACTCGTCCAGACCGAACCTGTCGACCACAGCAGCAGCGTCCATCCCCATATATTGGCCCGCCCGAGGGAACCGGGAACGCCCGGCGCACCCCCTCGGCCCTGGTCCCGAGAACGGCTGCGCGCGGCAGCGCTCCCACCAGGCACGACACCACCCAGACGGCACCGCACCGGACCCCCCACCCGCCCCCGAAACGTCCGGCGTTTCCGGCCCCCGGGGCGGCCAACGGCCCGCGTCCGCGGTCGTTCGCGCTGATCGCGCGGCCGGTCCTCAGGGCGTGCTCACGCGGGGTGAGACCCTCGTCGCTACATGGTGAGGGCGGGTTCACATCCCGGGGCATATTCTGGGAGGGGCGCTACCAACCCCGCATTCCACTGGAAAGAGGACCACCACCGATGCCCGAACCGGCGCAGCAGATACGCGACTGGCTCGCCACCTACGGCTCACCCACCGCGTCGGTGGCCCGACTGCTCTGCGACCGCCACCCTGCCGACGCCGTCGCCGTCACCGAGATCGGGCCCGATCTCCGGCCGCGCGATCTCACCTACGGTGAACTCGCCGAGCGCTCCGGCCGGGTGGCCGCCGGGATGGCGCACCTGGGTATCGGCCCTGGCGACCACGTCGCCACGCTCCTGGGCAAGGGCATCGACTTCGCCGTCACCGCCATGGCGGTCTGGCGCCTGGGGGCGGTGCACGTCCCCTTGTTCACCGCGTTCGCGCCCTCGGCCATCGCCCACCGCCTGCTGCACCCGGCGGTCCGCCTGATCGTCTGCGACGACGACCAGCGCCCCAAGCTGGAGCCCGGCCGCGACATGCCGGCCGACCCGCCCTGGCGGATCGCCACCACCGGCGGGACCCCGCTGCGCGAGGGCGACCACACCCTCGCCTCCCTCGCCGCGTCCGGCACGGCGGAGCCGCCGGCGGCCGCCGTGGGCGGCGACTCCCCCTTCATCCTCCTGCACACCTCGGGCACCGCCGGGCCGCCCAAGGCCGTCCCCGTTCCGGTGCGGGCGCTGGCGGCCATGCACGCCTACCACCACTACGCCCTCGACGTCCGCGACGACGACGTCTACTGGAACACCGCCGACCCCGGCTGGGCCTACGGCCTCTACCACGGGCTCGTCTCCCCGCTGCTGGCCGGGCAGCGCACCCTCCAGCTGCGGGCCGGGTTCGACCCCGAACTCACCCTCGACGTGCTCGCCACCTACGGCGTCACCAACCTGGCCGCCTCGCCCACGGTCTACCGTTCGCTGCGCGCGACCGTGAAGACCCTGCCGCCCGAGATCGCGGTCCGCCGCCTCTCCAGCGCCGGTGAACCGCTCGGTCCCGACGTCGTCGACTGGGCCACCGACCGCTTCGGCGTCCCGGTCCACGACCACTACGGCCAGAGCGAGCTGGGCATGTGCGTGGGACACCACGGCCACGACGCCGTCGCCACCGACCTGCGGCCGGCGTCGCTGGGGACCGCCCTGCCCGGCTGGTCGGTGACCGTGCTGGACCAGATCGCCGACCACGAGGCCCCGCCCGGCGGGTTCGGCCGCGTGGCGGTGGACGTCAAGGGCAGCCCGGCCATGTGGTTCACGGGCTACCTCGGCAACCCCGCCGCGACCGCCGCCCGCTTCACCCCCGACGGCCACTGGTTCCTCACCGGCGACACCGGGAGCCGCGACCGCGACGGCTACCTCTACTTCTCCTCGCGCGACGACGACGCCATCCTGATGTCGGGCTACCGCATCGGACCCTTCGACGTCGAAACGGCGCTGCTGGAGCACCCCGCGGTCGCCGAGAGCGCGGTCTACGGCGTCCCCGACGAGCTGCGCGGCCAGGTGGTGGCCGCCACCGTGGTCCTCAACGAGGGCTGGCGGGCCGGGGACGAACTCGCCGACGACCTGCGCGACATCGTGCGCACCCGGTTCGCGGCACACGCCTACCCCCGCCGGATCACCTTCGCCGAGAACCTGCCCAAGACCCCGTCGGGGAAGATCCGCCGGGCCCGGCTCCGCCGGACGGGCTGAACGACCCCTTTCCCGCGCCACTGAGCGCCGCCGGTCCGGCCGGTGCGGCTCTCGTCACCGGGCGGCGGGGTCCCCCGCCGCGCCACGGGTCACGGCCCCGGGCGCGGCGGCGATGGCGCGCGGCCCGGGGCCGTGCCCGGGCCGCCGCGGATCACTCGCCGGGGATCGCCGCCTCGATGAGCTCGTCGATCCGGGCGGCCAGTTCGAAGTCGGCGAGCGTGACCCCGCCGGCCACGTGCGTGGTCTGGTGGAAGGTGACCTTGGTGTAGCGGATGTCGATGTCGGGATGGTGGTCGGCCTCTTCGGCCGCATACGCGACCGCGGTCACCAGGTGGACGCCGCCCATGAAGTCCGGCAGCTCCACGGTCCGCCGGATCTCGGCGCGCTCGCGGTCCCACTCCCAGCCGTCCAGGCGCTCCAGGCCCTCGGTGATCTGCTGTTCGTCGAGCAACGTCATGGTGGTCTCCCTCGCCCCCTCGGCACCTGCGGCCGTCTCCGGGGGTACCTACCCCGCGACGGCGGGACAACCGTCCGGCCGCCCGGCACCCCGCCCGCCGGCCCGCACGGCGGATCCGCCCGGCACCCGCCGCCCGCCCGCGGGCGGGCGCGTGGCCCGCACGCCGGTGCGGCCGGTCACGTCTCGGGCGCGCCCGCCCGCCAGCGTGCGAACCCGCCCTCGGTGTCGATCACCTGGCCGGTGATCCAGCGGGCCTCGTCGGTGGCCAGCCAGGCGATGAGCCGCGCGGGGTCGTCCGGGAAGCCGTACCGGCCGGCGGGGAACATCGGGCGCAGCCACCGCCAGGCGTCCTCGGTGAGGTAGCCGGTCTGCACGGGGCCGGGGTTGACGGTGTTGACGGTGATGCGGCGGTCGGCCAGCTCCTCGGCGATGGTGAGGGTGATGGCCGCCAGCGCTCCCTTCGCCGCCGCGTAGGCCACCTCGCCGGGCATGGGTCCCTGGCCCTGTCCCGAGGTCATGAAGACCACCCGCCCGCCCTCGCGGCCGTCGTCGTGGCGGGCGGCGAACGCCTGCGCCAGCAGCAGCGGCGAGCGGGCGTCGACGGCGTAGTGGGCGTCGAGCATGCCGGCGGTGACGCCGGCCAGGGCGGCGTCGCCCCCGCTGCGGGCGTGGTTGCACACCAGGATGTCGAGGCGGCCGAAGGCCGCGACGGCGGCGTCGACGACCTCGCGCGGCGCACCGGGGTCGGCCATGTCGGCGCCGATGTCGGCCACGCGCCCGCCGCCGGGCCCGGCGGCCTCGCGCACGCCCGCCAGGACCGCGCCGAGATCGTCGCCGCCCCACGGCTGGTCCTCGTCGTGGGCCCGGTGGTGGTGGCACATCACATCGGCGCCGTAGGCGGCGAGCCGGCGGGCCACCGCGTAGCCGATGCCCGCGCGCCTGCTGGCGCCGGTGACCAGCGCCGAGCGGCCGCGCAGCGGCAGCGGGTCGCGGGCCAGCTCGTGGAGATCGGGGTGGTGGACCGGCACGACCGGCTCCTGTGGATGCGTCATGCCCCCAGGATCCCGGTCGGGTCACGCGCTGTCATCGCGTTTTCCACCGGGGGCGCCGCGGCCGGCCGACCGGCGGGTCACGCCTGGTCGCTCGGCTCGGCCGGGAAATCGGTGAACTCGTCCTCATCGAGCTCGACGGTGGGGACGTCGCTGGAGGGCTCGATGCTCGGCGAGGAGGACGGGTCGGCGCTGGGGCTGGCGCCGTCCGAGGGCGAGGGCGAGGGCGACGCCGACTCCGGCGAGGGGGACGGGGAGGGCGAGGGGCTGGGTGGCGGCGGCGGGGTCTCCTCCTGCGCCAGCCCCGACAGCCACATGAACAGCATCAGCAGGATCGCGATGAACAGCAGCAGCACCAGCAGCAGCGCCACGACCACCCGCCACGTCGGGCCGGTCTCGGTCGAGCCGCGGCCCCCGGGCCCCCGGCCGGCCCACGACCACCGGGCCGCGGCGGGCGCCTGGGAGCCCGTGGCCCAGTACGGGGCGTAGGAGGGCCCTCCGGTGTCCGCCGCGCCGCCGACGCCGACCGGGGTGAGGAACGCCCCCGCCCGGTCCCCGCCGCCGCTCACGGCCACCCACGACGCGGCGGAGCCGCTGGTGTTGGACGCCAGTACCTTGGGCGACCCCGACACGCCGACACCCTTGTGCACGGCGGCGACGAACCGGTCGCGCGCGGCGGGGTCGGCCGCCGCGCCGGCGCTGAGCATCGCGACGCTCACCGGGCGCCCGCGGGAGTCGCGCGCGCTGTACACCACACCTTCCGGTGTGGTGCTGACCCGGTCACTCAGCCGGTAGGCCCCGAGCTGACGTGGGTCGGCGTCCTCTAGCGGCACGCTCGTCCTCCTCATTCCCCCTGTGCCACGGGCACCGATCGGTCCCGCATTGACCGGTCGCATACGGTTCGAACGGGTAGCATCACCGATGCGTGACCAACGTACCCGGCGGCGGCACCGTGGGGGCGGCACCGTTCGGTGAAAGGGTGGACTCATGCCGGAAAACGACACCGCGCCTGGAGGCGACGACGGCCGCGAGCACCGGGCCGCCGCGTCCGGCGGCGTCGGCGAGCCCACACGCCTCCTGCGCGCCGCCATGCAGGAGGTCTCCACCGTCATCGTGGGCCAGGACCAGATGGTGGAGCGCACGATGGTGGCGCTGATCGCCCGCGGGCACTGCCTGTTGGAGGGCGTGCCGGGGATCGCCAAGACCCTGGCGGTCTCGACCCTGGCCAAGGTCACCGGCGGGTCGTTCGCCCGAGTGCAGTTCACGCCCGACCTCGTGCCCTCCGACATCGTCGGCACGCGCATCTACCACCCCTCCACCGAGCAGTTCGACGTCGAACTGGGGCCGGTGTTCGCCAACTTCGTCCTGGCCGACGAGATCAACCGGGCGCCGGCGAAGGTCCAGTCCTCGCTGCTGGAGGTCATGGCCGAGAAGCAGGTGTCGCTGGGCGGCACCACCTACCGGCTGCCGGACCCCTTCGTGGTGATCGCCACCCAGAACCCGGTGGAGTCCGAGGGCGTCTACCCGCTGCCCGAGGCCCAGCGCGACCGGTTCCTGATGAAGGTGATCGTGCCGCACCCGCGCGCGCACGAGGAGATGGAGATCCTGCGCCGGATGAGCGCCGCGCCGCCCGAGGCCCACCAGATCCTCGACCCGGTGACGCTGCGCGAGCTCCAGCACGACGCCGAACGGGTGCACGTGCACCAGCTCATCGCCGACTACGTGGTGCGGCTGGTCATGGCCACCCGCGAGCCCGAGAACTACGGCGTCCCGGAGCTGCGCCGGGTGCTGGAGGTCGGGGCGAGCCCGCGCGCGACGCTGGGCCTGGTGGCCGCGTCCCGGGCGCTCGCGCTGATCCGCGGGCGCGACTACGTGCTGCCCGAGGATGTGCGCGTGCTGGCGCGCGATGTCATGGCCCACCGGCTGGTGCTGTCCTTCGACGCGCTGGCCGACGGCGTCACCACCACCCAGATCGTCGACCGGGTCCTCGCCGCGGTCCCGCCGCCCCGGGTGATCTGGGACGACCCCTCCAGCGGCGAGCAGACCGCGATGGCCGCCAGGTAGGCCGCGATGCGCACGCCGGCCTCGCGCGGACTCGACCCGCGCCTGCACTCCGCCCTGCACCACCTCGACCTGCGCGTGGTGCGCCGCCTTGAGGGGCTGCTGCACGGCGAGCACCTGGGCCTGCGGCTCGGGCCGGGCAGCGAGCCCGCCGAGGCCCGGCTGTACCAGGCCGGCGAGGACGACGTCCGGCTGATGGACTGGTCGGTGACCGCGCGCACCACCAGCCCGCACGTGCGCGACCTCGTGGCGGACCGCGAGCTGGAGAGCTGGACCCTGCTGGACCTGTCCGCGAGCATGGACTTCGGCACCGGCCGCCAGGAGAAGCGCGACATCGCCATCGGCGCGCTGGCGGCCGTGAACGTCCTCACCCAGCGCGTCGGCGACCGCTTCGGCGCGCACTTCCTGCACCGGGGCCGTATCCGCAGGTGGCCGGCCCGGTCGGGCAAGGCGGCCCTGCTGTCGCTGATGGCCACCGTGGCCGCGGCGCCGCGCACCGACCCCGGCGGCTCCGAGGGCGCGGCGCTCGGCGACGCGCTCACCGACCTGGCGCGCACGCGCACGCGGCGGGGCCTGCGGGTGGTGATCTCCGACTTCCTGGACACGCCGCCGGGGACATCGTCCGCCGAGCCCGCGTCGTGGGAGCGCCCCCTGCGCAGCCTCACGACCCGTCACCAGGTGATCGCGATCGAGGTCATCGACCCCCGTGAACTCGATCTCCCCGACATAGGATTGGTCACGATGCAGGACCCCGAGTCCGGGCGGGTGCGCGAGGTCGCGCTCACGCCCCGGGTGCGGCACGACTACCGGCAGGCCGCCTTGGCGCAGCGCTCGGCCGTCCAGGCCGGATTGCGCCGGTGCGGCGTACCGCACCTCGTGTTGCGCACCGACCGGGACTGGATCGTGGACATGGCCCGGTTCGTGGTCGAGCAGCGGCGCACGGCCCACCGGCTCGCGCGGCACACGCCGGCGATCCCACGCTGACCGCGCCGGCCCGCCCGCGGGCCGGCGCCCACCGACCCACAGCCCCCTGCACGACCCACGCGGAAAGGACCACGGGTGAGCTTCCTGTCCCTTGGCTGGCTGTGGCTGCTGCTGCCCTTCGCCGCCCTCGTCGCCGTGTACGTCCTGTTGCAGTACCGCCGCAAGGACTACACGCTGCGGTTCACCAACCTGGCGCTGCTCGACCATGTGGCGCCGCGCCGCCCGGAGTGGCGCCGGCACGTCCCGGCCACGCTGTTCTGCCTAACCCTGGTGGTGCTGATCGCGGCCATGGCGCGGCCGGCGATGCCGGTGGAGGTGCCGCGTGAGCGCGCCACGATCATCATCGCCATGGACGTGTCGCCGTCCATGGCGGCCACCGATGTCGCGCCCGACCGGCTGACCGCCGCCAAGGAGTCCGCGCAGGGGTTCGTCGAGTCCCTCCCCGACCGGTTCAATGTGGGGCTGGTCGCGTTCTCCTCGGCGGCCAGCGTGGTGTCGTCCCCCACTCAGGACCACCGCGCGGTGGTCGACTCCATCGCGAACCTCCAGATGTCGCCGGGCACGGCGATCGGCGAGGGCGTGTTCACCTCGCTCCAGTCGATCACCTCCTTCGACGAGGAGGCGGGCGAGAACCCGCCGCCCTCCGCCGTGGTGCTGCTGTCCGACGGGGAGAACACCAGCGGGCGGCCCATCACGGCGGCCAGCCGCGAAGCGGGCGACACCGAGGTCCCGGTGTCGACGATCGCCTTCGGGACCGGCGCGGCGATCATCGAGATCAACGGCGAGCCGGTCGAGGCCGACATCGACAAGGAGGCGCTGGAGCGGCTGGCCGAGGGGACCGGCGGGCACTTCTACGAGGCGGAGTCCGAGGGCGAGCTGAGCGACGTCTACGCCGACATCGGCTCCTCCCTGGGCAGCGAGACCGTCGACCAGGAGATCGTCCACTGGTTCGTGCTGGCGGCCCTGGTGCTCGGCACGGCCACCGCGGTGACCTCTCTGGCGTGGTTCCAGCGCCTGCCCTGACCTGATCCGGCCAGCCCCCGGCTTTCCCGTCGGCGCGCTCCGCGCCGGCGACCGGCGCCCGTCTGCGGGCCGCAAGGGGCGCCGCCCCTCCGGGGCGCGCCGGAGGGCGGGGGCCGCCTCGTCGCGGTGCCCTCCCCCCGTCCGGCCGACGCGTGCCCGCGGCGGCGCGCGCGATTCGCCACTCCGCCCGGGGCCCGGCGGGGCGTCGGGAGACGCCGCGGGGCGGCGAAACTTCCTTCCCCCCAGGGCATTGCGCAAACCGGGACGACCCGGTCATGTCACCTCCAAGAGGGTCGCCGCAAGCCCGGCGAACAGCCCCGATGCCGCATTTCCGCTGTTCGCCCGGTACCGTGTCGCTGTTTGCCCTGTTGACGGGAAAGTTGGAAGACGTGACGATGCCGGATACCTCCGCCGCTCCCGCGGCGATCTTCTTCGACCTTGACGACACCCTCCTGGACGACCAGGCCGCCAGCACCGCCGGGCTGCACGCGCTCATGGACCTCCTGGGCCACCCCGATTTCCCGGCGGCGCGACGCCTCTGGGACGTCCAGACCGACATCTCCTTCGGCGCCTACATCGCCGGGCGCCTGACCTTGGCCGAGCAGCGCCGCGAGCGCGTGCGGGCCCTCGCCACCCAGGCGGGGCACTCCTCGGTCGCCGACGAGCACTGCGACGACCTCTACCAGCGCTACCTGGCCGCGCACCGCAGCGCCTGGCGCGCGTTCGACGACGTCGTCCCCGCGCTCAACGCGATCTCTGCGGCCGGGATCCGGCTGGGGGTCATCACCAACGGGATCGAGGCGCTCCAGCACGAGAAGCTGGCCGCCGTCGACATCATGCAGTACTTCCCGGTCGTGGTGTGCGCCGACAGCGCGGGCGCCGGCAAGCCGGACCCCCGGATCTTCCACATCGCCTGCCAGCGCATCGGCGTGGCGCCCCAGCACGCCTGGCACGTGGGCGACCAGCTCCGCGCCGATGCGCTGGGGGCCATGTCCGGCGGGCTGCGCCCCATCCTGATCGACCGCCACGGCATGAACACCGGCCAGACCGACCTCCCCGCCATCAACGGGCTGGAGCAGCTGCTGCGCATGGCCGGCGTCGCCGCCCCTTCCGGGATGCTCTGACCCCGCCGGCGTCCCATCCGGTGGATCCTCGCTCCCCCGCCCGGCGCCCCTGCCTCCGGCCCGGTGCGAGGACGGCCCGCTGTAGCGGGCATGTGCGGACCGGCCGTCACCCACCCGGCATGGCCCGGTCACCGCACCCGAACCGGAGACGACCGCACGACCGCGGGCGCGACCGCGGCGGGCGCCGGCGGCATCCGGCCGCGCGGTCCCGGACACCCTCGCGCTCGGCGCCGACCGCATCGGCGGCGACCGGCCGCGGGCCCCTCGCGCCTTGCACCGCCCCCACCGCTCCCACCGCTCCGCTTCGGCGCGGCTCCCCCGGCGCGTTCACGTGATTCGTGCTCGTCAACGCCACCAGGACCCCCTGCGCCGAGCGCGGTCGAGATGCCGGGTGACCAACGCGCCGACCTCGGTGGCAGGCTGAACCCACCCTCTATGACGCATTTTTTTACAGATAATATATGGTTGCGTCATGACCTACGCAGATGACGTCGCCGACGCGGCGATCCGCGCGGCCGAGAGGGAAGGACGGGCGGTCGGCGCCCTGAGCCTGGCCGAGATCGCAGCGGCGGCCGGGACGTCGAGATCGACACTCCTGCGGCGCGTCGGTGGCCGCGAGGCCATCGACGACGCTCTCCGGCGCCGCGGCACCGGGCCGCTGACCCTCGCCGAGAGGGCGGTCGAGGCCGCTGGGCGGCTGATCGTCGCGGACGGCCTGGGGAACCTGACCCTGGAGCGGGTCGCCGCCGCGGCCGGGTGCACGGTGATGTCGATCCACAACCAGATCGGCGGTCGCGACGCACTGCTCATCGCCGTGTTCGACCACCACGCCGTCCTGCCGCGCTTCGCGCCGCTCCTCGACGACCCCGCCGCGGCCCCCGGGCAGGACGGTGCCGCCCTGCGGCACATCGCCGAAGCCGTCTTCCGGAGGCTCCTCGACCTCGGCCTCGACCGGTCCTCGGTGGCCACGGCCCTGATGACCGAGGCGCTGGCCCGCCCGGATTCCGCCCTGGCCGGGCACATCCGCGACACCTACATCCCGCACAGCGCCGCGGCCGTGGACGCGTTCCTGGCCGAACGGCTCCCCGCCGAACTCGTGCGCGCGCACCCCCCCGGCGCGCTCCTCGCCCAGTTCCTCGGCCCCGTCCAGTTCTACGTCGAGGTGGCCACTGTCGACCAGAGGCCGCGCCCCGCCCAGGAGCGCGCCGCCGTCGCCGCGGCACTGGCGGCCGGCTTCGTCCGCGCCACGACCCCCCCGCAGCAGGAGGACCAGCGATGACCACGCACACCGCCGACGTACTGATCATCGGAGCGGGACCCACCGGCCTGACCCTGGCCGTCGACCTCGCCCGCCGGGGCGTGCACGCCGTCCTGGTGGAGGCCGCCCCCGCCATCCCGCGCCAGTCGCGCGGAAAAGGACTGCAACCCCGGACCCTCGAAGTCCTCGACGACCTCGGCGTGATCGAGGAGGTCCTCGCCCACGGCCGGTGGAGGCAGCGGACCACCCTGTACAAGGACCGCACGGAGCTCGCCGACCTGGGAACCGGCTTCGCCGAGCCCCGCTCCGACGTGCCCTACCCCAATATCGTGATGCAGCCGCAGTGGCGCACCAGCGGCATCCTCGCCGAGCGCCTGCGCGACCTGGGCGGCGAGATCCGCTTCGGCACCCGCCTCACCGGCTTCACCGACGGCGCCGACGGCGTGCGGGCGACCCTCGCCGCGACCGACGCCGCCGAGGAGCAGGTGCACGCCCGCTACCTGGTCGGCTGCGACGGCGGACGCAGCCTGGTCCGCCGCACCCTCGGCGTCGGCTTCGCCGGGGTCACCCGCGAGACCCACCGCTACCTCTTGGGCGACGTCACCGTACCCGGGTGGTCGCCCGAGGAGGACGAGGCCGTCCGCTCCTACGCCTGGCTGGCCTCCGACGGCTCCTTCCTGGGGCTGGCCGGCCTGCCCGGGACCGGGCAGTGGCAGATCGGGGCCGACGTCCCCGCCGACGCCGCCGGCCTCGAACCGTCGCTGCCGGCCCTCCAGCGCCTGTGGGACGAACGCACCGGCCGCACGGACGTCCGCCTCGGCGAGGCGACGTGGCTGTCGGACTTCACGGTCAACACCCGCATGGTCGACGCCTACCGGCGCGGCCGGGTCCTGCTGGCCGGCGACGCGGCCCACGTCCACCCGCCCACCGGCGGGCAGGGCATGAACACCGGCATCCAGGACGCCTACAACCTCGGCTGGAAGCTCGCCGCCCGGCTGCACGGCGGCGGGGAGGACCTGATCGATGGCTACCAGGCCGAACGGATGCCGGTCGCCCGGGGCGTGCTGGAGAAGAGCACCGACATCCTCGATGTCGTCATGAGCCCCAACCGCGCCGTCGCGTTCATGGTGCAGCGCGTCGCCCTGCCGCTGCTGAGCATCCCGGCGGTGAACCGGGCGCTCATCGGCAAGGTCTCCCAGACCGACATCGGCTACCGGGACAGTCCGCTGGTGGCCGACGACCTGTCCGGGGGACGGGTGCGCGCCGGAGACAGGGCCCCGGACGCCCTGATCACCGACGCCGCGACCGGCGCGCACATGCGGCTGTTCGACGTGTTCCGGGGCCCGCGGGCGACGCTGCTGCTGTTCGGCGAACGCGCGGCCGCCCGGCTATCGGGCGCCGACCTGCCCTCCCACCTCGACACGTGTCTGGTCACCGACGGCCCGGTCCCCGCGGGATGGGAGGGCAAGACCGTCCGCGACCGCGGCCGCACCGCCCGCCGCGCCTACCGGCCGGCACCGGGAACCGCCCTGCTCATCCGCCCCGACGGCTACGTCGGCTGGCGCACCCGCGCCCCCACGCCCGCGGCGGTGCGCGACCGCGCCGCCCTCTACGAGGGCGTGTCGGGGCCGCTGAGCGGGAGCGCGTTGTAGGGACGGGCCCACCGTCGGGTACGGGCCCGGACGAAACGAGACCCCGGAGGTCAGCGGGCCCGGCCCGGCGGAGCGCACCGTGAGCACCTATGTCCACGCCGAGACTCCCGGTGCCGTTCGACCGCGCCTTTCACCGCCGCGGCGAGCCGGACCACCGCGTTCCCCCGCCCGGACACCGGTGGAGCGTAGCGGTCACAACGGCGCTCGTCTCCGCGAAGAACTCCGGGAACCCGGCCGGAGCGGCAGCCGAGCATCGGTTGTCGGAGACCATGACGGTGCTCGATCCCCCGACCCCCGGAGGGCCGGTCGACGCCCTCCGGCCCTCACCCCGCCCCGTTCCCGCACGGCCCCGGGCGCCGACCCGGTGATCGGGTGCGCCCCGAGCGGCGGGACACTGGGGCCATGGACCAGGACACCGATCACACGGCACAGGGCTCCCAGCAGACACAACGGGACGGTGGCGCGGGCGACGCCCCCCGCACCGGCCGCCGGGTGACGGCCCACGTGGTGCGGCTCGGCCCCGACGGCCGCACCCCCCTGGTGCCCGCCGGGGACGGGCCCGACGGCGCGCTGGCCGGTCGCCGGGTGCTGTACGGCGGCGATCCGGCCGAGGCCGCCCGCGCCGCGGCGGGGCTGCCCGCCGACGCGCGGGTCAGCGCCTGGGACGTGCGCACCGAGATCACCACCGTGGCCGGCGCGGCGGGCCCGGTGGAGCTGCACGTCGATCGGCTGTTCTACACCGAGGGCGGCCCCGCGCCCTCCGCGCCCCGCGCGCACGGGGCCACCGGCCTGCCGTGCCGCCCCGGGGCCGCCGAACTCCTGGCCGAGGAGCCGGAGCGGGAGACGCCGTCGCTGCGGCGGTTCGCCTCCTACGGGCTGGTCACCGACCCGGAGGGCCGGCTCCTGCTCACCAGGATCGCCGAGGGGTTCCCCGGTGCCGGCACCTGGCACCTGCCCGGGGGCGGCGTGGACCACGGCGAGCACGCCCGCGCGGCCCTGAGACGGGAGATCTTCGAGGAGACCGGCCAGGACGCGGGCGTGGGCGGGGTGGTCGGCATCGCCCACCACGCCCGGAACGCCCAGATGGGGCCGGAGGGCGCACCGGTCGACATCTACGCGGTCTGGGTGTTCTTCCACGCCCACATCGCCGACCCGCGCCCTCTGCGGGTGACCGAGACCGCGGGGTCGACGGCCGACTGCGCGTGGTTCACCCCCGAGGAGCTGCCCGGCATCCGCCTGTCGGCGACCTCCCGGCGGGCGCTGGACGCCCTGGGGTCGGACACCCGGGCGTGAGCCCCGGCCCCGGGACGGCCGGGCGCGGGGTCAGCCGCGGCGCGCCTCCGCGGCGCGGCGCGCCAGCCAGATACCGGCGCCGATGGCGATGACCGCGGCCCCCGAGACCACCGAGGGCAGCGGCAGGCTCAGTGCCAGCACGACGCAGCCCGCCAGCCCGGTCACGGGCACCAGCAGCAGGGGGCGGTTCTCCTCCGGGCCCAGGCGCAGGGCGGAAGCGTTGGTGATGGCGTAGTACGCCAGCACCCCGAACGCGGAGAACCCGATGGCGCCGCGCAGGTCGGCGAAGAGGACCAGCGCGCACACCACGACGGCGACGGCGGTCTCGGCGCGCTGCGGGACCCCGGTGCGCTGGTGGACGCCTGCCAGATAGCGCGGCAGGTGCCCGTCGGCGGACATGGCCGAGACCGTCCGGGAGACCCCCAGGATCAGCGAGAGCAGCGCGCCGAGGCTGGCCAGGGCCGCCCCCGCCGCGACGGCCGGGGCGAGCTGCGGCCACCCGGTGGCGACCACCGTGTCGATCAGCGGCGTGCTGCTCGCGGCCAGGGTGCGGCGGCCCAGGACCGTCAGCACCGACACCCCGACCAGGAAGTACACGACGAAGACCCCGGCGACGGTGATGGTGATGGCGCGCGGGATGGTGGTGCGCGGGTCGCGCACCTCGCCTCCGAGCGTGGCGATGCGGGCGTATCCGGCGAAGGCGAAGAAGAGCATCCCGGCGGCCCCGAGCAGGCCGAAGAACCCGGGCCAGTGCGACGAGACCGCGACCTCGGCGGGGTCGGCCTCGCCGCCGCCCAGTGCCACCGCGACCACCGCCGCCAGGACGGCGAGGACGCACGCGAGCAGCACCCGCGACAGCCAGGCCGCCATGCGCACCCCGCGGTGGTTCATCGCCGTGAGCGCCACCACGGCGGCCACGGCGACGGGCCGCTCCCAGCCGGGGAGCGCATAGGCGGCGAAGGTCAGCGCCATGGCGGCGCACGACGCGGTCTTGCCGACCACGAACGCCCACCCGGCGATGTAGCCCCAGAGGTCGCCCAGCCGCTCGCGGCCGTAGACGTAGGTACCCCCGGACTGGGGGTGGCGGGCCGCCAGCCGGGCCGACGAGGTGGCATTGCAATAGGCCACCACGGCGGCGATCAGCACGGCGACCGGCATCCAGGCTCCGGCCTCGGCCGCGGCCGGGCCGAACACGACGAAGACACCGGCGCCGACCATGGCGCCGGCGCCGATCGCGATGGCGTCCGCGGTGCCCAGGACGCGGCGCGGTTTCGCCTGCGAACCAGAAGAGGTCGTCATAGTCGCCGAGTCTGCCCCAGCATGATCACGCCACAGTGAACATCAGCCCGCTGCAATGCGTCCACAACCGGCCGTGGCCGCCGGGGCGCACAGGGCGCGCCCGCGGGCCGCGAATCGGGCTCCGCGGCCCGGCGGGCGGCCGGACGCTGGGGCAGGGCGGTCATCCGGCTCCTGTTCCGGGGTGCGTCCTCACGGCAACCACGGGGTCGAGGTGTTGTCCGAGATGTCCTCCGACGCCGCGAGCCGCAGCTGGCGGGCGAGGTCCGACAGCGCCCGCGAGACGGCGAGCTCGTCGCCGATCTCGGGGACATCGCTGTCGATCGGGTTCTTCTGCGCCATCCCGTGGCCGCGAAGGCTGGTGCCGTCCTCGGCGTCGAGCCCGACCTCGGCCATCGTCCGCGAGCGGTCGCCCTCGGTCTCCTCCGAGAGGAGGATGTCGACGTTCCAGCGTTTCGTGGTGTGCATCGCGCCCACCTCCAGCGATGGTGTCGTCCCGGACGGGCACCGGATGGCAGCCCCCGGCCGGTGTCTTCCGGATGGGAGTCCCGCGGCGGTGTCGCCACGCCCTGGTGCACGGGGCCGTGGCCGAGCCGCAGGGCCCGGGCGGCGAAAGCGCCCCGCAACCGCGTCCGCGGCGGGCGGGGGCACCCGCGTCGCGGGTGCGCGGCCTGGTGGCGTCCGTGTTCGCCGCTTCTCCCCCATCTTCCCCGGCGGGCACGATGCATGCAACGCGCGGCCGGTGAAATGCGGATATGTCCGTTCCTCTGTCGGGGCGCCGGACCGCGGCCTTGACCTCAAGTGAGCTTGATGTTCCAGAGTTCTCCCCATGAGCGACACGAGCGAATCGAGCACCGGCACGGGCGCACGCGAGGCGGACATCGACGCGATCAGGCGGGTGGTCGCCGCGGTCGAGCACGCGCAGAACAACGAACTCCCCGACGAATTCCTTCGCCTGTTCCGCGCCGACGCGGTCTGGACGACGGGCGGCGGCACGCGCCTCTTCGGCCTCGACGCGATAGCGGCCTTCACCCGCCAGGCGCTTCCGGGCGGCATGCAGGACATGTCGGTGGCCTTCGAGCTGGAACACGTGCTGTTCATCCGCCCCGACGTCGCCGCCGTCAAGGTGCGCCAGTTCTACCGGACACCGGACGGGCCGGATGTGGGCACTCCGTTGTGGGTCATGGCGAAGGAGGACGGGCGCTGGCTGCTCACCGCCTGCCAGAACACCGGCGCCCCCGACGACGAGCTCGGCGAGGGCGCGGCCGGCCGGCCCGTCTTCGCCCCGGCCACGTGAATCCGGAACCCGTCGTGGGCGACGCACCGGGCGCCCCGGAGGGACGCGGGGCAGATCTTCGGCACCGCAGCGGGGCCCTAGCCGATCCCCGAGCCCAGGGAGCGGCCGCCGTCCAGGGCGTGGGTCTGGCCGGTGACCCAGGCGGCCTCGTCGGAGGCGAGGTAGGCGATGGCCGCGGCGACGTCGTCGGGGGTGCCGAGGCGGCCCGCGGGATAACCGGCGGCGACCCCCGCTTCGTCGGCCTCGTACAGGGCGGCGGCGAACCGCGTCTTGACCACGGCGGGGGCCACCGCGTTGACGCGCACCCGGGGCGCCAGCTCGTAGGCGAGCTGCGCGGTGACGTTGATCATCGCGGCCTTGCTGGCGCCGTAGGCCGCGATACCGGGCGACGGGTGCAGTCCGGCGAGCGAGGCGACGTTGACCACGGCGCCGCCGTGCTCCTTCATCCAGGCGCGGTGCACCGCGGCGGTCCAGGAGACGGCGGCTATAACGTTCACCTCGAAGACCTTCGCCATGGCCGCGGGTTCGACGTCGATGAGCGGGCCGAACACCGGGTTGATGCCCGCGTTGTTGACGAGGACGTCGATGCGGCCGAAGGCCGTCAGCGCCCGGTCGACGGCCTCGGCGCGGTGGGCGTCGTCGTGGGCCTTGCCCGCGACGCCCACCGCCGTTCCGGCGCCGCCGAGCCGGTCGACGGCGTCGCGCAGCGGGCCGGGATCGCGGGCGGTGACGACGACCCTGCCGCCCTCGCCGACGATGCGCTGTGCGGCGGCGAGCCCGATGCCCCTGCTGGCCCCGGTGATGATCGCGGTCTTGCCGTCGAAACGTCCCACGGCCCGGTCCTTTCGTCGGTTCGTCGGTGCGCCGATCACAGTACCGACCGACCGGTCGGTCGCTCCACCCCTCGCTCCCGCACCCCTCGGCGGCGCAGCTGGTAGCGTCACCGGGTGGCCCAGCACTACTTCGACTCCGACCCCGGGGCGCCCAGCAGGCCGGCGACCGTGGCCCTCGTCCTGCCCGACCTGCACCTGCGGCTGGGCACCGACCGCGGGATGTTCTCCCCCGACCGGGTCGACCTCGGCACCCGCGTGCTCCTGGAGAGCGTGCCCGCGCCGCCCCGGACCGGCCGCCTGCTCGACGTGGGCTGCGGGTACGGCCCGATCGCGCTGGCGCTGGCCCGGCGCGCCCCCGGGGCGTCGGTCACCGGGGTCGACGTCAACGCGCGCGCGGTGCGCCTGGCCCGCGCCAACGCCGAGGCCAACGGCGTGTCCAACGCCGAATTCCGGCTGATCGCCGCCGACGGCGCACCCGCGGAGCCGGGCCCCGGCCTCGACGGCCCCTTCGACGCGATCTGGTCGAACCCGCCGATCCGCGTGGGCAAGCCGGTCCTGCACGGCCTGCTGCGCACCTGGCTGGGCCGGCTCTCCGACGAGGGCGCCGCGCATCTGGTGGTGCAGCGCAACCTCGGCGCCGACTCCCTCCAGCGCTGGCTGGCGGCCGAGGGCTTCCCCGCCGAGCGGGCGGCGTCCCGGGCCGGCTTCCGCATCCTGCGTGTGACCCGCGGCATCAACGGGTGAGGGCCCTGCTGAGTGCGGCCGCCGAGTCTGTATCCTGGGCGGCGACACATCCGGCACCCCCGCGCCAGGAAGCACGAGGAAACCACCCCAGGTGAGCACGCAGCTTCGCCCCACTGACGTCAAGCGTCTGAACCGCCAATGGCGCCAGCGCACCCAGGGCCGGATCGGCCTGATCGTCGAGTCCGTCACCCAGCCGTTCAACCTGGGGTCCATCCTGCGGACGTGCGCCGCGTTCGGGGTCGAGACCCTGTGGCTCACCGGCAACGCCATCGAGCCCACCCACCCCCAGGTCGGCAAGACCGCGCTGGGGTCGGAGAAGAAGCTGCGCTGGGAGAAGCTGCGCACCTCGGCCGAGGCCGCCACCGCGGCCCGCGAGGCCGGATTCAGAGTCGTGGCGATCGAACTGGCGGCCGGCGCCTCCCCGCTGCACGACGCACCCTTGGAGGGCGACGTCTGCCTGGCCGTGGGCGCCGAGGACCACGGGTGCTCCCCGGCTCTGCTGGCCGCCGCCGACACGGTCGCCTTCATCCCGCAGATCGGCCGGGTCGGCTCGCTCAACGTGGCCGTCGCCACGGCGATCGCCGTCGCCGAGACCCGCCGCCGCGAGTGGCAGTCGGCCCCCGCGCCGGCAGAGGACGGCGCCCAGACCGACTGAGCCCGCGCTCCGCCGCACACCCGCGGCGCGGACCGCGCACCGCGCGGTCGGCCTCCGGTGTCCGCGGAGAATGCCCATGATCGGCACGCACCCCCTGTGACAAGGGCAATCGTGCGCAAAATCCATGATTCAACCTGCGGCTCCGGGGAATTTCTCCGGTTCCGTATTCGTATCCTCGGTGTAAGAGAGAAGAGAGAGGAAACGTGGACCCGTCCCGAAGTACCGGCAGCGTCCTTGACGGACGCTGCGGCCCTGACTCAGACGAGCCCCCTTCACCAGGCGGCGCGCGCACCGGAACTGACAGCTCCGAGGCGGTGTGCGCGACGTGGTGATAAGCACCATCCTCAGCATCCTCCTCGGAGCGCTGGTGGTCATCCTGATCACCGCGGCGACGGGGTATTTCGTCGCCCAGGAGTTCGGCTACATGGCGGTGGACCGCTCCCGCCTGAAGGCCCGCGCCGCCCAAGGCGACGCCGGCGCGCGACGCGCCCTCGACATCACCGGACGCACATCGTTCATGCTGTCCGGCGCCCAGCTCGGCATCACCGTCACCGGCCTGCTGGTCGGTTACGTCGCCGAGCCCATGATCGGCGCCGGGATCGGTGAACTGCTGGGCGTCGCGGGAGTCCCCGTGGGTGCGGGCATCGCCGCCGGAACCGTCCTGGCCCTGCTGTTCTCCACCGTGGTGCAGATGGTCTTCGGCGAGCTGTTCCCGAAGAACCTGGCGATCGCCCGGCCCGAGCCGGTGGCACGCTGGCTGGCCCTTTCCACGGCGATCTACCTGCGCATCTTCGGCTGGCTGATCTGGCTGTTCGACCAGGCCTCGATCCTGCTGCTCCGGTCGGTGCGCATCGAGCCGGTCGAGGACGTCCAGCACGCGGCCACGCCGCGCGACCTGGAGCGGATCGTGGAGGAGTCGCGCGAGAGCGGCGACCTTCCCGCGGAGCTGTCCACTCTGCTGGACCGCACGCTGGACTTCCACGACCGCACCGCCGAGCACGCCATGATCCCGCGGCCCCAGGTCGCCACGGTCGAGGCCGGCGACCCGGTCAGCCGGGTGGTGGAGGAGATGGCCTCGGGCCACTCCCGCTTCCCGGTCATGGGCGAGGGGCTGGACGACATCGTGGGCATCATCTGCCTGCGCGACGTCCTGGCGCTGGGTGACGCCGACCTCGACTCCGTCAAGGTCTCCTCGGTCGCCCGCCCCGCGGTGCTCGTTCCGGGTTCGCTCCCGCTTCCGGGCGTGCTCGACCAGCTGCGCGACGCCGACGAGGAGTTCGCCTGCGTGGTCGACGAATACGGCGGCCTGGCGGGTGTCATCACCACTGAGGACATCGCCGAGGAGCTGGTCGGGGAGATCGCCGACGAGCACGACCCCGAGGACGCCGGTGAGGCGCGCGTGAGCGAGGACGGGAGCTGGCTGCTCCCCGGCGCGCTGCACGTCGACGAGGTCGAGCGGCTGCTCGGGCACGACCTGCCCGAGGGCGACTACGAGACCATCGGCGGGCTCGTCATCAACGAGCTGCGCCGCCTGCCCGAGCCCGGTGACCGCGTGGTCATCGACCTGCCGCGGCACCCGGGCGCCCATGACGACGACCCGCACCGCTCGGTGGAGCTGAGTGTGGAGAACGTCGACCGGCACGTGCCCGAGACGGTACGGCTCGAACTACGCGAGCGCGAGGCCGACCTCGCCGCGCGGGACAACGGGGTGAACGCATGAGCGACATGAACCCGGTCGTCGCCCTGCTCATCTCGGCGGCCATCATCGCGCTCAGCGCGTTCTTCGTGGCCATCGAGTTCGCGCTGGTGGCCGCGCGCCGGTACCGGCTGGAGGAGGCCGCCGAGACCAGCGCTTCGGCGCGCGCGGCGCTGAAGAGCGCCCGCGACCTGTCGCTGCTGCTCGCGGGCTCCCAGCTGGGGATCACCCTGTGCACCCTGGCGCTCGGTGCGATCACCAAGCCCGCGGTGCACCACCTCATGGAGCCCCTCTTCGAGTGGCTGCCCGAGACCGCCGCCTACGTGGTGTCGTTCGTCGTCTCGCTGATCGTGGTGACGTTCCTGCACCTGGTCGTGGGCGAGATGGCGCCGAAGTCGTGGGCCATCTCCCACCCGGAGCGGTCGGCGACGCTGCTGGCCATCCCGATGCGGGCGTTCATGTGGTTCACGCGGCCGCTGCTGGTCGCGCTGAACGGCATCGCCAACTGGTGCCTGCACCGCGTGGGCGTCGAGGCGGTCGATGAGGTGGCCGCCGGCCACGGGCCGGACGACCTGCGGGAACTCGTCGACCACTCGGCGAAGGCCGGTGCGCTGGACGAGGACCGCCGCGAGCAGCTGGCGACGGCGCTGGAGGTGAACTCCCGGCCGCTGCGCGAGATCGTGACGGCCCGGGAGGATCTGGCGGCGGTCTCCCCCGAGGCGTCCCTTGAGGAGATCAAGCGGCTCTCCCGGGAGTCGGGCCACCTGCGGCTGGTCGTGATGGACGGCGAGCACCCGATCGGGGTGCTGCACGTCCGCGACGCGCTGACGAGCCCCGCGGAGACCACGGCGGCCGACCTCATGCGGCCGGTGCTGACCCTGGAGGCCACCACGCCGATCTATGCGGCGCTGAGCATCATGCGGGAGAGCCGCAGCCACTTGGCGCTGGTCGAGATCGACGGCCGCCTGACGGGGCTGGTGACCCTGCAGGACATGCTCGACCGGCTCCTGCTGCTGGACACGGCGGCCTAGCCGCCGCCCGCCGCCCGATGGCCGGGACCCTGCGGGGTCCCGGCCATCGGTGCCGTCCAGGGTTCGTATGCTTGTTCGGATGGCGCGGATAAGGTGGGCGCGGGCGCCCCGCAGGGGTGTTCACGGGCGGTCGCCCCGGGCGCCGGCGGCGCTGGGCGCACCGCATCGCCCGCCATGGATCGGAGCCGCCGATGTCCGTTCGCCGGATCGTCCCCGACATCCACACCCGCGCGCTCGGCGAGAGCCGCGCGTTCTACCGGGCGCCGGGCCTGGACGAGGTCATGGACCTCGGCTGGATCGTGTCGTTCGCGTCGTCCTCGGTGCCCACGGCCCAGGTCGGTGTCGCCACCCACGACGCGACCGCTCCCGTCGTCCCGGATATCAGCATCGGGGTCGACGACGTCGACGCCGTCCACGCCGCCGTGTGCGCGAACGGCGCGGAGATCGTCCACCCCTTGCGGAACGAGGCGTGGGGTGTCCGCCGCTTCTTCGTCCGCGACCCCGACGGCCGGGTGGTCAACGTCCTCACCCACCTCTGAATCCGGCGTTCGGCCGGAGCGCGCCGCCGCCGTCCGGCGGTGCCGTTCCCGGGCGGCGGCCGCGGTCACGGGGCCGCGGCGTGGACGAGGAAGACCGCTCGGGCGCGTTCACCGGGGACGTCCAGGCGGTCGGCGCGGGCCGCGGTGAAACCCGCGCCGGTGGCGATGGCCGCCGCCTGGACGTCGTCGTCCGGCAGGGGGATGTCGGCCCGCACGAGCGCGGCGAAGGCGGGCGCGGGGTCGAACGTGGCCCGCGCCGGCAGGCTGAAGGCGAGCCGCCCGCCCGGGCGCAGCACGCGCCTCCAGTCGCGCAGCGCCTCCGCTCCCAGGAAGTGCAGCGACGACGCGCACACGACGAGGTCGGCGGTCCCGTCGCCGACCGGCGCGGGGACCGCGGGGGCCGTGCGCCAGTCGATGCGTCCGCCGGGGTCGTGCTCGGCGGCGGCCCCGGCGGCGCGTTCCACCATCCGCGGTGACAGGTCGACGGCGACGATCCGCTCCGGCCGGAACCGCCGGAGCACGGCGAACGCCGCGTCGCCGGTACCGGTCGCGGCGTCGAGGACCGTACCCGGCGCCGCGGAGTCCGCGATCCCGCCGACGAGGCGGTCGGCGACCCGGCGGTGGAAGGCGTCGCCGTATCGGGCGGCGGCGCCGTCGAACAGGGTTGCTGCGGCGGCGAGATCCATGCGGGGATCGTAGCGGCGCCCCTTCGAGCCGGGATCGCCTCCGGCACGGGGCGCGGGCAACGTCGCGCGCCGGCCGGCCGTCCGCGAACACCGCGCATCGGCGAACCCCGGCCGCACCGCCGCGGCGCCCGTCGAAGAGCCCCGGGCCACGCCGCCGCCCCCCATCCGCGACGCCCATGACCAGCGCCGGCACGGCGACGAGTGGAAAGGCCGACCCATTCGAACCGGGATCGCTCTCCCGGAAACAGCACCCGCGCGGCACCAACGGCGGACCGGCCGGTTCGCGAACGCCACGGACGCCCCGCACCGATGAAACCGACTCGACGCCACGGAGCGGCCGGAGGACCGGCGGCCTCATGGCCGTCCCCGTCCGCGACCTCCCCGACGGTCCCCCCGGCAGAGCCGCGGCCAGGAAGCCGACCCGGGCGAAGGCCCCGAAGCCGGCCCCTCGACACCGACCGTCGGCCGGGTCCGCGCACGTCGTGCATCCGGGGACCGGACCTCGATGCCACGGCGGCCGGCGTCGGGCCACCGGGCCGCGCGGCCGGACCGCATCAGCGGTCTGTGGCGATCGGCCGCGAGGGGCCGGGGTCGCGGGGATGCCGGCCCGGTCGGCGGCGACGCAACCCGCCGGGCGGGCGGCGGGCACGACCCTCACCGCGGATTGTCCGAGATGTCCTATTCGCAGGCGGAATGGGCGTGCCCCGTCGGCTGTTCTCCATTGTCGCCGCGGCATGCGGCGGTCCGGGCCGGTGGTTCGGCGGTGGCGGCATCGAGGAGTGGGGACGTGGCACGTGGCTGAGACGCGCAGCGGGGACCGGATGTGGGCGGTGGCGATCGCCGCCGGATTCTGGGGGACCTCCGCGCTGATGCGCGAGCCCCTCGCGGCGGCCCTGCCGGCGCCCACCATCGTCCTGTACGAGCACGCGATCATCGCGGTCCTGCTGCTGCCGTGGATCGTCCCCGCCTTCCGCGCCCTGGCCGGTGCCGGGGCGCGGGTGATCACCGCCATGGTGCTCATCGGGGGCGGCTCCTCGGCGCTGGCGACCACCCTGTTCACCATGGCCTTCACGACCGGCGACCCCATCACCCCGCAGGTGCTGCAGAAGCTCCAGCCGCTGTTCGCGATCCTGCTCGCGGTCGCCGTCCTGGGCGAGCGCCTGACGCCGCGCTTCGCGCTGTTCGCGGTCCCCGCTCTGGCGGGCGCCTGGTTCCTGGCCTTCCCCGACCCCCTGTCCATCAGCCTGAGCAGCGCCAAGGCGGCGGCCCTGGCCGTGGGCGCGGCGGCGCTGTGGGCCGCGGGTACGGTGCTGGGCCGGCTGGCCGGGACCCGGCTGTCCTTCGTGCACGTGACCGCGCTGCGCTTCACCATCGCGCTGCCGGTGGCGCTGGCGATCGCGCTCGCCACGGGCGCGCCGCTCGCGGTCTCGGCCGCCCACCTGCCCCTGATCGCGGCACTGGCGCTGATCCCGGGCCTGGCGGCGCTGTCGCTGTACTACTGGGGCCTGGGCCGCACCGCCGCCAGCCGCGCGACGCTGGCCGAACTCGCCTTCCCGCTGGTGTCGGCGGTCGTGGGGGTCGCGTTCCTGGGCGCCCAGCCCACCTGGACCCAGTGGGCGGGCGGCGCACTGGTGCTGGCGTCGGTCACCGCGATGGCGCTGGCCCGGTCCCGGCCCCGGGCCTCGGGGGTGGTCGTGCCGCGGGACGACGCGCCGGAGGCGGTGGCGCGGTGAGCGCGCCGGAGGTCGGCGGACCGGTGCGCGAGGTCGATGTCGCCGTCATCGGCGGTGGACAGGCCGGGCTGGCAACGGCGTACTTCCTCGGCAGGCGCGGGTTCTCCCCCGGGGACGGGTTCGTGGTGCTGGACCGGGCGAGCGCGCCCGGCGGGGCGTGGCGGCACGTGTGGCGCTCGGTGCGGCTGATCTCCCCGTCCGCCTATACGCGGCTGCCGGGCCTGCCCTGGGACCGGGGATCGGCCGGGCCTCCCGGCGGAGACGAGGTCAGCGCCTACTTCGCCGCCTACGAGCGGCACTTCGCGCTGCCGGTGCGCCGCCCGGTGCTGGTGCGCCGGGTGCGCAACGACGGCCCGGGTGTGGAGACGACGCGCGCGACGCCCCTTCTGGTGGAGACCGACGCGGGGACATGGCGGGCGCGGGCCGTCGCCAACGCCACCGGGACGTGGGACCGCCCGTTCATCCCGGCGGTGCCGGGACGCGCCCTGTTCCGCGGCCGCCAGTTGCACGCCGCCGGGTACCACGCCCCCGAGGCATTCGCCGGGCAGCGGATCGTGGTCGTCGGGGGCGGGCACTCCGCAGTGCAGATCCTGGCGGAGCTGTCACGCGTGGCCGAGACGGTGTGGGTCACCCGCCGCCCGCCGGAGTTCCGGGAGGGACGGCCCACCGAGGCCGATCTCGTGGCGGTGACCGACCAGGTCGCCGAAAGGGTCGCCGCGGGGCTGCCGCTGCGCAGCGTCGTCAGCTACACGGGGTTGGTCGCCACGCCTGATGTGGAGGAGGCGCGGGAACGGGGGGTGCTGCGCGCCCGGCCGATGTTCGACCGGATCACGCCCACCGGTGTGGCCTGGGACGACGGGCACGAGGTGCCGGCCGATGTCCTGCTGTGGGCCACGGGGTTCCGGCCCGTTCTGGGGCACCTGGCGCCGCTGCGGCTGCGCGGGCCCCTCGGCGGGATCCGCATGGCGGACACCCGGGCGGCGGTGGACCCGCGGGTGCACCTGGTGGGATACGGCCCGTCGGCGTCGATGATCAGCGCGCACCGGGCCGCCGCCCACGCGGCACGCGACCTGGCGGCCGCGCACCCGGCCCCGAACGGCGGCGGTCCCCGCCACTGAGCGCTGGAGACGCACGCGGGCGGTCCACGCGCGGCCGGAGGGGCGACGGGCCGATGAGCCTTCCCGCCACCGGGCTCCGGGCGCGGCCCGTCAGCGGCAGCGGCGGGCGTTGAGCCGGGCGGCCTGACGCGTCGGGTGGTCGCGCTCGGCGAGGTCGGCCGCCTTGTGGGCCGCCTCGGCGTAGAGCCGCGCCGCCGTCGCCGGGTCGCCGTCGCGCTCGTGGAGGTACGCCGCCACCGCGGTGTGGCGGGGCAGTGCGGCGTCCGGCTCCCCGAGCGCCGCCAGCCCGGCGCGTGGTCCGTCGGCCTCCCCGACGGCCCCCGTGCCGCAGGAGGCGGCACGGGGGCGGCGGGGCGGAGCGGTCAGGCGGTGGACGAGGTGAGGGTCACCTCGATGTTGCCGCGTGTCGCACGGGAGTAGGGGCAGAACTGGTGGGCGGCCTCGACCAGCTTGGCGACCTCCTCCTCGGGCAGGCCGGGAACGGTGACGTGCAGTTCGACGGCGATGTCGAGGCCGTCGTCGCCGCTGCGGAGGCTGACCTTGGAGTCGATGGTGGAGCCGTCGACCTTGACCTTGGCCTCGCGCGCCATCTTCTTCAGGGCGCCGTGGAAGCAGGCGGCGTAGCCGACCGCGAACAGCTGCTCGGGGTTGGTGCCGGGGCCGTCGTCGCCGCCCACGCCCTTGGGCACCGAAAGGTCGGTGTCCAGGCGGCCGTCGTTGGTGCTGCCGTGTCCCTTGCGGCCTTCGCCGGTGACGGTGGCCTCGGCTGTGTACAGAACCTTCACGGTGTCTCCCTCTGGGATCGGGTGGTCATCGGGCGGCGTGCAGCTCCTGCGCCGCCGCCCCGGCCGATTCGGTGATGCGGTCGAGGAGCGCGCGCAGCTCTCCGACGCCGTCCTCGGGGATCCCGGTAGCGCAGAGCACCCGGTCGGGGATGCCCGTGGCCCGCTCGCGCAGGGCGGCCCCGCGGTCGGTGAGGGCGATGCGCACCACGCGCTCGTCGTCGGTGCCGCGCGTGCGCGCCACCAGCCCGCCGGCCTCCAGCCGGCGCAGCAGGGGCGAGAGCGTGCCCGAGTCGAGCCGGAGCGCGGCGCCCAGCTCCTTGACGGGGAGCGTGCCCCGCTCCCACAGCACCAGCATGACCAGGTACTGGGGATAGGTGAGCCCGAGGTCGGCGAGGAGTTCGCGGTAGAGCCCGGTCAGCGCGCGCGACGCCGCGTAGACGGCGAAGCAGAGCTGGTTGTCCAGGGAGAGCGGATCGCCCTCCGGCCGTTCGGACATGCGCACCTCCTCCTCGAAAATTCAATTTAGCACAACTTGATTGCCCACAACTTAATTCCCGACGACCTCCGGGCGTCCGGACGGGTCCCGGTCGTCCGACACCGGGGCCGCGGCCTGGGCGTCGCGCAACTTCACCGAGAGGTCGCGCAGCACGCGCAGCTCACCGGGGTCGAGCGCGCTCCCCACATAGCGGTCGATGGCGGCCGCGTGCTCACGGCCCACCCGGCGCAGGACCGCGCGCCCGTGGTCGGTCAGGCTCACGACGACGCCGCGCCGGTCGCCCGGGGCTCCGCAGCGCGACACCAGCCCGTCGTCCTCCATCCGCTCCACGAGCCGGCTGATGCTGGGCTGGGTGAGCAGCACATGCGCGCTGAGATCGCGCAGCCGGGTGCCGCGGGGGCAGCGGGACAGGGTGTAGAGGACGTCGTATTCGCGCATGGAGACCTCCCATCCGCGGAAGTCGTCCTGGAAGCGGCGGACCAGCGCCATCTGGGCGCGGGCCAGCGCCTCCCACGCCTCTTCGGCGAGCTCGTTCCTGGACATCCCACGCCCTCCTCCCGACATCGGCGCGACCGCGCCCGGCCGCTTCATGATCCCACCGGTCCCGCCCCGAAACCCCGTGGAACGGGGGCCGCACTGGACCCTGTGGACCCATGGTCCACACTGGGAATGAAAACGGTTATCATTCGCTTGTACACGTCAGGACGGTCCCCCGACACCGACCTGCGATCCCGAGAAACCGGAGGTGCCCCATGGCACGCAACGATCTCCGGCCGGTGGTCAAGCTGCGCTCCACGGCGCGCACCGGCTACACCTACGTCACCACGAAGAACCGCCGCAACAGCCCCGACCGGCTGACCCTGCGCAAGTACGACCCCGTCGTCCGCCGCCACGTCGACTTCCGCGAAGAACGCTGACGACCCGCCATTCCAGGAGGCCCCATGAAGCCCGGCATCCATCCCGACTACCGCCCCGTCGTCTTCCGCGACCGCGCGGGCGGCCTCGCGTTCCTGACCCGGTCCACCGCCACGAGCGACACCACCATCGAGTGGGAGGACGGCGCCACCTACCCCGTCATCGACGTCGAGATCTCCAGCGCGAGCCACCCGTTCTACACGGGCAAGGGCCGCGTCATCGACACCGCCGGCCGGGTCGAGCGCTTCCAGCGGCGCTACGGCACGGCGTGAAGCCCGCCCCGGTCACGCGCCCGGGGCACACCAGACGACCGACCGCCCGATCCCACGACGACCGCCGAGGAATCCCATGGCCGTTCCCAAACGCCGGATGTCGCGTTCCAACACGCGCAAGCGCCGTTCCCAGTGGCGCGCCGAGACACCCGACCTCGTCCGGCTGACCATCGGCGGGCGCAGCGCGCTCGTCCCGCACCACCTGGTCCCCGCCTACCGCCGGGGCCTGCTGCCCCTGCCCGACTGATCCGGCGCCCGGCCGCGCGGGGGCCCGCACTCGGGGCGCGGCACGCCATCCCGGCCGGGCCGCTCCCTTCCTCGGCGGTCCGGCCGGGCACGGGCGCCCTCCCGCGCGCGGGCCCACCGCCCCCGTTCGCGTCCCGGCCGGATCAGACCCGTTCCAGCGGGCGGTGCGGGCCCCGCGGCGCGTCCACACCGATCGCATCCCCGGGACGCACCACGCCGCCGGCGCGCACGATCCCCATCACCCCGGCCTTGCGGATGACCGCGCCGTCGGCGTCGCGGCCGACCACCGCCGCCAGCATCCCCTTCTGGAACCCGTCGATCTGCGTGCACGGGTTGCGCAGCCCGGTCACCTCCACCACCGCATCCGACCCGATCCTCAGCAGCGACCCCGTGGACAGGCCGAGCAGGTCCAGGCCGCGGGTGGTGATGTTCTCGCCGAGGTCGCCGGCGCCGACCCTGAACCCGGCGGCGCGCAGTTCCTCGTGGAGCTCGGCGTGGATCAGGTGCACCTGGCGCAGGTTGGGCTGTGCGGGGTCGCGCCGCACCCGCGACAGGTGCTGAACGGTGCGCCCCAGATGCGCGTCGCCCTCCACCCCGAGCCCGGCCAGCAGGCGGATGGCGTCCTGGTCGGCCTTGCTGAACGCGTGCACCCCGCTGCGGCTCACCGCCACGACTGCGCCCGCCATCGCGTCCCGTCCCTTCGGCTCGACCGCTCCGGCGCCCCATCATCGCAGTGAGCACCGAGCGGGCATATGGGGCGGGGTGAACGGGGGGCAGGGGTGGGGTGCGACGAGGGGGTCGGGGGGTGCGGCGCCGATGAAGCGCGCCGGTCCGCTCCCCTGTCGGCACCCCTCAGTCCGCGGCGACCAGGCGGATCAGGTCGGAGAGCACCTCCGAGGCGGCCCCCGGGTCGAGCGAGCCGAAGCACCGCGGACCGGCGGTGCCCGCTCCTTCGGCGGAACCGTCGCCGAGCCGCACCCGGGTGATGGTCCGCCCGTCCCCGGACCCGGAGCCGTGCGCGGCCGCCGGGACGGCCGGACCCAGCTCGACCACCACGGCGCGGTCGCCGCGCAGCGCCCATGAGAGCCGGCCCCCCGCAAAGGCGCCACCACGGTCGTCCAGCTCCCAGCCGCGCTCCGCCATGGCGGCCACCCTGTCGGCGGACACGGTGTGGCCGTGGAAAGCGGTGAGCTCCACGGCGCCGCGCTCATCACCGCTCAGAACACGGACCGACCGGCCGAGCTGGGGGAACGGCTGGAGGATCTCCCGGGCCGCGAACACCCCCACCCAGGCGTCGAGCGCGGCGCCGAGTTCGACGGGGTGCGCGATGCCGACCCTCTCCCCATCCGCGAGATCCAGGGACCGGCCGTCGACGCCGGCCAAGGTGCCGTCCGGCGCGACACGGAACGCGGCCCCGTCGCCGGCGACCCACACCAGTCCCCGCGCGGTGGCGCGCAGAAGCGGGTGGTCCAGCACGAGCCTCCGCGCCTCCGCGAGCGCCCATCGGCGCCCCGCCACCATCGCCCGTTCGAGCAGCCGGAGCCGGTCAGGGTCGACCGCCGGCACCGGGCAGGGCGCGCCGCCGCGTCCCGGATGGCCATCGGCCCACCACGCGCCGGGAATGACGAACGCGTCCGCCCCGCCGCCTTCGCCGCCGGGTCCGATGCCGTGCTGTGACCGCTGCACGCTGCCTCCTCAGGCCGTCGCTACGCGGCGAACACTAGGCAGGCCCTATGACAACCCCGCCGCGCGCGCCGGCACCGCCCCGGCGCGGCGCCCGGTGGCCGGATCAGATGGCCTTCCACCGCTGGAGCAGGTGGAAGGCCCCCCACCCCGGCAGGACGGGGAGCCAGAAGGTGAACAGCCGGAACAGCAGGACCGCAGGCAGGCCCACCGCGGCGGGCACCGCGGCGACGGTGGTCAGGCCGCCGAGCAGCGCGGCCTCGACGGCGCCCAGCCCGCCGGGCGTGGGGGCGGCCGAGCCGATGGCGTTGCCGGCGAGGAACACCACGGCCACCGCCGCCAGGCTCGCGGTTCCGCCGAACGCCGCGATGGAGAAGTACAGGCAGAGCACGAACCCGGCGGTGAGCAGCAGGGTGCCGCCGACCCCCATGGCCAGGCGGCGCGGGTTCTGGAGGAGGTCCAGCATCTGCGGGAGGGTGCCGTGGAAGTAGGGGCGCGCCCGGTCGAACACCGCGCGGCGCAGGCGCGGCAGCACCAGGACCGCAGTGACCGCAAGGCCGATCACGGCGGTGACCGCGATGAGCGTCCCCGAGGGCGAGAAGTCGGCCACGTAGGCGGTCCCGGTGAGGTAGGCGCACACCAGCAGGATCGGCAGGTGCGTCACCAGCCCCACGGCCTGGGACAGACCGACCGCCGAGAGCGCGACCCCGGGCGAGGCTCCCATGCAGGTGACGTAGCGGGCGTTGAGGGCGATCGACCCGAGCCCGGCGGGCGCCGCGATGCGGATGAAGGAGCCCGCGTAGTGCACCAGCACCGTCGTCCACAGGTTCAGCCGGATGGGCACGAACCCCATGAGCGCGAGCGCGGCGGCGATCATGCACACCAGCGACGCGGCGAACGAGGCCGACGCCCAGCTGAGATCGGCGCCGGAGATCGTCCCGAAGTCGACGCCGGCGAGCTGGTAGGCGAGGACGAAGCCGACGACGGTCGCCGCCACCACGCTGACCACGGTGCGGGAACGCATCCGCTCCAGCCGCGCCTGGCGCGCCGGCGCCCCGGGGGCGAGTTCTGCGATCCGGCCTCGGATCGCGCCCAGGACCTCCCTGCGGGAGCGCAGCCGTTTGCGCAGGCCGAACGGCATCCCGGCGGTCTGGAGGAACGGCAGGGCGGCGGCGACGCCCTCCATGCCGAGCACCCGGACGGCGGCGTTCACCGACCGGGTCTCGCCCACCCGCAGCGCCAGGACGGTCAGCAGGGCGGCGACGTCGAGTGACGCCTTGATCGGTGAGGCGGCGACGCCGCCCCCGGACAGGCCGGTGAACGCGACCCGGCCGCTCGGCCGCCGGCCGATGGTGTCGCCGTTCAGGCCGCCGTGCACGATGCGGTGGCGGTGCAGCAGGCACAGCTCCGCCCAGACGTCGTCGAGGAGGTCGTCGGTGATGGCGTCGTCGCCGATGTCGTCGAGGGGCACCAGGCGCAGGTGCTCGTAGACCAGGGCGACCGTGCCGAGGCCGAGTTCGCCGATGGCCAGCACGCGGGGGACGTCGGCGCCGGCGGCGTGCGAGGCGAACCCGAGCAGCGCCGCGTGTTCGAGGCGGCGGTTCAGGCCGGGCAGGACCGGCGGCGCGACGGGGTCGCGGAGCAGGATCAGGGCCAGGAGCCGCTTCCACCACCCGCTGGTGTCGTCGGCGCGCATGACGACGACGTCGAGGCGGCGGCCGGCGGTGTCGACGGCGAAGCGCTGGTTGCCCTCGTCGTCGGTGCCGTCGGAGGCGACCCCGAGGGGGTCGAGGCCGAAGCGGCGCAGTTCGCGGACGAGCCGCTCGGTGGCGGGGACCGGACGCGACAGCCCGATGGCGTAGCGCGAGGCCGACGCGCACGCCCAGCCGACGAGCACGGTCAGCAGCAGCGCCAGCACGGTGGTCACGCCGGCCAGCACCACCGAGGCGGCGGTGATGGCGATGCACAGCCACATCGCGCCGCGCAGCCGCGGCAGCCGACCCAGCGGCAACGCCCCGATGTAGGCGACGGCGGCGGCGACGTAGGAGTGCAGGGGGCTGGTGAAGACGCTGTGCGCCGCGGCCGCGGCGAGCGCTTCGGGCGGTCCGCCCGGGCTGTAGATCGCGGCCACCGTGGCGTTGGCGGCGCCGACGATCCCGTAGGCGAGGCCGGCCCCGAACAGGGCGCGCGCGACCTGCCGGAACTCACGGCGGAGCAGCCGCTCCACCGCCGTCGCCCCGGCCAGCACGATCATGGTGAGGTTGGCGGCGCCGGCGAGCAGCGCGAGCAGGGAGGGCGGCAGGAGCGCGCGCAGCTCGGCGGGGGCCGCGGGCTCGGTCTCGCCGGTGACCACCCGCACCGCGAACAGCACGGCGGCGACGGCCAGCACCCCGGCCACCCCGAGCAGCAGATCCAGCGGTCTGCGCGCGGTCGGCCGGATCTCCCCCAGCGGAGCAGGAGCGGGGCTGACCGGGAACGACCGCGGTTCTCCTCGTTTCACGGACCCAACACTGCCGAATCCCGACCGAGTACCGCATGCCTGCGTACGGCGTGTCCGAGCCGGACTCCGAATGGCCGCCTGGCGACGGAAGATGCATATTCGCGGCCATTTGCAGGTGCATTCGCCGTAATCGCCTCCGGGGACCTCGTCCGACGGGACAGCCCTGCCTTACCGAATTGGCCAAACAATGCTGTCCTGTCCGGAGTCCACGCCGCCGTCCACCCCGGAATGACCGCAGGTCATCGGCACTACCACCCACGACAAGATCGCACATCGATGCAGGTGACACGTTTCGGCCAGTGGTATGACCGATTTTCGGGGCACTATCCGGATTTGGGGGGTGATCGGAGTAAGGAGGCTCCATTGGAACTACGAGTACTGGGCCAGGTAGAACTTCTGGTCGCGGGCCGCCCGGTCGATCTAGAAACCGGACAGAAGACGATGGTGGCCGCCCTCGGCTGGGAGGGCGGCCGACCGGTTCCGCGAGAGATCGTCGCCCGGCGCATCAATAACGGCGACGAAATGAACGCCAACACGTTCAATTCCTACGTTTCGCGAACCCGGAACAAATTGACCGCAGCGGGAGCGAGCCAACCCGTCATCACCAATAAATCCGGAATCTGTGCGCTCTCGATCGACGCACAGCGGGTGGACTGGCTCAGGTTCGGCGGGCTGTGCAGCCGAGCGAAGGCGGCGGAGCGCAGCGGCGACGCGGATACCGCCCTGGCGCGCCTCGACGATGCCCTGGGGCTGTGGCGCGGTGAGCCCTTAACGGGGCTGTCGGGAACATGGGCGGAGTCGGCCCGGGTACACATGCGCCGCGCCCACCGCACCGCGCTCGCGTCCTGGGGGCGGCTGGCGACGCGGCTGCGCGATCCCGACGACCTCATCGGCCCCCTCAACGACCACTTGGCCGACTATCCCGACGACCAACTCCTCGCCCGCCACCTGATCTCGACGCTGCACGCAACGGGCCGGACCACCGAGGCCATGGACGTCTACCAGACGATCAAGCGGCGGCTGCGCGAGGACCACGGCACCGACCCGGGGGCGGATCTCCAGCGAGCTCACCAGACGCTCCTGGGCTCGGCCTCCCGCCCCCGGGGCTCCCCGCCGTCCCCAGGGCAACGGGCGCCCCGCCCTCAGCGCGACAACCTCAGCCGCGACATCCCCGACTTCACCGGCCGCCACACCGAACTCGCCGCCCTCCTCTCCTCGGCGCGCTCCCCCTCTCCCAACGCCACCACCGTCCATGTCATCAACGGCATGGCCGGCGTGGGGAAGACGGCCCTCGCCACCCATGCGGCCCACCGCCTGAAGGACGTCTACCCCGATGCCCGACTGCACCTGGAGTTGCGCGGGGCCGACAAGAACCGGCCCAAGGACCCATTCGAGGCCCTGCACGAACTCCTGGTCATGCTCGACGTGGCCGCGGAGAGCATTCCCTCTTCGCTTGAGCAGCGGGCGGCGCTGTGGCGCGACCGGACGGCCGGGACACGCTCCCTCGTCATCCTCGACGACGCCGCCGGCCATGAGCAGGTCCGGCCGCTGATCCCCGGCGCGAGCGGCTGCACGGTCGTCATCACGAGCCGCCAGCGCCTGCACGAACTCGACGGCGCACGGCATACCCGGCTTGCGGTCCCTGAGCGCGACGACGCCGTCGCGATGTTCGCCAAGCTCGCCGAGCGCGAGCGCGCACGGGCCGACGAGCACCTCGCCCGACTGGTGGACCTCTGCGACCGGCTGCCTCTCGCCCTGCGCCTGATGGCGAACCGGTGGCGCCAGCATCCCGCCTGGTCCCTCGGTGAGATCGTCGGCCAGCTGGAGCAGGCGCGCGATCGGATCGCGGTGATCGGGCACGGCAGCAGCCGCAACCTCCAAGCGGTGTTCGAGGTGAGCCTGCGCGGTCTCAGCGCACCGGCGCACGCGGCGTTCGTCCGCCTTGGACTGCACCCGACCCCGGAGTTCCACCTTGACGCCGCGGCGGCGGTGATCGGTGAGCCGCCCGGCCGGGGCGCGCTGGTCCTAGAGGAGCTGGCCGACCACTCGCTCATCGAGGAGCCACAGGCCCACCGCTACACCATGCACGCGCTGCTCGCTGCCTTCGCCCATTCCCGGGCCGAACAGGAACTGCCCGTCACAGAGCACCGAGCGGTGCTGGGCCGGATGCTCGACCACTACCTGAGCGCGTGCGGGGAGGCGGATCGGATGAGATTCCCCCACCGGCACCGGCTCCGTCCCGAAATCCCCTCCCCCGGAAAGGGGCGGCTCTTCGACTCGGCCGAGGCGGCCGCCCAGTGGTTCGCCACCGAGCGCCGGGTCCTGCTGTCCGTGGCCACCCAGGCGCGCCGGGACTTCGAACACCACGCCGCGGCTCTGGCGCACGCCTTGGGCGGCTTCTTCGACGCCTACGGACCGTGGGATGGAGCCGACATCGACCTCCACCGCTGGGCGGTGGAGAGCAGGTCCCAGGAAGAGAACCCGTCGGGGCTCGCCCATGCGCTCTCGGACCTGTGTGCCGCCCAGATCCGCGCGGGGCGGTGGGAGGAGGCGCAGCGGACCATCGAAAGGGTGCTCCCCCTCTTCATCGACGTACACGACACCATCGGGACCGCCCAGTCACTCGTTCACCTGGGAAGGATTCAACACCGATTGGGGTCGTACAGCGCGGCGCGCGCACACCACCGAGACGCGCTGGCGCTGTACCGCGCGGAGGGGCATACGGCAGGCATGGCCACCTGCCTGGCGGAGGTCGCGACCTGCGATCTGAGCCTGAGCAAGTACCGCGCCGCGATCGACGGCTTCAATGAGGCGTTGGCGCTCGCCCCCACTGTCGACGACACATCCCGGCGTGCTCAGTGGAAGAACAACCTCGCGGGAGCATACAAGGGTCTGGGCTTCTACCGGGAGGCGGAACGCCTGCTGTTCGAGAGCGTCACGCTCCACCGGGAGCTGGGCAACAGGTCGGCGGAGTCGGTCTGCCGAGCCAACGTCGGCGAACTCCGTGCCTACAGGTGGGACTACGAGGGAGCGGTCACCCACTATCTCGCTGCTCTGCGGATCCAACGCGAAACACGCGACAGGTGGAACGAGGCGACGACGCTGTGTAACCTTGGGCGGGCGTATCTGGAGCTGAACGCGCCGGGTCTCGCGATGGAGCGTCTCAGCTCGAGTTTGACGATCGCCGCTGACCTCGGTGACGCGAAACGCAAGCCGGAGATCCTGATAGGCATCGGCGATGTTCATGCCCGGATCGATCGTGACGACGAGGCATTCGCAAGCTATCGGGAAGCGGTGCACATCGCCGACCGCCACGGACTGGCCCAGGAGAAATCCGAAGCGCTCGCGCGCTGCGGATATCTCAATATCAAGAGGAACAACATCCGGGCGGCGCGCGAAGAATTCGAACAGGCAGTGCAAATAGCGCGCGACCTGGAGATACCTGAGGCCCACCAGTTCGCCGCCGCCCTGGAAGCGACATTTACACCCGATGGGGTGTAGACGTACAGACTGGCGACCAGAGGCGCTATCATCTCTACACGTCGTAAATTCCTGCTGGTCAAAGTCGGCGGAACGACGAATGTCCGGGGTGGAGACTCCAATCTACGCACCCCTGGACACCGCCGACCGAGCTCTCGACGAAATCACTGACACCACGAAGGAGCCCGATGTCCATCAGCGTACCCGGCGTCATCGCAGTGGCATCGACGTACGTCGCCCACTACGGCTGGGAAATATTTCAGCGCACCGCAGAGGCGAGCTCCATGCTTCTGTAAATGACTCCGATGCGCCCACTGCCCCCGTGGTAGTGGGCGCATTTCGCGACTTCCGCTAGCAGCCTCCTCCCAGCGGGTTGGATTTTCGCTGAAGATCGACCGAACCCCAGGCTGCGCACGTGGCCCCGCCACCCACACGGGCAACATCGGCCCTTTGCGGATGGCAACCACCCATCCCACTCGGCGATGAGCCCACATGGGAGGGAAGCAACCTCAAATCGCGACTGAAGGCCGGACCACGATAGAGACCGAGGCCATCAGCTGAACGGACGATACGCATTCCTCGTCCGCCGACCGGCGCCGGTCGCTAAGCGATATCGCGACACCCAGCACCAAAAGCACCCAATTCGCCTGAGCAATGCCGTGGACCTATGGCACCGATGCCCGCCCGGCCGATAGGGTACCGGCGGGTAGTGCCGCGATACCCCCTCCTCGTGGCACAACCCCCTTCGTTTTCCGCGCTCATGCTGGCATCGTCGTCGCCGATCAGTAACGATCCGGGCGCGGGAGGGAGTGCAGCGAGCCGGCCACATCCACCAGAGCGCGGCAGCGTGCGAACTCCACGGCCGTGAACGGCATTCCGGGTCGGCTCAGCACCAGCACACCGCCCTCCGGTGACGCCAACGCCATACGCTCCCCCGACAAACCGTCGGCGGTCAGTCCCGGCGGCGCCACCGCCTGGTGCTCGACCCCTCCGGCCCCCGACAGGGCCGCCAGCGAGCGCGGCAGTGTCGCCGTTCCCGCGACGAGTCCGGCCGCCAACGACAGCGCCCTGCTCGCGGTGTCGCTCAACTCGTGGGCGTCGGCGGGCTCGATCACCGCATCGCGCCCGCCGGCGCGCACGAGCGCCGCCCGCAGGCGGTCGGGCTCCACGTCGGACGGCACACTGGCATAGAACTCGTCGATCGCCTCGGCACCGCCCGGATGGACGTGCAGGAGGCGTATGTCGACCCCGAGCCGGGCCAACTGCGCGGTCAGGGCGGCGAGGCCGCCCGGGACGTCGCTGACCCCCACCCGCATCCGCCACAGGCGCTCGCGGCCGTGCCGCGCGGCCGAACGCGCTGACGGATCGCCCGGCACATCCGGCCCGGCGGCGTCGCGGGCGTCGATCCGGCGCGCCGGATCGGCCGCGTCTCCGACGTCCGGAGTCGCGGTCGCTCCCGTGCGGTGCCGCCGCCATCGATGGCATGAGGAGACGATGATCAGGGCCGCCCCGACCCCGACCAGCACCGGCGCACCGATGTCGCTGTGCCCGAGTGCGAGGATCAGGAGGTGCGCGGCCCCCGCGGCGAAGAGTAGTGTCCCGATCTCAAGGAATTCCCGGCCGATGAAACCCGGCCGCCCGGCAGGGGTGCCGTCGGCGGCGGTGTCCGGGCCGGTCCCACGTGTGTATCCACCCATGGCTCCGACGATCCCGGCGCCACGTTGCGAGCCGTCGACACACCATGACGGCGTCGTAACGTTTTGTAGTGACGATGGTCACGGAGTGTCCTCGGATTCTCCGTATGCGGGCCCCGTACGGGGCATCTGTGAGACATTCGCCCCATGGCCTGGTCCGTCGAGCACTGCCGCGAGATGTTCAGCGGCCGACGCGTCGCCCGGATGGCGACCTCGGGCCCCGACGGCAGGCCGCACCTGGTCCCGGTGGTCTTCGCCGTCCACGGCGACACCATCGCCATGGCCGTGGACGCCAAGCCGAAGCGGACCACGCGCCTGAAGCGCCTCGCCAACATCCGGGCGAACCCCAACGTGTGCCTGCTCGCCGACGAGTACGACGACGACTGGCGGCGGCTGTGGTGGGTCCGCGCCGACGGAGCGGCCCGCATCGTCGAGTCCGGCCGCGAACGCGGCGCGGCGATCGCGCGTCTGGCCGAGCGTTACCGGCAGTACCGCACCTCTCCGCCGGAGGGTGCGGTGGTCCTCGTGTCGGTGCACCACTGGTCGGGCTGGTCGGCGTAACGGCCCGTGTTCGCCTGGCCGTTTCCGGACACACGTCCCGACCGGAAACAAGATCCGCTTCCCGGCTTCTGAAGCAGGGACCCACCCGGACACCGCCTTCATTCTGCATGAACGCCTGTGACCTGGGAATACTTCACGCTCGAAGGCACCAACAGGCGGAAACAACCGGATCACGCCGATTCGCGTCCCCTTCGCCGCGCCGTGATCATTACACATCGTCCCGACACGAATACGCAACGTCGGCGCCCGTGTTCCGCGGGCGCTTCCGTTGCGGGCATTCCGGGTACAAAGCAGGCGAATCCCCCTACACAACAGGAACACGTCCATGCAGAGCGGTGGAAACGGCGGTGAACACGGTCCGGGCCGTGACGCCGAAAGGGGCACGCCCGCGCCCTCCGCCAACCTCGTTTCGGGCCGTGTTCACGGCCAATCCGTCCAAGCCGGAACGGTCTACGGCGGTATCCACGTCCAGCAGGCGCTCCCTCAGATAGCGGGACCGCACGGCCGGCTCCCACCGGAATCCCCCGTCTTCACCGATCGCCGCGACGAGATCCGGCGACTGCGCGAGGACGCTCGGGCGGCGGCCCAGCGACGGACGACCCGGATCACCGTGCTCGTCGGGACGGGAGGAGTCGGCAAGACCGCGCTCGCCACGTCCTTCCTGCACGACGCCGCCGAGGAGTTCTTCCCCGACGGCCAGCTCTACGCCGACCTCGCCGGTTTCACGCCGTCCGGCCCCGCCGACCCCGCCGAGGTCCTCGACGGCCTGCTGCGCGCGCTGGGCTGCGCCCCGGGCGAGATCCCCGAGGGCCTGGCCGCCCGCTCGGCGCTGTTCCGCGCCCGGACCGCCGACCGCCGCCTGGCCTTCCTCCTCGACAACGCGATCAGCGCGGCGCAGGTGCGTGCGCTGCTCCCCGGACCCGGAGCGCATCTCGTCCTGGCGACGACGCGCCTGCAACTGCCCGGGCTGGTGAGCTCCGGCGCGCGCTTCATCGACGTGGGTCCCTTGAGCGAGGACGCCGCGGCCGATCTGCTCACGGCCCTGGTGGCGGGGCGCCGCGACGATCTCGGCGACCACGAGCGCCGACGGCTGGTGGCGCTATGCGGGCGGCTGCCCCTTGCGGTGTGCGCCGCGGCCGGGCGCCTGGTCACGCGGCCGGGACGCCCCGTGGGCAAGATGGTCGACGAGCTGAGCGACGAACGGCGGCGCCTGGCCGCCCTCACCCGTTACGGCGGCGAGGACGAGGACGACTCCGTGCGCGCCGTCCTCGACCTCTCCTACCAGGCGCTGCCCGACGACGCCGCCCGGCTCTACCGCCTCCTCGGACTGCATCCGGGACCGCGCCTCGGCGTGGACGCCGCCGCAGCGCTCATCGACGCCGACGAGGACGACGCGGACGAGGGACTCGACCGCCTGGTCCGGGCGAGCATGCTGGAGGACGACGGAACCGGCGGCTACTCCTTCCACGACCTGGTCCGCATCCACGCGCACGACCGCGCCGCCGACGAGGAGGACGCGCAGGAGCGCGATGCCGCGCTGGACCGGCTGGTCGACCACTACCTGCGCACGGCGATGGCCGCCGACCTCGTCCTCAACCCGAGCCGCTGGCAGCTCAGCCCGCTCTTCGCCGAGGTCCGCGAGGGGCCGTCGGTCTTCTCCGGGAGGGACGCCGCCCTGGCGTGGTTCGCGGATGAGCAGCCGAACCTGCGGGCGCTGGTGCTCCACTGCACCGGGACGGGCCGCCATCGGATGGCCTGGCAACTGTGCGAGGCCCTGTGGAACCACTTCACGCTGACCAAGCCGTTCGATACGTGGTTCGCCACCCACCGGTCGGGGATCGCGTCGGCGGAGGCGATCGGCGACGACCAGGCGCAGGCGCGGCTCGTGGGCGCGCTGGGCACCGCGTTCCTCATGTCGGGGTCGCCGGACGACGCCGCGGAGTCGTTCCGGCGCGCGCTCGGCCTGTGGCGGCGCTCGGACCACCGGCTGGGACAGGCGACCGCCCATGAAGGGCTCGGGGTGGCCGAACTGGCGCGGGGCCGCCCGGAGGAAGCGGTCACCCGGTTCGGCCGGGCCCGCGAGCTCTTCACGGAACTCGGCCGACAGCGGAGCATCGCCATCGTCGACCGCCACTTGGGCGAGGCCGAGCGCGACGCCGGAAGGCACGACATCGCGCTCGGCCACTTCCAGAGGGTGCGGGCGTTCTTCGCGGAGAGCGGCGAGGACTACCACGAGGCACGCGCGGTCATCGGGATGGCCACCACGCTGCTGGCCGCGCGCCGCTACGACGATGCGGAGGAGGCGTTGACGGAGGCGCTGGACATCACCGCGCGCCTGTCCGCCCGGCATGAGACGGCCCGGGTTCGGACGCTCCTCGCGGATGCGGCACTCGCCCGGGGACGCAGCGGCGAGGCGCGCACGCACCTGGCAGAGGCCCACGCCATCTATAGCCGACTAGGCTCCCCGCAAGCCGAAACGGTGCGACGCCGCATGGCCGACCTGGGGTGATCGCCGCCAGAGCGCCGGCCAGCGCCTCGCCCGCTGCCGGGGAGGCCAGGGCGCCGACCGAACCGCCCGCCCCGATCCAGCCGTGCGCCAGGCACAGTCCCAGCGCCACCCGCCACTCGGCGAACCGCGCGGGCAGTACCAGGGCCGGCCCGTCGCGCACGGCCGCCCGCCAGGCGTCCCGGCCCCGGACGGCCGCGACCAGACATCCGGGGTGATCGTCGAGCAGCGCTCGCGGGCCGGCGGGGCCGGGGAACGGCCCCGCACCGATGCCGGTGATGACGTCGGCGACGTTCCCCCACCGCGGGTCGCGGGTGCGGCCGCCGACCCACAGCACATCGTCGGCGACGGCCCGTGTCCCGCGGTCGGTGGACGTGTCGGTAATGGTGATCTCACCGCGGATCCGCACGGCTCCGCTCATGCCGCCCCCTCCCCTGACAGCGACGGCAGCAGCCGCGGCAGGGCAATGGGCGGCGTCCGCGCCGGGGTGGCGGGTTCGGCGAGCCCCATCAGCCGGTACATCGCCGAGCGCAGCAGCGTCGCCGATGCACCCGGCGCGGACGTCAGCTGGCTGCGGTACCACTCGGTCCGCTCGGGGACGTGGGCGCCGATCGCCTCTTCGACCTGCGGGCGCAGCGGCACGCCGCGGTCCAGCCGGGGGGCGGTCAGGCCCAGGAGGGCGTTGTGGGAGGCGGGGTCGACGTCGCCCTTGGGGAAGGCCCCCATCAGCACGGGCCGGCCCAGTGCGGCCGCATAGTAGGTCACGCTTCCGTGGTCGCCGATGACGAGGTCGGCCGCGACCAGTGCCGCCTGCCACCCGTCTTCGGGCGGCAGCACCCCCGGCTCCGGATCGCCGCCCTGCGCGCCGAGCCAGGCGCGCACCTGGCGTCGTCCGTGCCACACCCACGTGCCCGGGTGCGGGATGACGACGACGCGGAAGCCCGCCGGCGGCAGTTCGCCGATGAGCCGCGCGGGCAGGTCGGGGCGGGTCCCGAGCAGGGAGTTGCGCTGCCACGTGGACGACACGACGACCAGCTTCTGCGCGTCTCCGACGCCCAGCGCCCGCCGGAAGGCGGCCCGGCGGTCGGCACCGGCCGTCAGCCGGTCGAATGCCGGTTCGCCCACCACCTCCGCCACCTCTGCGGCGGGCGGGACGGTACGGGCGAGGACGTCGCGCATCCGGTGGTGCGCGACCCCCAGCAGCGACGGAACGACCCTGCCGTAGGCGATCAGACCGCTGTGCGCCCCCGCGACGTCGCGCGGGGCGGCCGGTCCGTCGCCCTCCCTGCGGAACAAGAGCTTGCCGGGGCCGGAACCGTGCCCGAGCACCAGCACGGGCGCGTGGACGTTCTCCAGCCCGCCGCCCAGCGAGGCCGCGACGGCCAGCTCGAATCGGTGGGACACGGCCTGTTGCCACGGGAGGACGACGCCGTCGTGGCCCCGCAGGAATTCCACACCGCTGTGGGAGAAGGCGCCGCCGGGCGGGGTGGTCCAGAACAGCTGGACGCGCGGGTCCCCTTCCAGCAAGGGGACGACGTCCCCGACGAGGCGATTGGCGGCGGTCAAGTGGTGGACGACGATGAGAGCGGTCCGTTGCGGGGACCACGTACTGCGGGCGCTGCCGCCGAGCCCGAAGGGGCCGGAGATCCAGTCGGTGCCGGGCATGGACCCACCTCCATGTCTCTAGAGAGCCATGAAGCAGGGTGCGGTCCGGGGTTGGACGAATCGCGTGCGTCGCGCGTGCGGATCCGTGCATGACGCGTGCATCCCGTGTGCGGACGGCGCGCAGCACGGATTCACCCCGGTAGGCGGCGCGGGCGCGACCTCGCGTCAGGGCGATTCGGGCAGGAGGGGTGGGGGTGTGGCGGCCGGCGTCTGGGCGGGCGGGCCGGCCTCGGCCGCTCGCTCGCGGAGGCGGTCGCGGATCTGTTCGGGGGTGTAAGCGCGGCGGCGCCGCTCGGCGCGGGCGATGACGACCCCCGTTGCGACGACACCCGCGAAGCCTGCAAGTCCCACTACCTTCCACCAACGCATGTTGCCTAGGCTACTCGTGTGACCGGAATCCGCATCGGCCTCGACGAGGCACTCGATCTCACCCGAACCGGCGACATTTGGGTGTTCCGCGGGCGTTCCATGCCCGACCGGGCCATCCAGATGACGACGAACAGTCCCGTGAACCACGTGGGGATGTCGGTCGTCATCGAGGACCTTCCCCCGTTGATGTGGCACGCCGAGCTGGGCAAATCACTGCCGGACATGTGGTCGGGCAACCACCAGCGCGGGGTGCAGCTGCACGACCTCCGCGACTCGGTCATCGTGTGGGAGAGCAAGTACGGCCAGCGGGCATGGCTGCGCCAGCTCGACCCGCCGGTGGGCCGCGAGGCCGAGGACGCCGTGCTGCGCACGATCGCGCGGCTCGACGGCACCCCGTTCCCCTCCACCGCCCAGCTGTTCGGGCGCTGGGTGCGCGGCCGGGTACCGCTGCCCAGCCGCGCCACACCGGGCGGCACCCTGGAGTCGGCCTACTGCGCCGAGGTCGTCGCCCTCACGTACGAGGCGATGGGCCTTCTCCCGGGCGGACGCCGGCCCAACTGGTACGACCCGGGGCGCTTCTGGAGCGGGGACGACCTCGGCCTCATCGACGGGGCGCAGCTGGGCGGAGAGATCGCGGTCGACGTCCCGCCGGGAGCCGAGATCACCTCCAGGCGCCGCCGGTCCCGTCCGGCCGACCCGGCCTGATCCGCGCCGGTCCGGGGGCGTTCCGAGGCGTTCCGGTCGCCTCCGGTCGCCTCCGGTCGCCTCCGGGCGGCCGGGGCGGCCGGGCGGAGTTCGGCCGGACGCCGACCGCCCATCCCGATCGCCTTCCCCGGCCGTCCCTCCCTGTCCCTCCCCGTCCCGCCCGGGTGGCGCACCCGCAGACGGGCCCGGGGCGGGGAGGCGGGAAGCCGCGCCCAGGGCCCGTCATGCTCGGGTCAGGCCGAGGATGCCGCGCGGTAGGGCGCGAGGAAGGGCGCCAGCACGTCCAGCAGGGCCTCTGGGGCCTCCTCGGGGACGAAGTGTGCGCTGTCCGGGATGACGACGCCGGTCACGTCCTCGGCGACCAGGCGCATTTCCCCTTCCGCCCCCGCGCCGACCGATGCCGCCCCGCCCACGGCCAGCACCGGAATCGTGATCTTCTCGGCCATGCGCCGCGCGCTCTGCTCCATGGTGGCGTCGATGGCCCGGTAGTTCTCGAAGGTCGCCCGCAGGGCGCCGGGCTCGCGCAGGGCGCGCAGGTAGACATCGACGGCTTCGGCCGGGATGGCGTCGGGCGTGAGCGCCTTCGATGCGAACTGGTGGCCGAAGTAGATGTCCTCGCGCCCCTCGACGAGTCGTTCGTTCACGTCATGGACCCGGTTGAAATTGAAGTGCCAGAGGAAGTCGGTGGTCCACCGGTCACCGATCAGCGGAGGCGACGGGAAGACTCCCGGGATGCGGGCGTCGACCACGGCCAGCCGTTCGATCGGCCCCGGGGTGTCGGCGGCCATGGCGTAGCCCGTCCACATGCCGATGTCGTGGCCCAGCACGGCGAACCGTCCGTATCCCAGCTCGGCCATGAAGCCGTGGAGTTCCCGGGCGAGCGTGGCGGAGTCGTAGCCGGTGGCGGGCTTGTCGGACAGTCCGCTGCCGCGGGGGTCGACGGCGATCACGGTGAAGTCCTCGGCCAGCGCGGGCATCATCAGCCGCCACTGGTACCAGAACTGCGGCCAGCCGCCGATGAGCAGGAGCGGCGGGCCGTCGCCGCCGACCACGGCGTGCAGGCGGACGCCGTCGACCGTGGCGAAGGTGTCGGTGAAGGTTCCGGTGAACCCGTCGGGGAGGCCGGGGACCTCCGTCACGGCGCCGTATCCGCCTGAGGCGGTGGGTGCCGGGGACGTGCTGAGCGACATGGTCATCGTTCCTAGGCAGTCGTCGGCGGACACGCGGACGGCCGACGGGCCTCCCGCACCCGCCGGGATGGGTGGGTCGGATCGGACACTAGCCATCTTGGAACGTTCGGTCAATGATTTTTGGAACGATCAGTCAAGGATTATGCTGGGAGCGGTCGTATACGGACCGCGACCAGGGGCGCAGGACAGGGGGCGGCGGAGAAGTGGCAGGACGCAAGCAGTTCGACGTCGACACCGCCGTGGACCAGGCCATGCGCGTGTTCTGGGAGCACGGCTACGCCGAGGCCAGCATGTCCAGGCTGCTGGAGGCGACCGGCCTCGGCCGCGGCTCGCTGTACGCGACCTTCGGCGGGAAGAAGGAGCTGTTCGAGCGGTCACTGCGGTTGTACGTCGCCACCTTCGGCACCGCGGCGAAAGACGCGGGGCGTGAGGCGGGGTCGGTGGACCCTGCGACGGCGACCGAGGGTTTTCTCACCACCACCCTCCAGCGCATGATCGATCCCTCCGTACCCGGCGGCTGCCTGATCAGCCAATCCGCGGCACAGCTCCCCGATCTGGAACCGTCGAGCCGCGACCTGGTGCGCGCACTCCTCGCCGGGCAGCGCGCATACATCGAGACCGTGCTGTCCGACGCCGGCGCGCCACCCGCCCTGGCCGCCGAACTCGCCCCGTTCGTCAGTGCGGTGAACCAGGGCCTCACGGTGATGCACCGCGCGGGGGCCACACCGGAGGAACTGCGCCTGGTCATCCGCTCCACCCGGGACGCCGTAGCCGCCCGCACGTGACCGCCACGGAACCACCGAGAGTCGGCGAGAAGGCGCTGCCCTGTCCCGCCCCCTCGTGAACCGGGACAGGGCCGCAGGTGATCAGGCTGTGGCCGCGGCCGTACCGGGCAGGTCACCCCAGGTGAGGGTGAAGCCGACGCCGTAGCGGGGTGTGGGCAGCGGACCCCAGGTGTCGGCCAGGTAGTCGATGAGGGTCATGCCGCGCCCGTGCTGGGCCAAGGGGGTGATGGGCCGGATGAAGGGAACCGTCCCGCCGGCGGGACACCCCTCGTCCTCGACCTCGATCGTTATCCGGCGCCGCTCGACCATGAGGGTCACGTCGAACTTCCCGCCGCGCCCGCTGGCGGTGTAGCGGACGGCGTTGGTCGCCGCCTCGCTGAGCAGCAGGACGGCGGAGGCGACGGTGTCGCCGGGGATGTCGAACGCGCAGTGGACGGTCAGCAGACCCTCACACCAGGACCGCGCCCGCTTGACCTGGTCCGCCCACCCGGGGAATTGCTGGAAGTACACCACCGCCATCACCGCCCCCCAACTCGGATCAGATACGGGCAAATACGGCATGCACGATTATTGATGGGAATCCTCCCTAGCGGTCGCGTCCCGTCGATCTCCATTTCGACTCCTCCTTGACCACGACGAATGAGGGCGGCGAAATGCGCCGTGTTTGCACATGACCCAGGACCCGATTCTCAACCTCCAACTGCCGCCGATACTGCACCGATAACGCCTTGACCAGCAAGGATGATTACACTTATGGAGAAGAACTTTTCGAGGGGTAAAAATCTGTTAATTGCAGTCCCGTCAGATGGTGTGCACCATGGACTCCATGAGCGACCGAATCGACCCGACCGCCGCCCAATGGGGCAGCGAGCTTCGACGCTTGCGCGACCTCGCCGGACTTACGCAAGGCGACCTCGCGAATATGGTGAACTACTCGACACCGCTCATCAGCGGATGGGAAAGGGGGACAAGGCGCCCTAAAAGGCGTCATATCGAAGTTCTGGATGTCGGCTTGGCCACAGGGGGAGCGCTGCTGGCCCTCTGGGACGAACTGAGTGACACGCGGCCGATACCGGACTCATGGAAATCGTTCCTCAAACTGGAGAGAGAAGCGGTCGAGATCCGCGAGTATCAGCCGTTGCTGATACCTGGACTTTTCCAATCCCCGGGGTATGCAGGGGCACTCATGGCCCGCGACGGATACCATCCGGACGAAAGCACCCCCGAAGAGCAAGTGGCCCTGCGGATGGCGAGGCTCGGCGAACTGCGGCGGGACACACGGCTGTGGGCCGTAGTCGAAGAGACGGCGCTGCGGAAGGTCGTAGGCTCGCGGGAGATCCACCGTGAAGCTCTCTCCCACTTGCTCGGCCTGATGGCCCTCCCCCACATCCACCTGACCGTGGTTCCGGAGTATGCTCCACAGAGACCCGGACTGGCTTCGGGATCGTTCCGGTTGATGCGCCTCCCTGACGGCCGCTACGTTGGACAGGTCGAGCACATCTTGGGGTTGGCCGTCGTCAGCAACGCATACGACCTCGGACGGCTTGTCACTCTCTTCGGAGATGTACAGATGGAGTCAATGACTCCGAGTGATTCGCGACGCCTTATAGAGCAGATTCGAGAGGGCCTGGAATGAACTGGCACAAGTCGACCTACAGCGGCGGCAACCATCCGAACTGCGTCGAGGTCGCCGAGACCAGTGAGCGTGTACACATCCGCGACACCCGAAACAGGGATCTCGGCGCCCTGGCCTTCCCTGCCTCGGAGTGGCGCGCCCTCCTCGCCGACATCGACGCTCTGTAACCCCTCCCCCGGCCCCCGGCGTCCGCGGCCCCCGCCCTTCCAGGGTGGGGGCCGTCGTCGTGCCGTGGCCGTGCGCCTCGGCCCGTTGGAAAACTGTCCGCATTCGGACGCGGGCCAGAGCGAGGATCTACCGGAACGCCATAGGACAGCAGGTCAGAACGCGCATCCATGATCGTTTCGCGGAAGCCATTTCACGCAATCGATCTTGATTCCCGTTACATGGCCTTACCCTCAGGGCGGTTTTCCGGAAAAATCAAGACCGTGTCCTTACGATGATCCCCCGATATGAACGCGGTGCCCTGACGAAACGGGGTGAAATGGTGCCACGGTTGTTCCGGCGTGATGAGGCGATCGAACTCCTCACCACCGCCATGGCTCCCCCTGGTGCGGGGCGGCAGCGCGGACGCTCTCCGTTCCTTGTCTATGAGGGGATGCGGGGCACGGGGAAGACCGTGCTTCTGCGCGGTGTCGCCGACGAACTGCGCGGGCAGATCCCCTCCGCCTACATCGACTTCGACGCTGTCAGCGGCGCCGACATCCCGCTGGTGCTGTCACTCCTGAGTCAGGGCCTCTACAACACCTACCCCCGATACGGGAGGCTCCGCTTCCCCCGGCTGGCGCTGGGGCAGCACGCCATCACCGTGAACCTCGACGCGACCGGCAGCGCCGCGGCCGGCCCTCCCGCGCCCGCCGGGGCCGCCGACGCCGGTTCCACGGTCTCGACGGCGACGGTGGGACCGGCGACCCTGCCCGACGCCGAACGGCGGCATGCGCGCATGCGCGCCTCGCTGCGCAGTCTGCGCGGGTTCGACGATCTCCAAGGCGTGCTCGCGACCGCCGCGGCGGCGGTCCTGGGCTCGCTGTACCCCATCCCCGCCGAGCCCACCAAGACGCTCTCGGAGCGCGCGGTGAAATTCGCGACCGATCCGCTCTTCGGTAGCGCCCACTTCCTGGGCCGGTACCTCAAGTGGTTCGCGGACCCGAAACCCGCGGCGGGCAGCCCGGACCCCGTTCACACGCTGGTCGAGCTCAACGCGTGGGCCAACGCCGCCCCCGCCGACGGCCGGGGCACCCAGCACCTGATCGACGACCTGATGTGCGCCGCGTTCCTGGCCGATCTCGTCGATTTCTTCCCCACCGGACGGGCCGCCGCAACCTGGGCCTACGACATCGTGCTCCTGCTCGACAACGCCGGCACCCGCCTCGGCCGGCGGTTCCTCGACGCCCTCGACCGTGCCGGGGCCCACGCGCCCGAGACGCCCCTGACCGTGGTGGCCGCCACCCGCGGCGACCTCCTGCTCGGTGAGCCGCCGGAGCACATCCACGAGGTTCGCCCGTCCGATCCGTATGCGGGCCCGAGCGAACCCATTCCCGCGGCCGACCACCGCCCGTGGCGCCGCTACCGCCTACCGGACCTGTACGAGGACGACGTCGCGGGCATGATCAGGGCGGCGGGCCTGGCCGCCCACGTCGACCGGCGGTTGTTCCGCGCGATCCACCAGTTCACGGGCGGCCACCCCGGTTCGACCGCGACCATCATCGGCGCCGTCGACCGCCACCGCTCGTCGGCGGGCGACCTCGACCTCCTCCTGTCCACCCGCCCCGGCGTCGCCCCCCTCGCCCCGACGCCGCCCACCCTCGCACGGCGCCTGCGCGACGACCTGATCGAGCCCCGGATCCCGCCGGAACGGATCGACGAGCTGGTCACCTGCGCCGCAGCGCGCACACAGGACGACGCGCGGCAACTGGTGACCGACCGGACCCTGGTCCGCCATCTCCATGAGCAGATCGAAGTCCTGGTCGCCCTCGACCTCTGGAACCCCGATCGCGGCGCCGGCCAGGTCCTGCTGCGCCGCCTGCTCCTGCGCGAGCTGGCCGAGCGCGGCCACAACGGTGGGTCCGCCGGTGGCGGCGGCGCCAAGCGCACCGCGCGGTCGCGGCCGGCGCCTCTGCCCCGCTGGCCCGACGTCGTCGCCCGCCTGCGCAAGCAGTCCCAGTCGCGAGGGGACTCCGATGCCGAGCTGTACTACGCGCTGGCCGAAGGAGACCTGCGCTCCGTTGCGGAGGAACTGACACGGCGCATCGACCTCGACGACCCCGGCACGTGGCTGGATCTGCTCTTGGCGGTCGTCACCGCGCCCACCCGGCGTACGCAGTCCCACGAGTCGCCCACCACCCGCCGCGACGCCCTCGTCTTCAAGATCAGCCAGGGCCAGGACCCCCCGCCCGGAACGATCACCGGACTGATCGCCGGCCTGTGGGTGGCCTCCGATCCCCTCTGCGGGCTGGACCGCAGGTACCTGTACGGGCGAATCGCCGCGGACCTCCAGCGGGTGGCCCAGGACCACATGGCCTTCACCCCCCACCGGCTGTACGAGGAGACCCACCGGAACTCGCGCCTGGAGGAGCTGTGGGCATGATCCCGGGGCCACCCAAGCCCCCCATTCGCTGGGGCAGGCTCATCGCGGTCGCAGCGGCGCTGCTCCTGGCGGCCTCCGCCGTGATCTACGCGGTCCCGCACGTGCGGTGCGGCAACATCTGGGCCGACATCCGCGTCCGCGGCGGCGACGGCGAGTGCGTCGGCACCACCGACGGATCCCACGTCTTCGACCCCGGCTTCGCCGACGTCCAGGCCCGGATCGCCGCCGAGAACGAGCGCGTCGCCGAGCAGATCGACGGCGGGGCCGCTGCGGCGCGGATCGCCGTGATGACCCAGCTGACGCCGACCGCGGTGAGCGCGATGTCCCCGGACCAGGTGCTGCGCAGCCTGGAGGGCGCCTATGTCGCGCAGATGCGGGCCAACCACTCGCGCGACATCGGCGACCCCACCCCCCTGGTCCAGCTGGTCCTCGCCAACGAGGGCAGCCGCCAGGAGCACTGGGAACCCGTGGTCGACCGCCTGGTGGAGATGTCCACGGAACCGGTCCCCCTCCTCGCGGTCATCGGCCTGGGGGTGAGTATCCGGTCGACCGCGGAGGCCGCCGACCGGCTCTCGGCCAGCGGCGTTCCGATGGTCTCGGCCGTGGCGTCGGCCGACGGGCTCAACGACGGCTCCTACCCCGGGCTGCTCCGCGCGGGCCCGAGCAACACCGACTTCGTCACCGCGCTGCGCGGCTATGTGGAAGCGCACGACGAGCTCCGAACGGGGATCCTGGTCTTCGACCAGAACGCCCCGGACCTGTTCGTGAGCACGCTGACGGCCGCGTTCGAGGCGGAGATGGCCGAATACACCGAGGGCGTGCCGCCGCAGCCCTTCTCGGGCACCGCCCTGGCCGACGGATCGCCGCCGACCCTGTTCGCCTCGGCCGCCCAGAACATCTGCCAGACAGAGGCCGACATGGTGTTCTACGCGGGCCGCGGCGTCGACCTGAGCGGGCTGATCGACGCGCTCCACTCGCGTCCGTGTGTCCGGGAGCCGCTGACGGTGTTCTTCGCCGAGACCGGCCTCTCCCTGCGCGAGGACGAGGAGATCCGCGGCGATCTGGAGGACGGCAACATCACCATCGTGCACGCCGCCGCCTCCGACCCGGACTGGGGCAGTGGGGCACGGGGGGAGCCGGAGGGCTTCGCGCCCTTCGTCGACTCCTACGCGGAGCACGTCGGCGACCCCGGCGGGGCGCTGGACAACGGGTACGCCATCGCCCACCACGACGCGGTCATGGTCGCGGTCCAGGCGATCCGCCTCTACACGCGGGAGGGCGGGGACGAACCGCCGCGGGCCGAGGGGGTCCGCGGGGCTCTGTTCCGCCTCAACGCCGGCAACGTGGTGCGGGGCGCAGGCGGCGACCTCGCCTTCAGCACCACGCGCGACGGCGACCCCGGGGGCAAGCCGGTCCCGGTCTTCGAGATCCCCCGCCCGGGCGAGGCTCCGGCCCACGACCTCTACACCACCCCGGAAGAGTGACGGGCGGCGTCGCCGGATCCCGCGTCGGCGCCCCGGCACCCCTCGTGCGACCGGAGGAACCGTCGCCATGATCCCCACACCCCCCAGACCCCGCCTTTCCCGGGCCAGGCTCATCGCCGCCGCCGCGCCCCTGCTCCTGCTGGCCGCGGCGGTGCTCTACGCGGTCCCGCACGTGCGGTGCGGCAACCTCTGGGCCGACATCCGCGTCCGCGGCGGCGACGGCGAGTGCGTCGGCACCACCGACGGATCCCACGTCTTCGACCCCGCCTTCACCGACGTCCAGGCCCGGATCGCCGCCGAGAACGAGCGCGTCGCCGAGCAGATCGACGGCGGGGCCGCTGCGGCGCGGATCGCCCTCCTCACCCAGCTCACGCCGACCGAAGAGGGCGCGATGTCCCCGGACCAGGTGCTGCGCAGCCTGGAGGGCGCCTACGTCGCGCAGATCCGGGCCAACCGCACCCGCGGCATCGGCGACCCGACGCCGCTGATCCAGCTCGTCCTCGCCAACGAGGGCAGCCGCCAGGAACACTGGGAACCCGTGGTCGACCGCCTGGTGGAGATGTCCACGGAACCGGTGCCCCTCCTCGCCGTCATCGGCCTGGGGGTGGGGATCCAGGCGACGTCCGACGCCGCCGAGCGGCTGTCCGCCAACGACGTCGCGATGGTCGCGGCGGTGGTGGCCGCCGACGAACTGAACGACGCGACGCATCCCGGGCTGCTGCGCGTCGGCCCGAGCAGCACCGACTATGCGACGGCCCTGCGGGGCTACGTGGAGGCGCACGACCGGCTCCGGACGGGGATGCTCGTCTACGACGAGAACGCGCCCGATCTCTTCGTCAATTCGCTGTCCTCGGCGTACTCCGCGGAGATGTCCGACTATACGGAGGGCATCCCGCCCCAGCCGTTCTCCGGCGCGGCCCTGGACGACGAGCCGTCGCCCACTCTGTTCGCGTCCGCCAGCCAGAACATCTGCGACGCGGAGGTCGACATGGTGTTCTACGCGGGGCGCGGGGTCGACCTGCGCGGGCTGGTCGACTCGCTGCACTCCCGCTCGTGCGCGCGGGAGCCGCTGACGGTGTTCTTCGCGTCCACCGGTCTGGCACTGCGCGGGGACGACGACGCGCTGGACCTGCTGGAGGAGGGCAACCTCACCGTCGTGCAGGCGGCGGCCTCCGATCCGGACTGGGTCAACGGGGCGCGCGGCGCGCCGGAGGGTTTCGCGGCCTTCGCCGATGCCTATGACGAGAACTTCGGCGACCCCGGGGCGGGCCTGGAGAACGGGTATGCCGTCGCCCACCACGACGCGATGATGGTCGCGGTCCAGGCGATCCGCCTGCGCGACCGCGAAGGCGGAGACCGGGCGGAATCGCTGGACGGGATGCGCCGGGCGCTCTTCCGCCTCAACAGCGCGAACGTGGTGCGCGCCGCCGGCGGCACCCTGGCGTTCAGCACGACGCGCGACGGCGACCCCGGGGACAAGCCGGTCCCGGTCGTCGAGATCCCCCGCTCGACCGAATCCCCGGCCCACGACCTCTACACCACCCCGGAGGAATGACGCGCGGGGTCGCCGTGCGCCCTGCCGCGCTGGGGGCTCAGTCCAGCGCCCGGCGGGCGGCGCCGCGGAGGGTGGTGACCATGGCCGCAACCGGTGGGTGGGGGCGCCGGCGGTGGACGACGTAGATCTCGCGGGCCGGCTGCGCGCCGCCCAAAGGGCCGGCCGTCCAGCCGCCGGGGGGCGCGGCGCGCAGGATGGTACGGGGGATGAGCCCGATGCCCACGCCCGCGCGGATGAGCGCGAGGGTCACCTCGTAGTCGCGGGTCTCGTAGGCGACCGTGAGCCGTACCCCCGCGGCCTCGGCCGCGGAGTCCAGCGTGACGCGGTTGGAGATCCCGGGCGCGCCGCAGATCCACTCCTCTCCGACGAGGTCGGCCAGTGCGGGGCGGCGGCCCGCGAACGGGTGCCCTTCGGGCAGCACGAGCAGCAGCGGGTCGGTCAGGATCTGCTCGCGGTGCAGGCCCGTCCCGCCGGGGAGCGGGACGCCCGGGTAGCGGTGGGTGATGAGGAGGTCGAGGTCGCCGGATGTCACGAGCCCGTACCCGTCGGGCGGCTCGACGTCCGACAGGGACAGGCTGACGTGCGGGTGGGCGCGGCCGAACTCCGCGAGCGCGCTGGGCACGAGGGTCTTTCCGGCGCTGGCGAACGCCCCCAGCGACAGGCGCCGCGGGGCCCCGCCCTGTGCGGCGCGGACCGCGGCCTCGGCCGCGCGCAGCTCGCCCAGCACCCGTTCGCCGTGGTCCAGCAGGATCCGGCCCGCCTCGGTCAGCCGGATGCCGCCGCGGCGGCGTTCGACCAGGGTGCAGCCGAGTTCGCGCTCCAGCTTGGCGAGCTGCTGGGACAGCGCCGGCGCGGTGAACGACATCCGCTCGGCCGCGGCCGCGATGGACCCGGCGTGGGCGATCTCGACCAGGACCCGGACACGGTTGGCATCGAGCATCAGCGCGCACCCTTCTCGACCTGGAGGGACGTCGCCCGCGGCCGCGCGGCGCGGGCGGGTGGACAGGGAAAGCAACGCTTAATCATCTTTAGCAAGCGCAACTTCAACTTATCCGAGTTCGCGGGCACAGTTAGTGATATGAGCCTTCGCACCGCAGTCCCAGCGCAGGTCCCCACAGCGGCCGACGTCCGCGCGGCGGCCGAGCGCATCTCCGCCTACGCCCGGCGCACCCCGGTGCTGCGGGCCCGCGTCGACGGCCGCCCGGTCACCCTGAAGCTAGAGCACCTCCAGACCACCGGGGCGTTCAAGCTGCGCGGGGCGCTGAACGCGCTGCTCGCGGCCGAGCGCCCCGCGCGGGTGGTCACGGCGTCGGGCGGCAACCACGGCCTCGGGGTGGCGACCGCGGCGCGGATGCTCGGCATCGAGGCGATCGTCTACGTCCCCGAAACGGTTCCCGAGGCCAAGGCGCGGCGGCTGGAGGCGTCCGGCGCGGAACTGGTACGGGTGGGCGAGCGCTACTCCGTCGCCGCCGAGGCCGCGCTGAAGCACGCCGCGGCCGAGGGCATCCGCTACCTGCACGCCTATGACGACCCCGACGTGGTGGCGGGCCAGGGCACGGTCGGCCACGAGATCGCGGCCGACGCGCCCCATTGCGACACCGTGGTCGTCGCCGTGGGCGGCGCCGGCCTGCTGGCGGGGGTGCGGCTGGGAGCCGGCGGCCGCCGGGTCGTCGGCGTCGAGCCTGAGGGCTGCCGCAGCCTGCACGCGGCGCTGGCGGCCGGCCACCCGGTGGACTCCCCGGTGGCGTCGGTGGCGTCGTCGGCCCTGGGGGCGTCCCGGGTGGGCGACGTCCCGTTCGCGGTGCTGCGGCGGCACCCCGTCGACACCGCTGTGGTCACCGACGACGAGATCGTCGCCGCCCGCGGGCGCCTGTGGGAGGAGTTCCGCATCGCCGCCGAACCCGCGGCCGCCGTCCCCTTCGCCGCGTGGCTGGCCGGGCGCGTCCCGGGCGACGAACCGTGCCTGGTGATCTGCGGCGCCAACAGCAACTGGACCCCGCAGGACTGACGGAGGCGGCGCCGCACCGCCCCGGTCGGCGAGAGCCGGCCCCTGCCGTCCTCAGGGGCCGGCCGGCGATCCCTCCGGGGGTTTCGCGAGCGGCGGGCGTCTCGCTGCCGTCGTGGCCGGCTTGATAGCGCTGTGCAGCGTTGTCGCCGGCGGGCTGGCCCTGGCCCGCTCCACCGGTCGTGCCGGGATCGGCGGCGCCGTCGTGGCCGCGACGGTGGGGCTGGCCGGAACGGCTCTCGGCGGACTGGCCCTGGCCCGCTCGCGCCACACCCGCTGACCGCGACGAGCGCCGGCGGGCTCTCCGGCGACGATCCCGGCAGTGCCGGCGCGGGCGCATCACACCGACGCGCCCGCGCGCGGGGCCGTCGGCGTCTGTACATTTGGTCGGTACGCGAACCGGGGAATGGGGGGCGAGGAGCAGGTGATCTACGACACGCTGCGCGTGATCGGATCGGCACTCGGGCGGATGGTCTACCGGCCGGCCATCGAGGGACTCGGCAACATTCCCCGGAGCGGGCCGGTCCTGCTGGCCAGCAACCACCTGTCGTTCAGCGACAGCGTCGTCATCCCCCTGGCCGTCCCGCGCCGGGTGCGCTTCCTCGCCAAAGCCGAGTACTTCGAGGGCCCCGGTGTCAAAGGGCGCCTCTCCAAGGCCGCGTTCACCGCGCTGGGCGCCGTCCCCGTGCGGCGCGGCTCCGGACGCGACGCGGTCGACGCCCTGGAGCTCGGCCTGCGCGTCCTCAAGGACGGCGAGATCTTCACCATCTACCCCGAGGGGACCCGCTCCCCCGACGGCCGCCTCTACCGCGGCCGCACCGGCGTGGGCCACCTCGCGCTGACATCGGGGGCGCCGGTGGTCCCGGTGGCGCTGACGGGGACCGAGCGGATCCAGCCCATCGGCGCCCGGCTGCCGAGGGTCAGCCCGATCGGCATCCGCTTCGGCGCGCCCCTGGACTTCTCCACCGGCTACGGCCACCTCAAGACCGGGCCGGCCCGCCGCGCGGTCACCGACGAGATCATGGCCGCCATCAGGTCGCTGTCGGGCCAGCAGGACGCGGGAGCCTACAACGACCGCGCCCGCGCGGCCTGACCGGCGACGGTCCCCGAGGGCCGCACCGCTCGGCCCCGGCCGGACCGGAACGCTGTCAGCGTCATGCGCGGGTCGAGCGGTCCGACGCCGGCTCGCGCGGCCTGCCGGTTCCACACCGCGCCCGCGGGGCCGACCGGTTCTGCCCGGCCCGCGCGGCCGACCCGTCCGACGCCGACAGTGCGCCGCCGGGTGTGTTCAGGCGGCGGGTCACCCACCGTCCCGCGCGGTCGGCCGGCCGTGCACCGGCGGGTGTGCTCAGGCGGCGGGCGGGGTCCAGCCTCCCGCCAGCCATGCCTCGATGGCGTCGGCCGTACGCGGCAGCGCCGCCGACAGTACGCGGTTGCCCTCAGCGGTGACCAGGACGTCGTCCTCGATGCGTACCCCGATCCCGCGCAGCTCCTCGGGCACGGTGAGGTCGTCGGGCTGGAAGTACAGGCCCGGTTCGACGGTCAGGACCATGCCCGGCAGCAGGTCGCCGTACAGGTGCAGCTCGGTGCGGGAGACGGCGCAGTCGTGCACGTCGAGGCCGAGCATGTGCCCGGTGCCGTGCAGGGTGTAGCGCCGCTGGAGGCCGAGTTCGACGACGCGGTCGACCGGGCCGTCGAGCAGCCCCCATTCGATCAGCCCCTCGGCCAGCACGCGCTGGGCGGCCTCATGGTAGGCGGTGAAGGGGCGCCCCGGCGCCACCGCGGCGATCCCGGCCTCCTGCGCGGCGTACACGAGGTCGTAGACGCGCCGCTGGACACCGGTGAACGTACCGGAGATCGGGAGCGTGCGGGTGACGTCGGCGGTGTAGAAGGTGCGGGTCTCGACACCGGCGTCGAGCAGCAGCAGCTCCCCCTCGCGCACCGGGCCGTCGTTGCGCATCCAGTGCAGCGTGGTGGCGTTGGGGCCCGACGCGGCGATCGTTCCGTAGCCGACGTCGTTGCCCTCGACCCGCGCGCGCAGGAAGAACGTGCCCTCGATGTAGCGCTCGGAGGTGGCCCGCGCCTGCGGGAGCGCCGCGACGACGTCGCCGAAGCCGCGGACGGTGGAGTCGACCGCCTGCTGGAGCTGGGCGACCTCCCACTCGTCCTTGACCAGGCGCTGGTCGTGCAGGGCGATGGCGAGGTCCTCGTCGCGCCGCGCCGCCGCGTGGGCGTCGTCGGCGGCGTCGGCGGTGTCGGTTTCGGTACCGGCCTCCGGTCCCGCGGCGCCGCCGCGCGCCCTCAGTCCGGCGACGACCTCCTCCAGGACGGGGTCGTGGCCGCGGACGATCCGGGTGGGGACATCGGGCGCCTCGCCGAGGACCTCGGGGAGACGGCGGACGTCGTCGGTGGCCAGGCCGAGGAGCGCGCCGGCCTCCGTGAGGCTGTCGCGTCGCCCGGTCCACAGCTCGCCGTGGCCGTCAAGCCAGAATTCGCCGTTCCCGCGGTTGGATCGGGGCCGCAGGTACGCGGTGACCAGGTGGCCCCCGCCGGGGCGGGGGTCGAACACCAGGCAGCCGCCGTCGGCGGCGTCGCCGGACAGGTAGACGTAGTCGCTGGCCGGGCGGAAGGGGTACTCGGTGTCGTTGGAGCGGGTCTTGAGCGTTCCGGCGGGGATGACCAGGCGCTCCCCGGGGAAGCGCCCGCTGAGGGCGGCGCGGCGCTTGGCGGTGTAGGGCGCCTGCTCGATGGGGCCGAGGTCGCGCATCTCGGTGTCGGCCCAGCCCGTGCGCATCCAGGCGGCCAGCTCGTCGGAGACGGCTTGCGCCTGGCCGTTCTTGCGGGGGCGGAACACGGGGGCCTCGCCGGTGCCGTCGTGGTCCGTCTCGGCCTGGTGCTCGGTCACGGTCGCTCCTCCTGCTGGTGCTCGACTGGTGCGCGGGCCCTGCACCGCCGCGCGCGGCGGTATCCCTCATGTTAGGAGGAGGGGTCCGCAGGGGGAACGAGTCGCAGCGCGGGGGTCAACCCCGGAGAACCGCCTCGGCGCGGCCGTCGGGGAGCGCCTTCGCGAAGGCGTAGTAGAGCCGCTGTCCGGAGGGGTCGACGCCCTCGACGTCGCTGAGCGCGTAGCCCAGTGCGCGGTAGAGCGCGACGGCCTCGGGCTGGTTCGGGCCGGTCGAGAGGTGGACGCAGGTGTAGCCGCGCCGGGCGGCCTCGGCCTCCAGCGCCTCGACCGCCCGGCGTGCCAGGCCCCGGCGCCGGTGGGCCCGTGAGGACCAGACCCGCTTGAGTTCGGCGGTGCCGGCGTCGTGGCGGCGGAACGCGCCGCCCGCCACGGGGACGCCGTCCTCCTCCACCAGCACGACGCCGCCGTGGGGCGGGGCGAACTCCGCATCGGGGTGGGCGTCCATCTCGCGGGCGGCGGTATCGGGGCCGTAGCGGTCGGCGTACTCGGCGGTCAGCTCATCCACCATCGGCCGCACCCCGGGGTCGGCCATCGTGACGACCCGCGTGCGCAGCCGCTCGGTCCCGGCCCGCGCCTGCTCCACTGCCCCCACCGTCGCCTCCTCATCGTCGCACCGCCCCTCGAACGGGGCGGTCGCCGACAGGGGCGAACGCCAAGTGGGACGCCGACATTCCCGGGCATTCCAAACCCATCGGGCGGTAGAGATCAGAGCGAGGGCGCCGGGAGGGAGGAGGCGGGAGGACGGTGGCCGGCCGGGGGCGGGTCGGCCTGCGGGCGAAGGGGCCGCCACCACGGCTCAGGACACCTTTCGAGGACCCGGCCCCGCAGCCGCGGGCCCGGCGCGGCCCCGCGGGAGGACGGGCGGACCCGGCGCCAGGCGATGGTGACCGCCCTCGGCCGGCGGAGCAGTGGGGCGGCGGAGCGGCGTTGGCGATACGGAGTGGCGGAGCCGGCGCAGCGGGGCGGAGCGGCGCGGCCGAGCGGCAAGGCGGGGCGGGGGGCGGGGGGCGGGGCGAACGCGGCCTGTGGACGGAGGGCGCGGCTCGGGGTGTGCCGCCGTAAGGTGATCACCATGCCTTTGAACGAGCGCACCCTTCTCGGCCCCGGGCCGAGCAACCCCTACCCCGAGGCCACCGCCGGTCTGGCCGCCCCGCTGCTGGGCCATCTCGACCCCGAGTTCATCGGCGTTCTCGAACGCACCTGCGACGGCCTGCGCTCCGTGTGGGGCACGGCGAACCCGCTGACACTCCCCCTTTCGGGCACCGGGTCGATCGGCATGGAGGCCGCCTTCGCCAACACGGTGCGTCCGGGCGATGCGGTGGTGGTCGCGGTGAACGGGCTGTTCGGCGTCCGGATGTGCGACGTCGCCGCCCGCTACGGCGCCGACGTCGTCCGCGTCGACCACGAATGGGGACGGCCGGTCGACATCGACCGCGTGCTGGCGGCGCACCCCTCCCCCGCGATCGTGGCGGCGGTGCACGCCGAGACCTCCACCGGCGTGCGCAGCGACATCGGCGCCCTCGGTGCGGCGGTGCGCTCCCGGTCCGACCGCACGCTGCTGCTGGCCGACTGCGTCACCTCGCTGGGCGGCATGGAGATGCACGCCGACTCCTGGGGCGTCGACATCGCGTACGCCGGCACGCAGAAGTGCCTGGGCGTGGCGCCGGGGCTGGCCCCGTTCACGTTCTCCGAGCGCGCCTGGGAGCACCGGGTGGCCGCGCCGCCGGTGTGGTATCTCGACCTCGACCTGCTGGGCGCCTACGTGCGCGGCGGCACCGGGGGCCGCGCCTACCACCACACGGCTCCGGTGGCACTGATCGCGTCGCTCGACGCCGCCCTGCGCCGCATCCTCGACGAAGGGATCGAGGCCGTGGCCGAGCGGCACCGCGCGGCCGGCGCCCGGTTGCAGGAGGGGCTGCAGGAGCTGGGCCTGGAACTCTTCGCCGCCGAGGGACACCGGCTCCCCCAGCTCACATCGGTGCGGGTGCCCGAGGGCGTCGACTCCGCCAAGGTCCGCGAGCAGCTGCTGACCGACTACGGCATCGAGATCGGCGCCGGGGCCGGCCCCTACGCGTCGTCGGTGTGGCGCATCGGCCTCATGGGCGCCAACGCCCGCCTCGACCGCGCCGAACTCCTGCTGGCCGCCTTGGGCCGTGTCCTCGACAGGTCCCGGGGCGGGTCGATCTGAGCGTGCCGCGCCCGCCGTCGGGGCGGCGCCGCTCCGGCCCCCTTCGGCGAAAGTCCGTTAGGGGCACGCCCGTCCGGTTACCGGACCGGCACGGACCCTGATGAAAGGCGCGGCGGGATATGGCGGATCTTGTGCTGGTCAGGCACGGTGAGACCGAATGGAGCGGTGCCGGGTGGCATACCGGGCGCACCGATGTCCCGCTCAACGCGCAGGGAGAGGAGCAGGCGCGGCGGCTGCGCGATCTGCTCGCGGGGCGGTCACACGGGCGGGTACTGACCAGTCCCCTGCAACGGGCCGCGCGGACCGCCGAACTGGCCGGGCTCGCCGGCGCCGATCCCGAACCCGGCCTGATGGAGTGGGACTACGGCGGCTACGAGAAGCTGTCGACCCCCGAGATCCAGCGCACCCGGCCCGGGTGGAACCTGTGGGCCGACGGCGTGGTCCCGGGCGATTCCGCGCACCCGGGAGAGACGGTCGGGCAGGTGGCGACCCGCGTGGACCGCGTACTCGACCGCATCGCGGCCGACCTGCGCGGCGACGGCGGCGACGTCGTCCTGGTCGCCCACGGTCATGTGCTGCGCGTGCTCACCGCCCGACGCCTGGGTTTTCCCGCCTCGGCGGGGGCGGTGTTCCGCCTCGACACCGCTGCGCTGAGCGTCCTGGGCACCGAGCACGGCCGCCCGGTGGTCGCCCGCTGGAACCTGCGCCCCGCGGGCGTCTCGTGAACCGTGCCCGGCCCGCGCCGACTCACCGGGGCTCGTCGGGCTCGTCCTTGTTGGGGCCGAAGCGGACGTCGTGGTCCTCGGGATCGTCGGGGTCGCCGATGTTGCCGACGAACACCGCGATCGGCGGCAGCACCGCGGCCACCGCGCACATGATCAGCGCCAGCCACACGCCGACCAGGTAGTACGCGGGCAGCGCCCCGATGAACAGCACGAGGCAGCTCCCCATGAGCCAGCCGTATTGGCGCTTGCGCCGCTTCATATCCCCAGCGTAATCAGGCGTCCCGCGGAGCCGCGTGACTGGCCGTCGGTCGGCGCGTCGAGCCGAACACCCCCGCCGACGCGGGGACGCCCCCGCCCGGCCACGCCCGGTGCGACGGCCCCCGCTGGGCAGATGCCCCGTCCGCCCCGGGCGTGGCGGCGCACCGATGATTCAGCCCGGCTCGGGCAGAGCCCCGTCCGGCCTTCCCGGGTGGGGCGGGAGCCCGGAGGTGCCGCGCCGGGCGTGGCTGCGGGCGGGGTCGCGGGCGATTGCGCGGAACCCTTTGCGCAGGTCGTAGCCCGCCGCCTCCAGGCGCAGCCGTGCGAGCCGTGCCCGGCGGACGGTGACCTCGTCGAAGAGCCGGTTGTAGAGGGTGTCGGGGGTCAGGTGCAGGGCGGCGCGCACCGCGCGCAGGCCGGCGGTCGCCGCCTCCTGTGTCCCCGGGAGTTCGGGCAGGGTGCCGTAGGCGCCGCGTGCCCAGCCGGGCAGCGTGTAGTAGGAGAGCGCGCCGATCGGGAGCCACAGGGGCTTGAGCGGTGCCAGCCGGCGCAGGCGCCGGGGGACCCGCGGCCAGAGCAGGAACCGCACGGTCAGCTCCGCTTCCCGTGTCACGCGCAGGAGCGGGCGCGTCCGCGCCAGGTAGCCGCGCATGTCGGCCAGCGATCCGGGCACGTCGCCGGGGTCGAGCCCGACGTAGCCGGCGGTCCGCGTCTGCTCGGCGAGGTAGGCGTCGGCGTCGGCGCGGGTCAGCCGCAGCCCGGCGCGCGTGACGACCTCCAGGTAGGAGACCACTTCCGCGCAGTGCACCCACACGAGCAGGTCGGGGTCGTCTGCGTGACGGCGCTCCCCGGTGGCGGGGTCGGTGAAGGCCAGCCGCCTGTGCACCGAACGAACGCGTTCGCCCAGCTCTTCGGCTTCGTCGGGGCTGCCGTAGGTGGTGGTGGCGACGAAGTCGGCGGTGCGCAGGAGGCGTCCTGTGGGGTTCTCCAGGAAGTCCGAGCGCTGCCAGACGCCCTGCATGGCCACCGGGTGCAGGGCCTGGAGCATCAGGGCGCGCACTCCCGCCACCCACATGGCGCGGTCGAGCTGCACGCGCCAGGTGACGCTTTCGGGAAGGGCCACCGTCGGCCGCATGGCTCCCGCCGCCTCCTCCACCGTGGTTCCCCGCCGGACCGGTGCCCCAAGGCCGCCGATCGATACGGGCCAGCGGGCGGTGCCGCTCCCCCGGACGGGCACGCGGCCAGTGTAGCCACTGCTAGGTTTCCCGCCGGTTCGGTCGTTGTAGCGTTGGCGCCACGCTGTCTGCACGAGAGGTGACCGATGCCCCACGATCTCGCCCCCGGTGCCGAACCCATCGTCCTGCGTCTTGGGGACCTCACCTTCGACGCGCTCTCGGCGGGCCCCCAGGACGGCCCGCCGGTGCTGTTCCTGCACGGCTTCCCGGAGTTCGCCACCTGCTGGCGGGCGCACATGGCGGCGGTCGCGCGGGCGGGGTTCCGGGCGATCGCGGTGGACCAGCGCGGCTACTCCCCCGGTGCGCGCCCGCGGGGGGTCGACGCGTATGCGGTTCCCGAACTCGTGGGCGACGTCTTCGGCTTCGCCGACGCGCTGGGGCTGGAGCGCTTCCACCTGGTCGGCCACGACTGGGGCGGCGTGGTCGCCTGGCCGGCCGCCGCGCTGCACCCCGAGCGGGTGGCGACGCTGAGCGTGCTGTCCACACCGCACCCCGCCGCACTGGCCCAGGCGATCGGCGAATCGCCCGAGCAGCGCGAGAGGCTCTCCTACATCGGGCTGTTCCGGATAGAGGGCACGGCGGAGCAGGCCCTGCTGGCCGACGGTGCGGCGCAGCTGGCGGCCGTCTACGAGGGGAAGGTGTCCACGGACCTCGTGGCCGACAACGTCCGGCGCCTGTCGGAGCCGGGAGCGCTGACGGCAGCCCTGAACTGGTACCGGGCCCTGGATCCCGGAGGACAGGCCGGCGTCCCCGCGGTCGCGGTCCCCACGCTCTACGTGTGGGGCGACGGCGACCCCGCCTTCGGCTCGGCGGCCGCCGAGCGCACGGCCGAATGGGTGTCGGGCCCCTACACCCATGTCCCGCTCGGCGGCGCCTCGCACTGGCTGCCCGAGGAGCAGCCCGAACGCGTCATCGCCCCGCTGCTGGCCCACCTCACGGCCCACACCTGATCGGCCGGCGGCGACCGCCTCGATCCACCGAGCCGGCCGGGGCCGCGGTGTCCCGGCGCGCCGACCGCGTTGGACACCGGCGGCCGACGGCCGGCATCGCCCCTACGCGGCCGGCGCCGGCTGCGAACACGCGTCGGCGATCGCCGCGGTGTCCCAGTAGAAGGGCCGGACCTCGGCGATCCGCCCGTCCGCGAAAGTGACCGTCTGCAGAACGGGGAAGGCGATTTCGCGGCCCGTGGCGCGGGAACGGGCGCGAACCTGCGTGCGGACCACCGCCGTGTCGCCGGCGGCGAGGAACTCCTGCTCCACCATGTCGAACGCGTCCCATGTCCGCGTCATCGCGTGGAAGAACCGTTCCATGCCCTCGTGGCCGCGCCACGTTCCCCCGAAGGGCAGGCCCTCGGCCTGGTGCAGGACCACATCAGGCGCGAAGAAGAAGGCGAGCAGGTCGAATGTGGCCGTCCCGGGGCCGCCGGCGGCCAGGTATTCGGCCTCGGCCGCGTACATCCCGGTGAGGACGGCCGTCGAATCGGTCGTGGGTGTCGTCGTCATGCCGAGATCATCGCCGTTCGGGGCGCGCCGCGCCGGCGGGAATCCGACGTCGCGTTCGGTTCCGCCCCGTGGGGCCGGTGCGGCGCGGCGGCCGGGTGTTCCCGTGCCCGCCCGGGGTCAGACGACCGCGGCGAGGTCGGCGACGATCTCGGCGGCCGGGCGCTCGGCCGCCGAGCGGTAGCCGGTTCCCGCCCACAGGTGGAGGCTGTCGGCGTCGCCCGCCCGGGCGGCGGCGGCGCGCAGCGGACCGGTGAGGTGGTGGACCTGCGGGTAGGCCCCAGGTGCGATGCCGTCGTGGGTGCGCAGGAAGCGGTTGACCAGGCCGCGTGCGCGCCGTCCGCTGAAGGCGCGGGTCACGGCGGTCCCGGTGAAGAGGGGGTCGGCCAGGGCGTCCTTGTGGGTCTGCGAGGCGCCGCTCTCCGGGGCGCGCAGGAAGGTGGTGCCGAGCTGGACGGCGGTGGCGCCGGCCGAGAGCATCCGGCGCGCCCCGGCGGGGTCGGCGATGCCGCCCGCGGCGATCAGCGGCGTGTCCACGGCCGCGCGCACCTCCGCGAGCAGGTCGAGCAGCGGGGTGGTGCGCTCGTAGGTGTCCTCGAAGGACCCCTGGTGGCCGCCCGCCTCCATTCCCTGCACGACCAGTGCGTCGGCTCCGGCTTCGGCCGCGGCGCGCGCCTCGCCCGCGGTGGTCACGGTGATCAGGACCGTGCTGCCGGCGCGGCGCAGCGCGCGGATGTCGGCGGGCCGGGGACAGCCGAAGGTGAACCCGACCACCGCCACCGGGTCGTCGGTCAGCGCCGCGAGCTTGGCGGGGAAGTCGTGGTCGTGCCAGTCGGAGTCGCCGAGATCGGCGCCCAGACGTTCGGCCTCGGGGGCGATCCGCTCGGCGTAGGCGGCGACCGCCTTGGCGTCGGCGGTGTCCTGACCGGGGACGAACAGGTTCACGCCGAAGGGCCGGTCGGTGACCGACCGGGTGGCCCGGATGCCGGCGGTCATGTCCTCGGGAGCGGCGTAGCCGCAGGCGAGGAAGCCCAGCCCGCCCGCGCGGTTCACCTCGGCGGCCAGTTCGGGCGTGCTGGCGCCGCCCGCCATGGGTGCCGCGACGACCGGGACTTCGAACAACCCGAAAAACCCCAATGCACACTCCTCCGCCGGTTGCTCGCAAGTCGGACATCAGCGTCGCACACGGCCGGTGCCCGGACTGCTATCGGGGGGCGCGCGCCCTCCGGCGCCGCCCTGCCCCGAACGGAAAACGCGTGGCGACGGCGCAGGGGTCCCTCTACCCTCACGAAGGTGCAGAACGACATCCGATTTCTCCGCGCCGACCACTACCCCGACCTCACCGACACGGTGGACTACGCCTACGCCGCCGTGGTGACCGCGCCGCGCACCGTCTTCACGGCGGGCGCCTGCCCGTTGGACGCCGACGGCGGCACCGTCGCCCTGGGCGACTACGCCGGGCAGGCACGACAGGTCGTGCGCAACCTCGAAGCGGCCCTGGCCGGTGCCGGCGCGTCGCTGACCGACGTGGTCAAGACGACCGTCTACGTGGCCTCGGCCCGGCAGGACGACCTCGTGGCCGCGTGGGAGGTCGTCCGCGCCGCGTTCGGCGACCACGACGCACCGAGCACCCTGCTCGGCGTGGCCGCGCTGGGCTACACCGGCCAGCTCGTGGAGGTCGAGGCGGTCGCCGTCGCACGGTGACCCCCGCCCCCGGGCCCGGTCACATGGCGACGATGCGCGAGGGGCGGACGAGGACCGCGCTGCGCCGTTGTTCGGCCATCGCCTGGTCGTAGGCCGCCCAGTCGTCGTGGCTGCCGCCCGCCGCGGTGAAGGCGTGGCGCAGCAGCAGCCGCAGGTCCTCGGCCCCGACCCCGTCGAAGGGGTCGGCGTAGCCGATGAGGTCGGCCGTCCCTTCCACACTCGCCCATCGGCGGCCGGACTGGAAGACCACGGTGGCGGCCGGGCGCGCCCGCAGGAAGCGCAGTTTGACGCTGGTGGCGGGGGTGGTGAACGCGATGACGTGCTCCCCGGTCACGGGGTGCTGGGCGACGCCCGCCACCACGACGCTGGACTGGATCGAGCCGTCGGCACGCGTTGCCGAGACGACCGCCTGGTGGCCGCCGGAGTCGATGAGAGCGCGGACATCGTCGAGTGTCGCCATATTGGGGGCCTCCTCGCCCTGATACCACCGATGGTCCATCCGCGGGCCGCGGGTGTCGCGCCGACGCGCCGAGCGCGTCGTGCGGGGACCGCCCGCCGCCCGGCCCTCTCCAAGCCGCACCGGGATATGACGCGGTTCACTTGAGGAAACAACGAGTACTTATGTGAACGCGTATTACCGTTGGTGGAGACGCTGAAGCTCGACGCCCGCGAAATGAGGCCAGTCCCGTGATCGACCCCGCACTCCTGACATTAATGCTGGTCATCACGCTCGGCGGCATCGGCGTGGTGATCGCGGCGGGTGTCGCCTACATCGCCGACGATGCCCTCCGCCGCCGCGAGACGGCCGCACCGGAGCCGTCCGCCGCGTCCCCCGCACCGGCGGCCGAGCGCCGGGAACAGCCCGCCTAGCCCACCGGAGCCGCGGCCCCGGCCTCGAGGTCCAGGCGGAAGGGCGGACCCGCCTCCCAAGGCGTCCATCCGCCCACCAGCGCCGCCCGGATGGCACGCGCGACATCGGAGGGCAGGACCGGGACGGCCGCGCGATCCCGGCGGGCGATGCCGTCCATGCGCGGACCCGCCGTGGTGACGACGAGGACGGCGCCCGGCGCGTCGGCCCCCTCGACCGCGTAGGTACAGCGCCCCCACGCCATCGCCTGGCAGTAGGTGGGCCGGGAGCGCAGCCGCCACCGGTAGGCGGCGCCGTCGACGACGATGCGCCGCGCGCCCTTCTTCACCAGTGCCATGGGTTCCCCCGTATCGCCGACGACCGAGTGACGGCCCGACCCTAGCGGCACCGCACCGCCGCGGCCACCCGATTTCCGGATGCCCCGGACCCCTCATGGCCCGCCGCATGCGACCGGACGGACCCGCGCGGCCGGCACGGGCCGGACCACCGCCGGCGCGGGCCGGCGGAAAGGAGTTTCGGGGCACCCATTGACACCGGGAAACCCTCTCCCTACATTTTTGGGAGCGCTCCCATATCGCCCAGTGTTCCCGTCGAGCAAGCACCTTCCACCGCGGACGGCCGCCACCCCCGGCGGCCGCCGGCCCGGCGAAAGGCAGTCCCCCGTGCTCCGACCCCCGCGAAGGCGCGCCACCGCATACGGCGCGGCGGCGCTCGCCGCCGTGCTCGCCCTCCCCCTCCTCTCCTCCCCCGCACACGCCGCCCCCACCTCCGAGGACCCGCCCGCCCCCGCCTCCACCGCCGACACCGGACCCCGGGTCCGGGTCAACCAGGTGGGCTACCTGCCCGGAGGGCCCAAGAACGCCACCCTCATCACCGACGCCACCGCCCCGGTGGGCTGGGAGCTGGCCGACGCCGCGGGCGCGGTCGTCGCGGAGGGCGAGACGGTTCCGCGCGGCCACGACGCCGCCTCCGGGCACAACGTGCACACCATCGACTTCACCGCCGCCGACGCCCCGGGCACGGGCTACACCCTCGCCGCCGACGGCGAGACCAGCCACCCCTTCGACCTCTCCGGCGACGCCTACGGCGACCTCCTCGTGGACGCGCTCTCCTTCTACTACCCCCAGCGCAGCGGCATCGCGATCGACGACGCCATCGCCCCCGGCTACGGCCGCGCCGCCGGCCACACGGGGGTCGCGCCCAACCAGGGCGACACCGCCGTGCCGTGCGCCCCGGGCGGCTGCGACTACACCCTGGACGTCTCCGGCGGCTGGTACGACGCCGGCGACCACGGCAAGTACGTCGTCAACGGCGGCATCTCCGCCCACCAGCTCATGAGCCTCTACGAGCGCGCGACCGCGGCCGGCAGCGGCGACCCCGGCGCCGTCGGCGACGGCAGCCTGCGCATCCCCGAATCCGCGAACGGGGTCCCCGACGTGCTCGACGAAGCGCGCTGGGAGATGGAGTTCCTCGTCAGCATGCAGGTCCCCGCCGGTGAGCCCCTGGCCGGCATGGCCCACCACAAGATCCACGACGCGGAGTGGACCGGGCTGCCGCTGATGCCGGCCGACGATCCCCAGCCGCGCTACCTCCAGCCACCCTCCACGGCCGCGACGCTGAACCTCGCGGCCACCGGAGCCCAGTGCGCCCGGGTGTTCGCGCCGTTCGACCCCGCGTTCGCCGCCGAGTGCCTGGCCGCCGCCGAGACCGCCTGGGACGCGGCGCGGGCCAACCCCGCCGTCTACGCGCCGGCCACCGGCGTGGGCGGCGGCCCCTACAACGACGACCACGTCACCGACGAGTTCTACTGGGCCGCCGCCGAGCTGTGGCTGTCGACCGGTTCGGCGAAGTACCTGGAGGCGGTCGAGGGGGCCGAGGAGCACACCGAGGACGTCTTCCGGCCCGCCGGGTTCGACTGGGGGTGGACCGCACCGCCGGCCCGGCTCCAGCTGGCACTGCTGGGCGAGGACCTGCCCGGCGTGGAGGGAGTGCGGGCGTCGGTCGTCGAGGCGGCCGACGGCTACCTCGCCGACCTGGCTCAGAACCCGTTCGGCATGCCGTACGCGACCGAGGACGGCGCCTACTACTGGGGCTCCAGCAGCCAGGTGCTCAACAACCTGGTGGTGCTGGCCTCGGCCTACGACCTGACCGGCGACCCCGTTTACCGCGACGGCGTCCTCCAGGGGATGGACTACATCCTCGGCCGCAACGCGCTGGGCCGCTCCTATGTGACCGGGTACGGCGAGAACGACACCCGCAACCAGCACAGCAGGTGGTACGCCAACCAGCTCGACCCGTCGCTGCCCAACCCGCCCGACGGCTCCCTCTCCGGCGGCCCCAACTCCCAGACCGCGACCTGGGACGGGGTCGCCCTGGAACACCTGGCGGGGTGCGCGCCGCAGGCGTGCCACATCGACGACATCGGCTCGTGGTCGACCAACGAGCTGACCGTCAACTGGAACGCGCCCCTGGCCTGGGTGTCGGCGTTCATCGCCGAGGACCTGGAGTGAGCCCGCGGCTCCGGCCGGGCCGCGCGGCCTGACCGGACCGCCCACGACGTGCCTGCCCGATATCCCCTCCATCGGCCAGGCACCCCGGGAGGGCGGGTGGACGGGGGTGCGGCCCCGTCCACCCGCTCGACGTCCCGCGGCCCGGCGACGCGTCGCCGGGCCTACCGGCCGATGCCGGTGCCGTGGACGACCATGGTCGGTGGGGCGCCGCGCGGCCGGCGCCCGGCGGCACCGGGTATGGAGAGGGGCGGGCATGGGCAGACTCATGGTCACCACGTTCACGACGCTCGACGGGGTGATGCAGGCACCGGGCGGACCCGACGAGGACCCCGACGGCGGGTTCGAGCACGGCGGCTGGTCGGCGCCGCACTTCGACGACATGCTGATGCGGCGGATGACGGAGCTGATCGGGCGCGCCGGAGCGCTGCTCCTGGGGCGGCGGACCTACGAGATCTTCGCGGCCTACTGGCCGCTGGCGGAGCCCGACGACCCGATCGGATCGAAGCTCAACAGCGTGCCCAAGTACGTGGCCTCGCGGACGCTCGACGCGGTGGAATGGCGGAACTCCACGCTGCTCACCGGGGACACGGCCGCGGCCGTTGCGGAGCTCAAACAGGGCGGGGGCGGCGAGATCCAGGTCCACGGCAGCGGCGGGCTCGTCCAGACGCTCCTCGCCCACGACCTCGTCGACGAGTTCCACGTGCTGGTGTTCCCGGTGCTCCTGGGTTCCGGCAAGCGGCTGTTCGCCGAGGGGACCGTCCCCGCCGGGCTCGCGCTGGCCGACACCGCGACATCGAGCACCGGCGTGCTCGCGAGCACCTACACCCGCGCGGGCGGGGTCGCCCACGGCACCATGGGCCCCGAGACCGGCAACCGGTGACGGGCGCGCGGCCGGCCGCCGCACCCCGCCGGAGCCTCAGGCGCCGTCGTCGAAGCAGCCCACCAGGTGGCCCACGGCCACCTCCACCGGGGGGTGGCCGCCGCCGGAGCGGCCCGCGCAGCCCACGCAGCCGCCGTCCACACCGCCGGCCGCGAGGTCGGCGTCGGCCTGTGCCCAGGTCCGGTGCAGGCGCGGCACCGAGGCCAGCAGCCGCCGCGTGTAGGGGTGCACGGGGTGGTCGAAGACCGCGGTGGTCGCACCGGACTCCACGATGCGCCCGCGGCGCAGGATCACCGTCGTGTCGCTGATGTAGTTGCCCAGCGACAGGTCGTGGGTGATGAAGAGGATGCCCAGGCCGCGCGCCTTGAGGTCGCCCAGCAGGTTGAGCACGTCGATCCGGGTGGAGGCGTCGAGCATGCTGATGATCTCGTCGGCCACCAGCAGCCGGATGTCCAGCAGCAGCGCCCGCGCGATGAGCAGGCGCTGCAACTGGCCGCCGCTGAGCTGGTGGGGGTACTTGCCGAGGACCTGCGCGGGGTCGAGCCGCACGGTGTCGAGGGAGCCGGCGATGCGCCGCCGCCACTCGGTGTCGGTGGCGCGGGGGAAGTACTCGGCGCGGATCAGCGCGAACACCCGGTCGGCGGTGAACACCGGGTTGAAGCAGCTGAAGGGGTCCTGGAAGACGCCCTGGACCTCGCGGTAGTAGTCCTTGCGGCGCCGGTGGCCGCGCAGCCGCGCCACGTCGGCGCCGGCGAAGGCGACGGTCCCGGCGGTGGGCGGGATGAGGCCGAGGACCATCCGGCCGATGGTGCTCTTGCCGCTGCCGCTCTCGCCCACGAGCGAGACCACCTGGCCGGGATGCACGGTGAGGTCCACGTCGCGCACGGCGTGCAGCCGGCCGCCGCCGAAGGAGCCGACCCGGTAGACCTTGGCGAGGCCGCGCAGCTTCAGCAGGGGGTCCGGCCCGGGGGCCGGCATGGTCTCAGGCATGGCGCTATCCCGCCTTCCAGCACGCGACCCGGTGGCCGGGGGCGATCTCGGCGAATGGGGGCTCCTGGTCGCACTCGTCGGCGGCCAGGGGGCAGCGGTCCTTGAACCGGCACCCGGTGGGCGGGGTGAGGAGCGCGGGCGGGTGGCCGGGGATCCCGGACAGCCGCTTCTCGGCGTAGGTGACGCCGACCTCGGGCAGCGCCGAGAGCAGCATGCGGGTGTAGGGGTGGCGCGGGCGGTCGATGACGGCGCGGGTCGGCGCCTTCTCCACGGGCTTGCCGGCGTACATGACCATGACCGTGTCGGCGATCTGGTGGGCCAGCGAGAGGTCGTGGGTCACGAAGATCATGCTGGTGACGTGGCCGCGGTCGCGGAACCCCACGAGCGCTTCGGCGACCGCCCGCTGGGTGGACACGTCCAGAGCGGAGGTGACCTCGTCGGCGATCAGCAGCGACGGGTCGAGCAGGGTCGACAGCACCATCACCACCCGCTGCTTCATCCCGCCCGACAGCTCGATGGGGTAGCGGCGCAGGACGTCGGCGGAGAGGCCGACCAGGCCGAGGCGGCGGTGCAGCTCCTCGCGCAGGCCGCCGGCGCGCACGCCGCGCGACTCCAGCAGATCGGTGATCAGCCGGCCGATGCGGCGCGTGGGGTTGAGGGCGCTCATGGCGTACTGCGGGATCAGCGAGACCCGGTGGAACCGGAAGGGCACCATGGCGTCCTGGTCGTCCACCGGCAGCCGGACGCCGTCGAGCTCGACGGTCCCGCCGACGTACTTCATCCGGGCGTCGAGCCGGATGAGGCTCTTGCCGAGGGTGGACTTGCCGCTGCCGGACTCCCCCGCCAGGCCCATGATCTCGCCGTCGGCGAGGGAGAAGGTCGCGCCGTCCAGGGCGTGGACGTCGCCGCGCAGCGTCCGGTAGTGGACCGTCAGGTCGCGGACGTCGAGGCTCATGGGTCAGAGCTCCCTCAGGCGCGGGTTGAAGACCTCGTCCAGGCCGACGTTCATGATGTAGAGGGACCCGACGATGGCGGTGATGCCGAGGCCGGGCGGGACGAACCACCACCACATGCCGAGCTGGAGCGCGCCCCAGGTCACCGCGTTGTGCATCATCAGCCCCAGGGAGACGCCCTGGGTGGGGCCCAGGCCGATGAAGTCCAGGCCGGCGGCGGTCAGGATCGCGCCGCCGAAGAGCAGGATGAACGTCATGAACAGGTAGGAGCTCATGTTCGGCGCGATCTCGCGGAACACGATGCTGCGCCCGCGCCGCCCGCTGAGCCGGGCCAGGTCCACGAAGTCGCGGGTGGCCAGGGTGAGCGTCTGGGCGCGGACGGCCCGTGCCACCCAGGGCCACGCGGTCAGCCCGATGAAGACCCCCTGCACCAGGATCCCGCGGGCCTCCAGGTAGGCGGCGGCGATGATGAGGACCACCAGGGCGGGCAGCACCAGCACGATGTTGGTGACCATGTTGAGGATCTCGTCGACCAGGCCCCCGCGGTAGCCGGCGGTGAACCCGACCGCCATGCCCACCACCGCGGCGATCCCGCCGCCGATGAGGCCGACCAGGAACGTGGCGCGCAGCCCGTGGGCGAACTGGGCGAAGACGTCCTGGCCGAAGTTGGTGGTGCCGAACCAGTACTCCGCCGAGGGCGCCTGCCCCTGGGGGCCGACGTAGACGTTGGGGCCCTCCTCGATGAACAACGGCGCGGCGACCCCGGTGAGCAGCAGCGCCGCGATGACGGCGGTCCCCGCGAGTAGTTTCGGGTTGCGCCGTGCGAAGTGCAGCGATTCGCCCCACCGCCGCTCGGCCGGGGCGGGTTCGGTGACGGTCATCGGGCTCCTCGGGTGGGTCGGACGCCGCGGCGCCGCCGCGGGCTCATGCCCGGCTCCCCTGCATCTGGGTCCGGGTCCGGGGATCGACGAGGACGTAGACGACGTCGACGATGAAGTTGGCGATGAGCACGCCGACGACGATGAACAGGAACGTCCCCTGGAGCAGGAAGAAGTCGCGGTTGTTGACGGCCTGGAGGACGAGGTTGCCCAGGCCCGGGTAGGAGAACACGATCTCGGTGAGCAGCGCCCCCGCGACGATGGTGCCCAGCTGCACCGCCAGGCCGGTGAGCTGGGGAAGGACGGCGTTGCGGAACGCGTAGCGCCGGACCAGCCGGCGCGGCGCCCCCAGGGCCTCCAGGTAGCCGGAGTAGTCGGCGTCGAGCTCGTAGATGATCAGGTTGCGCATGCCGATCGCCCAGCCGCCGAACGCCACCAGGAACAGCGACAGGAACGGCAGGAACCAGTGCGCGACCAGGCTGGAGGCGAACGCCCAGGACCATTCGGGCTGGAGGGCGAACCCGTAGGCGCCGGCGATGGGGAAGACGCCGGCGACGATCCCCAGGCTCCAGGCCAGCAGGATGCCCAGCCACATGTAGGGGGTGGCGGTGAGGATGTAGCCGACCGGCAGGACGGTGTTGTCCAGCCACCGGCTGCGGGCCGCGAACGCGCCGAACCGGTTGCCGGCCACCCAGCTCAGCAGGATGGCGGGGACGAGCAGGGCGAGGGTGTAGGGCACGGCGCCGAGGATGACCTCGGTGACGGGGGTCGGGAACAGCCACACGCTGGTGCCGAGGTCGCCGCGCAGCAGCGACCCCCAGAAGTTCAGGTACTGCTGCCACACGGGCAGGTCCAGGCCGAACAGGGAGGTGTAGTAGTCGCGCATGGCGTCGGCCGCCCCGGGGTCCGACAGCGAGGCGCGGCCCAGCATGGTGCGCACCGGGTCGCCCGGCATGAAGCGCGGGATCATCCAGTTGATGGTGACGGCCGCGAAGAAGGTGAGGGCGTAGACGAAGATCTTCCTGGCGAGATAGCGGCGCACGGGTGTCCTCCTGACGGGGCGGAGCCGGCTATCCCGCGGGCCGGATCTCGGTGAGGGTGAGCACCGCGCCGAGCTGGTTGTAGTTGCGCCAGGTGGTGGGCAGGTGGTGCGGGTCGCCGTCGGCGGAGGAGGGCCAGTTGGTCCAGGTCTCGTTGCTGACCTGGGACCACATGCCGTTGTACCAAAGGGGGATCACGGGCATGTCGGTGAGCTGGATCTCCTGGAGTTCGGCGATGGTCGCCCGCATGGCGTCGGTGTCCTCGACCGGCGTCCGGGAGAGTTCCTGCACGAGCTCCCAGGCGTCCTCGTTCTCGTAGCGGGCGAAGTTCACGGTGGTCTGCCGCTCCAGGACCGGGGTGCGGAAGATGTAGTCGTAGTAGGTCCAGGGGGTGTTGGACATCTGCCGCTCGTTGTTGATGAGCAGGTCGAAGTCGCCGGTCTCGCGGGCGTCGCGCAGGGCGGGATCGTCGGGGAAGTCGGCGGTGAGGTCGATGCCGACGGCCTGGGCGCCCTCGGCGATGATGCGGGCGGCCTCCATCCAGTCGGTCCAGCCCGAGGGGACGATGAGGGTCAGCTCGACGGGGTCGCCGTCGGGGGTCTCGACCATGCCGTCGCCGTCGGTGTCCCGGTAGCCGGCGTCGGCGAGGAGGGATTCGGCCTCGGCGGGGTCGTGGCCGAATCCCTGCTCCTCGACGGTCGCGCCGTCGACGTAGTCGTCCCAGATGGGCAGCAGCCCGGTGGGGTCGGCGGGCTCGACGAGGTCGCCGTAGGGGCCCGCGACGATCTGCGCGACGTCGACGGAGTTGGCGAGTGCGCGGCGGAACGCGGGGTCGTCCAAGGGCTCGCGCTCGGTGTTGGGCACCAGCCACGCGGTGTTCGCGGGGACCATGTAGGGCGGTTCGGCGTAGTAGCTGGTGATCCCGGAGCCGCCGTTGAGCACCTGGTCGATGCCGGGCAGGAAGTTGTTGCTGATGTCGATGTCGTTCTGGAGCAGCAGGCCCTGGGCGACCTCGTTGCTGCTGCTGACGATGTCGACGATGTAGGAGGGGGCGACGTCCAGGTCGAGCTGGTCGCGGGCCCACCAGCCGTCGTTCTCCGCCCACACCATGCGGTCCTCGCTGTGGGTCTCGTACAGGTAGGGGCCGGTGCCGACGGGCTCTTCGTTGGCGGCCGCGGTGACCTCCTGCTCCGAGCGGTCCTCCCACAGGTGGCGGGGGACGATCGGGTTGGCGTAGATCCAGTTGGCCCATTCCTGGTGGCGGGGGTCGGAGAAGGTGAAGCGGGCGGTGCGGTCATCGACGGCCTCGGCGCTTTCCAGCCATTCCCACAGATTGTGGTAGGGGACGGACTCCATCCGGCCGAGTTCGGCGGTGAAGACGACGTCGGCGGCGGTGAGGGGGGTGCCGTCGCTCCATTGGACGCCGTCGCGGACGGTGACCTCGTAGGTGTCCTCGCCGGTCCATTCGCCGTTCTCGGCCAGCCAGGGGATGTATTCGTCCTGCTGGGGGTCGTAGAGGAACAGCGGCTCATAGACGTAGCCGGTGGTTCCCGTTGTATAGGCCCAGTTCATGATGGGGTTCCAGTTATTGGGCGGGCCCCACTGGGTGCCGGTGGTGTAGAGGGTCTCCTCGCGCGGGTACCCGCCGGATCCGCCGCCGTCTCCGGAGCAGGCGGAGGCCGCCATACCCACCGCGAGCAGCGCGCTGAGCCATTTCAGCCGCTTGCGCATTCGTCGTCGCCTCCCAGCTGGGGCCGGTCCGAGCCCCGGCCGCGGACGTGACGCGGGACACACATGGAACGCCGCCAGAACATCACTAAACCGGTTCACGGTCAAGACGCGTTACGGAAACTAAACCGGTTTAGCTCTCACCTGGAAATGATCTTGAACCCCGCACTCCGGCCACCCCAAGAACGATCTTCATAACCGACAAAACTGACATTGTGCATCAAAATAGAATGAACTACTCATTTAACCAGCAATTCATCGCGACTTCGAACAAATAACTTTCCCCCTCTTTTCAAGAACGTTTCAGCGCTGTTATGTTCCGTTCATGGGAGCGCTCCCATACGTCGGCCCCGAGGTGTCCACCACCGCACGGACCGGCGGCACCCCGTCCCCGTCCCGCCCGGGAGGCACCACGCGCGACCACCCACGCCACCGCCGCTGAGTGATCCCCACACCTGCCCGGCGCGGCCGGCCCCGCCCCACCGGGTTCCGGCCTCCTCCGGCGGCGGACCGACCATCCCCCGACGACTCCCCCAAGACACGATCGGCCGAGGCGCTCCCCGCATCCGGCCGGCACCAGCCGTGAGGAGTTCCCCCGCAATGACCACCGACCAGCGAAGCCCGGCCCGGCGCCGGCGGCGCCGCGCCGTGGGCGCGGCAGCGGCCGCCGTCGCGATGGCCGCGTCCTGCTTCTCCATTTCCGCCGCCGCGGCCGACGACGTCTCCGCGGCCCGCGTCGACAACCCCTATGTGGGCGCCGACGTCTACGTGAACCCCGAGTGGTCCGCCAACGCCGCCGCCGAACCCGGCGGCTCCGCAGTCGCCGACCAGCCCACCGGCGTGTGGATGGACCGCATCGCCGCGATCGAGGGCGCCAACGGCCGCATGGGCCTGCGCGAGCACCTGGACGAGGCCGTCGAGCAGGCGGGCGGCCAGGAACTGGTCTTCCAGGTCGTCATCTACAACCTGCCCGGCCGCGACTGCGCCGCGCTCGCCTCCAACGGCGAACTCGGCCCCACGGAGCTGGGCCGCTACGAGAGCGAGTTCATCGACCCGATCGCCGAGATCCTCGCCGACCCGGCCTACGCGGACCTGCGGATCGTGGCGACGATCGAGATCGACTCGCTGCCCAACCTGGTCACCAACGTCGGCAGCCGCCCCACCGCGACGCCCGAGTGCGACACGATGCTGGCCAACGGCAACTACGTCAACGGCGTGGGCTACGCGCTGGACCAGCTCGGCGCGATCCCCAACGTCTACAACTACATCGACGCCGGCCACCACGGCTGGATCGGCTGGGACAACAACTTCAACGCCTCGGCGCAGCTGTTCTACGACGCCGCCAACGCCAACGGCGCCACCCCGGCCGACGTGGCCGGGTTCATCGCCAACACCGCGAACTACTCGGCCACGGTGGAGGAGAACTTCTCCATCACCGACACGATCAACGGCCAGCCCATCCGCGGCCAGTCCCAGTGGATCGACTGGAACAACTACGTCGACGAGCAGTCCTTCGCCCAGGCGTTCCGCCAGGAGCTGATCGGCGAGGGCTTCGCCTCCGACATCGGCATGCTGATCGACACCTCCCGCAACGGGTGGGGCGGCGCCGACCGGCCGACGGGCCCCGGCCCGACGACCAGCGGCGACGCCTACGTCGACGGAGGGCGCTACGACCAGCGCATCCACATCGGCAACTGGTGCAACCAGGCCGGCGCCGGGCTCGGCGAGCGTCCCACGGCCGCTCCCGCGTCCGGGATCGACGCCTACGTCTGGATGAAGCCCCCGGGCGAGTCCGACGGCTCCAGCGAGGAGATCCCCAACGACGAGGGGAAGGGCTTCGACCGGATGTGCGACCCGACCTACCAGGGCAACCCGCGCAACAACAACAACCCCTCGGGTGCCCTGCCCGACGCCCCGATCTCGGGCCACTGGTTCTCCGCGCAGTTCCAGGAACTGCTGGAGAACGCCCACCCGCCGGTGTGATCCGGGCCGGCCGCCCACCCCGGTGAGCAGGAGGGCGGCCGGACCGGCGAACCGGCGGCGCCCCCGCGGTCCTCACGGGCCGCGGGGGCTTCGCGTGCCGCGGACCGCGACGGCGCCGCGGTCACGGGGCCACGGCCGCCTCGGTGGTCAGGCGGCGGGTGTGGTCGACCGTGCGCACCGCGCCGACCAGCCGGACGCCGGCGGTGAGCCCGGGGTCGGCGCTGGAGGCGGCCAGGTGCAGGTCCAGGTCGCCGGGCTCCACGATGCGCCGGCCGTCGGGCCCCGTGTAGGCGGCGAGGTCGGCGTGGACGGCGAAGTCGACCCTGCGCTCCGCGCCGGGGTCCAGCTCCACGCGCGCGTAGCCGATGAGCCGGCGGACAGGGCGCACCACCCGGGCCACCGGGTCCTCCAGGTAGAGCTGGACGGTCTCGGAGCCGGGCCGGGGGCCGTCGTTGCGCACGGTGCAGCCCACCGTGACCCGGCCGTCGGTGGGCACCTCCCGGCGGGGGCCGGGGTGCCCGGCAGGCACGGGAGCCCCGTCCACCCGCGGGTCCGACCAGGTGAAGCGGGTGTAGGAGAGCCCGTGTCCGAACGGGAACAGGGGCGTGGGGTCGACCGAGCTGACGTCGCTGCGGCGGGCCAGCGGGGCGCCGAGGTAGGTCGAGGGCTGCCCGCCGGGCACGCGGGGCACGCTCACCGGCAGCCGGCCGCTCGGGGAGATCCGGCCGGACAGCACGCCGGCCACCGCGGGGCCGCCCTCCTCCCCCGGGAAGAACGCCTGGAGAACGGCGGCCGTCCGCCCCTCGAAGGCCCCGAGCGCGTAGGGGCGCCCGGCGAGCAGGACGAGCACCACCGGGGTGCCGGTCGCGACGAGGGCGTCGAGCAGGTCGTGCTGCACGCCGGGCAGCCGAAGGTCGGCGACGTCGCACCCCTCTCCCGAGGTCCCGCGGCCGAAGAGCCCGGCGGTGTCGCCGAGGACGGCGACGCACACCTCGGCGTCGCGGGCGGCGGCGACCGCATCGGCGAAGCCGGAGGTGTCGTCCCCGGCCACCGGGCACCCGGGGGCGTGGGTGACGCGGGAGCCGGGCAGTTCGGCGCGCAGCGACGACAGGACGGTGGGGATCTCCACGCCCATGGGCACGCCCGGGTGGTGGGCGCCGACGTGGCCGGGGAAGGAGTAGCAGCCGAGCATGGCGCCGGGGGTGTCGGCGTTCGGCCCGACCACGGCCACCGTCCGCGGGCCCGACAGCGGGAGCGTTCCGTCGTTGGCGAGCAGCACGGCCGACCTCTCGGCCAGGGTGCGGGCGAGGTCGCGGTGGGCGGCCGGGTCCAGGTCGACGCCGCCGGGGCCGGGCGCGGCGGCGTCGCCGGGCGGCCCGCTGGCGGGGGCGTCCCCGAGGCCCTCCCCCGCGACCGCGGGGACGGGCTCCCAGCCGGGGTCGAGGAGGCCGAGTTCGCACTTCTGGAGCAGGACCCGCCGCGCGGCCCGGTCGACGAGCGCTTCGGCGACGGCGCCCGAGCGCACGGCGTCGGCCAGCGGTACTCCGTAGCAGCGCACCGAGGGCAGCTCCACGTCCACGCCGGCCTCCAGCGCGAGCGCGGCGGCCTGCCCGGGGGATCCGGCGACGCGGTGCAGGGTCTCCAGGAAGGAGATGCCGAAGTAGTCGGCCACCACGGTGCCGGTGAACCCCCAGGTGTCGCGGAGCACGGCGGTGAGCAGCCCGCGGTCGGCGGCGGCGGGCACGCCGTCGATGTCGGTATAGGAGTGCATGACGGACGTGGCGCCGCCGGCGTGCACCGCCATTTCGAAGGGGGGCAGCAGGACATCGGCGATCTCGCGGGTGCCCGCGGAGACCGGGGCCAGGTTGCGGGCGGCACGCGAGGCGGAGTAGCCGATGAAGTGCTTGAGCGTGGCCACGACACCGGCCGACTGCAGGCCGCGCACGTAGGCGGTGCCGACCGTCCCGACGAGGTAGGGGTCCTCGCCGATGGTCTCCTCGGTGCGCCCCCAGCGGGGGTCGCGGGTGACGTCGAGCACCGGTGCGAGCCCCTGGTGGATACCGACGTGGCGCATGCTCGCCCCGATCTGCGCGGCCATGCGCTCCACCAGCGCGGGGTCGAACGCCGCACCCCACGCCAGCGGGACGGGGTAGACGGTGGCGGTCCAGGCGGTGAACCCCGCGAGGCACTCCTCATGGGCCTGGGCGGGGATGGCGAACCGGTTGGCCGCCATGATCTGCCGCTGGGAGCGGGCGAGCGCCCGCGCGCCCATCGCCGGGTCCACGGGCGCGGTGCCGAAGGGGCGGGTGAGCTGGCCGAGGCCGCCGGCGATGGCCCGGTCCCAGTCGGGCGGCCCATCGGCCATGTCGTGCTGGTGGGGGGCGACCCCTTCGCCCGATGCGTCGGCGCCGACCCACAGCCCGGCGAGCTGGGCGGTCTTCTCCTCCAGGGTCATGCGGCCGAGCAGCCGGTCGACGCGTTCGGCGGCGGGCAGCGACGGATCGCGCCAGGGAGCGTCGGCGGGGTCGGGAAGACGCGTCACGGGTCGCCCTTCGTCGGTGGGGTGGGTGCTCCGGGCGCTGCGGAGCAGCGGGGGTGCGCGCCGCCGGGTCGCGGACGGCTACCTGCCGCCCACGCCCATCAGGCCGTTGACCAGTGAGCGGCGCGCGATGAGGTAGACGAGCAGGATCGGGACGGCCGAGAGCACCACTGCGGCGAGCAGGCCCGGGACGTCCACGCGGTACTCGCCCTGGAACTCGAAGAGCCCCAGGGTGATCACGCGCTGCTCGCGCGACTGGGTGAGGATCAGGGGGAACAGGAATCCGTTCCACGCCTGGAGGGCGGCGTAGACGGCGACGGTGCTCAGGCCCGGCCGCGACAGCGGCAGCACCAGGCGCAGGAAGGTGCGCACCGCGCCCGCGCCGTCGAGGGCCATGGCCTCGTAGAGGTCGGCGGAGATGTCGCGCATCGAGCCGGTCAGGATGAGGACGCACACGGGCAGCGCGAAGGCCGCCGTGGGCAGGACCACGGCGATCAGGGAGTCGTAGAGGCCCAGCTCCACGATGATGAGGTAGACGGGGATGATGACCGCCTGCGACGGGATGGCCAGGCCGAGCAGGAAGGCGCGGAAGGCGCCGGCGGCCCAGCGGCTGCGGGACCGGACGACGGCGAACGCGGTGGTCGCGGCCAGCGCGACGACGATCGCGACCACGCCCGCGGTGACCAGGGCGGTGTTGAGCACGAACCCGACGAGGCCGTTGGCGATCGCGCCGGCGTAGTTGTCCAGGGTGGGATTCTCGGGCGGCGTGAGCGGGCCGGCGCTCAGGTAGTCCTCGCTGCGCTGGAAGGTGGCGATCAGCAGCGCGTAGAGGGGGACGCCGGTGATGATCAGCCAGGCGGCGGCGCCGGCCCCGGCCAGGAGGTTGGGCCGCCGGCGCCGGCGGCGGGGCCGCGGGGAGGGGGGCGTCGGGGTCACATCCCCTCCCGGCTGCTGCGCATGGCTCCGAACCCGGTGGCGCGGACCAGGACGAGGGAGACCGCGGTGGCCACCGCGACCAGGGTGAGCGCGATCGCGCTCGCGTAGCCGGTCTCCCAGCTCACGAAGCCCGTCTCGTACATCAGGTAGGGGACGATGGTGGTGTCGGTCCCGGGGCCGCCGCCGGTGAGGATGAGGACCGTCTCGAAGTAGGTCAGCGAGCCCACGACCATCAGCACCGACGATGTCGTGGCGGTGTGCCGCAGCTGGGGCAGCGTGATGTGGCGGAACGCCTGGGCGCGGCTCGCGCCGTCGATCTCGGCGGCCTGGTAGAGCGAGGCCGGGATCTGCCTGGTGCCGGCCTGGTAGAGCAGGGTGTGCAGCGGGATGAACTGCCAGGCGCTGACGAACACGATGACCAGGAACGCGCTCCCGCCGCCGCCGAACACGTCGATGCTGGGCACGCCGATCAGGCCGGCCACCCACGACAGCGGGCCGAAGTTGGGGTCCAGCAGCGCCCGCCAGATGATGGCGATCGCGGCCGACGACAGCAGCAGCGGCACGAAGAAGACCGCCGAGAGCACCGCGCGGTTGCGCTGGCGGCCCGCGGCCCACACGCCCAGCAGCAGGCTGATCGGGGTCTGCACCGCCCAGTTGGCGGCGGTCAGCAGCAGGCTGAGCAGGACGGCCTTGTGCATCAGGGGGTCGGCGGCCAGCCGCGTCCAGTTCTGCCCGCCGGTGTAGCGCGGGGTGCCCAGGCCGCCCCACGAGGTGAGGGACAGGTAGGCGACCAGGGCCATGGGCAGGACCGCGAAGGCGGCGAAGAAGAGCAGGCCGGGCAGCGCCCACACCGCTCCCGGGCGGCCCGCGCGGGGCCCGGCCCCGGGCGCGCCCCGCGCGGGGGCGGCGCTCACCGCAGCGCCGCCAGTGCGTCGACGAACTCCTCCGGGGTGCTCTGGCCGTTGAAGAGCTCCTCGATCTCGGTGACCATCGGCGTGGCGATGGAGGGCGGCAGCGCCTGGTTCCAGGAGAGCTGGAAGGCGGGGGCGTCGCGGACCATCTCGTACTGGTACACGGCGAACTCGGGGTCGGGGCTGTCCTGGAGGAGGTCCTCGGCGTCGGTGGTGGTGGGCACTTCGCCGTTGTCGACCATCTCGCGCACGTAGTCGGGGTCCACGGTCTCCCTCAGGAACTCCTGGGCGGCGTCGGGGTACTCGGTGTCGGCGGTGACCGAGAAGTAGTTGGTGGGGTTGCCCACGACGTTGGCGGGGTCGCCCTCTCCGCCGGGCAGGGGCGGGAACACGCCGTAGCCGAGGTCCTCCTCGGCGAACTCCGGCGCCTGGTCGAGGTGGGTGGAGTACTCCCAGGAGCCCATGAGGTGCATCGCGGCCCGGCCCTCCGACAGCAGGGTCGAGGCGGCGCCCTCGGTGTAGCTGACCGAGGCGTAGGCGTCGCCGAAGGCGCCGCGGTCGACCAGGTCGCGGACCATCTCGGCGGCTTCGAGCACCGCGGGGTCGCGCCAGCCCTCGGGGTCACCGTCCTGGATGCGGCGGAACACCTCGGGGCCGCCGATGCGGTCGACCAGGTACTGCAGCCACATCTGCTCGGTCCAGGGGTCGGCGCCGCCCAGCGCGAAGGGGATGATGCCCTCGGCGGTGCAGGCGTCGATGGTGTCGAGGACGTCCTGCCAGGTCTCGGGGGGCTCCAGGCCGAGTTCGTCGAGGACGGCCCGGTTGTGGAAGAGCATGACCGGCTGGGTGCCGCGCAGGGGGATTCCGTACTGGACCCCGTCGATCTCCCCGCCTTCGAGGATCGAGGGGATGAAGGACTCCGCGAACTCCGGGTCCTGCTCCAGGAGGTCGTCGAGGGGGAGCAGCATGTCCTGCTCGACATAGGGCCGGATGCTGCCGGCGCCCCAGTTGAAGAAGACGTCGGGCTGCTCCCCCGATCCCATGACGGTGCGCACGCGGTCCTGGTAGGTCTCGCCGGGCACCTCGTCGACGACGGCCTCGACATCGTCGGAGGACGCGTTGAACCGCTCGACGGCGGCGTGCTGCACCACGGCCAGGCTGTCCTGGTACATCCAGACGTGCATCCGGCCGTCGGAGGCGCCGCCGCCCGCGCACGCGGTGGTGGCGAGGAGGGCGAGCGCCGCTCCGGCGGCGCCGACTCTGGGGGTCGTCATGGCCACTCCCTGTTTTCGAAACTATCGGAGTATCTGCCGCAAGTCATGGGGAACCTACGTCGAGACGGCGCGGGCCGTCAATAGCCGGATGCGACCTTCGTCACCCCTCGACCCGCCGGTATCGGCGGCCCGCGTAACATCAGGGGTCGTGACCGCAGATCCCACGCCCACACCGCAGGACCCGGCCGCCGGCGAGCCCATCACGATCTCGAAAATTGCGAAGGCCGCCGGCGTCTCGGTACCGACCGTCTCCAAGGTCCTCAACGGCCGCGCCGACGTCGCCGCCGAAACCCGGTCGCGGATCGAGGAGCTCATCCGCCGCCACGGCTACCGGCGGCGCCGAGGGCCCGGCGGCGGCCGCTCCGCGACCATCGACCTGGTCTTCCACGAGCTGGACAGCGCCTGGGCCATCGAGGTGATCCGCGGGGTCGAGCGGGTGGCGCGCGCCGAGGGGCTGAGCGTGGTGCTCGCCGAGACGGGCGGGGAGCAGACGCCGCAGGACGGCTGGGTCGACTCCGTCCTGGCCCGGCAGTCGACGGCGGCGATCCTGGTCTTCTCCGACCTCGCGCCCCGCCAGCGCGACCGGCTGGCCGCGCGGGGCATCCCCTTCGTGGTGGTCGACCCCACCGGCGACCCCGGCACCGACATCCCCTCGGTCGGGTCGGCCAACTGGAACGGCGGGCTGGCCGCCACCCGCCACCTCATCGAGCTGGGCCACCGCCGCATCGCGGTGATCGGCGGCCCGCGCCACGTGCTGTGCAGCCGCGCGCGCATCGACGGCTACCGCTCCGCCCTCGACGCCGCCGGGCTGCCCGTCGACCCCGGCCTCATCCTCTTCGGCGACTTCCACGTCGAGAGCGGGCGCGACGGCGGCCGCACGCTGCTCCAGCTGGCGGACCCGCCCACCGCGGTCTTCGCGGGCAGCGACCTCCAGGCCATGGGCCTCTACGAGGCGGCACGCGAGCTGGGCGTGCGCATCCCCGAGGACCTCAGCGTGGTGGGCTACGACGACCTGCCGGTGGCGCGCTGGGTCGGCCCGCCCCTGACCACCGTGCGCCAGCCGCTCACCGAGATGGCCGAGGAGGCGACCCGGATGGCGCTCCTGCTGGCCCGCGGCGAGCCCCCCGCCAACCTCCGGCTGGACCTCGCCACCGACCTGGTCGTGCGCCAGAGCACCGCCGCCCCGGCACCGCACCCGTGAGAACACCCGGACGATCCGCCATACCGCCGGGCTCATCCCCCCGCTCCCCTTAACAAGGAACGGCACGACGCACGTCCGGGATGGCCCGGTCAGGCCCGGTGTATCACCAGGCCCGCCACATTTCCGTGATCAAGTCGATGCCGGTGGCGAGGTCCTCCCTCGGTTGCCGTGGAGGGTACGGGCCGTCGGCAAGGACACGGAACCACCCCCACATGCGCGGGGAGCACTGCCCGCATTCCCCTGCCGAAGCTCCGGCACCGGGACCATCCCCGCGTGCGCGGGGAGCACTGGCCGTTGATCCGCTTGGCGGCGCCGCCGGACGGACCATCCCCGTGCGCGGGGAGCACCCCATCTGCACCAGGTGATCCTTGCCCGGGTGGGGACCATCCCCGCGTGCGCGGGGAGCACGCCAGGAACGCCTTCAGCTCCGCGGCCGTGGCGGGACCATCCCCGCGTGCGCGGGGAGCACAAGCGGTGGTGGATGTTCCGCAGCCCGCTCGGGGGACCATCCCCGCGTGCGCGGGGAGCACTCTTGATGACCTGCGCTTTTCCCGAGTGCAGACGCCAGTTTCCTTCACTTCCTGGGAATCGGGCAAATCACCGGCGGCACCTGTGGCCCATCATCGGTATCCGAAGCGGCGGCGCTTGGATGCCTTGCTCCATCCGCGTTTGGGAGGCGTTACGGGAAGTGCCGCCTGCCCCTCGTGGGGACGCCGGATGAGCGTCAGGCCCTCATGGTCGACCGGCTGCCACTTGTGGTCGAAGGTCCGGAACGTGAAGCCCTGCTCGTTGTCGGTGCCGTAGGCGAGCAGCGCACGGCCGTTGCCTGCGTACTCCTGCACCTCTGCCCACAGGACCTCGCGGATCCGCGCGGAAGGGCCCCCGATGAACACACCCGGGGAAATCTCCAGCAGCCAACGGGTGAGGAAACCGCGCAGCCCGGCCGGGCAGTTGGTGAGCACGATGACCGTCACCAGATCACTCCGTCAGCGTAGTTTCGCCCGGATTCCACCTCGGCTCCGCGGTCGCTCTGGAGCGCCACACGGTCGACGGCGGCATCGGCGACATCGCGGTCGATCCCCTCGGGCAGCAGGAGGCTCTGGACGTCGTGGACGCAGCGGTCCAGGAACCCGGTCGCGTTGATCCGGTCGCGCAGCGCCCGGCGGGTACGCGGACCGACCTCTTCGGGGCTTTCGGCCGCGGTGTCGAAAGCGACCGGAATGCCTATTTCGGTCTTGTAGAGGTCGGCCACATCCAGAACGAAGGACAGCTCGTGCCCGGAATGGACGAACCCCAATCCGGGTGCGCACCCCAGGGCGGCCACCACTGCGTGGCAGACGCCGTAGAGGCACTGGGCCGCGGCGGTGACACCCTGGTTGGGCGGGTCGCCGCCATCGAAATCGCCGTGGACATAGCGCCGCCCCCTCCACGGAATACCGACGCGTGCGGCCTCTTTCCGGTAGAAGTCCTTGACCCTCCTGCCTTCCTTGCCCAGGAGCTGCTGGCGGGTCAGCCCGGCCGGGTCCTCGTCGGGAAAGCGCATCCGGTACATGGCGCGGGCGACATCCAGCCGGGTGGTCCGGTTGGCCCAGGCGCGCGCCTGGGCCTCGACCAGTGCTGCCGAGCGGGAAAGTGAGCGGCCGCCCGCGTAGAAGCGGACTCCCTGTTCGCCCACCCACACGACGCCGGCGCCGCACTCGCCGAGCACGCTCATGGCCTGGTGGGTGACGCGGGTTCCGGGCCCCAGCAGCAGGGTGCCGATGGTGGCCGAGGGGATGTGGGTGATGCCGTCGCCGTCCTCAGCGGTGATGGCATTGGCGTCGCGGTGGACGGTGCACCGCTCCAGGTAGACGAAGGAGACCCGGTCGGCGATGCGGGCCAGCTCGCGCGGGGTGGCGGCGCTGTGCCTGCCCACTGTGGCCACCGCTCAGCCCACCGGGGCCAGGGTCATCAGCCCGCAGCCGTAGGCTTTGGCGCGTCCGAGCCCGTGGGTCAAGGTGTGACGCAGGGACTCGGGGTCCACGACTTCCAGCCGTCCATCGAAGGTCGCGGTGACCAGCGTGACGCGCCTCTTCTGGCGCTCGCGTTCCTTCGTCTTCGCCTCGCGATCCTCGGCGGGTTTGTCGAAGGAGCGGTCGCGGCGCTCATGGACGAGCAGTTCGTATTCGTCGCCCTCAGGCAGCAGGCGCTGCTCTCGGGGTTTCTCCAGAATCCGGAATCCCGCGGCTTCCTGCCGTTGCAGCAGCCACTGCATCTGGTGGCGCGGAGTGACGTGTGCGGTGACCTTGGTGGGTTCGCCGTCACCGCGGCGGATGCTGTGCACAGGGTTGGCGGTAAGGCGAAACGCCCAGGTGTCGCCCTTGGCCAGCCGGGATAGGAACGGGCCGTAGTCGTAGGTCTGCCAATTCGGCCGCTGCTTCCAGCCGGCCTGCTCCACGACGTGGGTGAGGTCGGGCGGCGTGGGGCTGACGATGTAGAGGAACACTTCGGCCTTTGCGTTGCGGTCCACCCGCCACAGCACCCGCGGGGTGTCGGTGTCGGTGGGCAGCACCTCGGGAAACGCGTTCATCACCGCAGCGTGCATGGCGCGCGGGGAGGCGAGGAGCCGCCGCGCGCCGCCGCGCGCCGTGTTGAGGCGGAAGCGGGTGAGGTGCATCAGTCGCCTCCCAGCAGACTCGTCGGATCGTGGGCCGGTACCGCCGGTCGGCGGGCCCGGGGGTTGGCCACCTCGACCGTGTCGGTGCGCAGGCCGCGCAGGGCGTAGCGGCGGTGCAGGGGGTTGAAGCTCAAAGGCAGGTCACGCAGGCTGTCAGCGCCGGTCGCGCCGGGAGCGGCGTCGATCAGGGTGGTGAGGGTGACGGTGGCCTGCCGCGCCCGGCTGCGCTGATACCAGGCCGAGGCGCGCCATTCCTCGACCGCCAGCGCCTCCTCCAGGCCCATCCGGGTGCGGACGCCGATGTCGATCGGCCGGGCCGGTGGACACGAGCGCCGCCCCAGGTAGGGCAGGAACTCCGGCGCGCGCACCGCCCGGTGCAGCTCGCCGATCAGCGCGTCCTCGCCTTTCACGGCCGCGACGAAGACCGCGTCGGCCAGATAGAAGCGCTCGGAGACGGGCATGGCCGCGCCCGTGTCGAGGTGCCGGGCGGTCTGGTAGTCGCGCACGCGGGTGCCGGGCTGGTCCAGGCGCACACCGAATCGCAGAGCGGCCAGGTCGGACAGGTCGGAGGTGCGTTCACGCCCCTGGGCGGCGGCCAGCAGCCCGAGGACACCGCTCTTGGTGGGCGCGTTCTCGGTGGTGCGGCGGGCGAATCGGGCTGCCGACCCCCACGCCTGTAGGGGGCCGGCCAGCTGGAGCAGCAGGACGCTCATGCCGGGGCTGCCGCCTGCTCGATCGCCGCGGCGCCGACGGCGGAGACGAGTTGGGCCAAGGGCAGTTCGGTGCCCAGTGCGCCGAGCTTGGCGGTGTTGGGCCCGATCCGCAGCACCCAGGTCTTGGTGTCGCCGGCGATCCCGTAGGCCGTCTCGATCTCACCGATGTACTGGGCCAGGCGCTCGCTGGCTTCGCGCACGTGGCCGCGTCCCATCTCGACGGGCTCCTCGAAGGCGCTGACGAAGCTGACGGGCCGTGTGCTGCGCAGCTTCACTATCACCGCCTCGGGCAGGGTGTTGTGGCCGAAGGTGTTGCGCTTTCCGGTGGGCAGCGACTCGACGAACCCGCGCACGAACGCCTCGACGGCGCGGCGCAGCGGCTCGGTGACCGGCTCGTCCTCACGCAGCCCCTCCCCCAGGTTCCTGCGCAGCAGGTCGACGTCGAGGGCCGCGTAGCGGTACAGCGTGGCGGAGTTGAATTCGACGACGCCGATCATGCCCGCACCGGTTTCATCGTCGGGGTTCTCATCGTCGACCGCGGTGTAGTAGTCGGACTCGTTCTCCACCGGGTGCACGCTGATGGCGTGGGCGACTTGGGCGGCGGCGTCGACGTTGACGTCGGCGCCATCAGCCACCATCCGCCCGAACAGGGCGATGTCCACCGAGTGCCGGGTGTCGGCGAGTTCCTTGGCGCGCTTTTTGTTGTCCTTGAGGAAGGTCGTGATGTCGGCGCGGCCTTCGACAGCGAGCCCGGCCAGGGCGTCGAGCTGGCGGGCGCTGAGGAACATCAGGTAGGCCGACTCGGGCGCCGGGGCGTCCTCGCCGCGTTTCTTTGCGGCGTCGGCTTTGCGCTTGGGGACCTCGATCTTGGAGCCGGTGGCGGTCCGCACGGTCTCGGCGGCCAGCGTCCAGGCGTCGCGCTCCTCGATCGAGCCGTCGATGCGGCGGATGCGCTCGGCCAACAGCTCGGCGACGCGTTTGGTGCGGATGCCCAGTTCGCCGGCGTCGAGCATGTCGTCGAAGGCCATACGGGTGGCGCGTTTCCAGGCTTGGCTGGAGACCCGGGCGCGGCGGACGCCGCCGTAGAGGGCGGTCTTGGGCGCGCCCGTGTCATCGCGGTTGATGTTGCTGGGCGGGACGGTCTGCAAGATGTGCAGGTCCACGATGGTGCGGCTCATGGGCGGTCCTCGTCGGTCTCGGTGGAGGGCTCGATCGCGGATGGCGATGTGTCGGTGCCGGCGGCTTTGCCGGCGGCCGCGGTGGTGGAGGAGGCGTGAAAGCCGCGCCCCCAGGCGGCGCGGACGTCGCTGCGGCCGCCGGGTTGCTGGAAGCGGTGGATCTGGTCGGCCAGCAGGCCGTAGTCGAGGGCCACGGCGTCGCGCCGTAGCAGCACGACGATCTCGCGCAGCCGGAAGGCAAGGGTGGCCAGGTCGTGGGCGGTGCCGACCTGGACGAAGCGTCGCCGCAGCGGCTCGTCGATGTCGCCGGGCGGCATGAGCCGGCGCACGGCCGCGCCCAGGTCGCGTCCGCGCTGGTGCATGCGCTCCTCACGGCGGGACTGCTGGTGCACCGCGAAGAGTGTCAGCGCGATGTGGGCGGCGTCCTCCGCCTCCTCCTGCTCATTCGCCTTCTCTTCTCGTCGGAGGAAGGGCGGCATGGCCTCGTAGAAGCGATCGTCCAGCGTCAGGCCCCACAGTTCGGGGACCGCCTCGATGGTCTTGCCCGCGCCGCGCCGCAGTTGGGCCAGGGTGGCCACGGCGCCGGAGCGGTCGTGGATGTAACCGTTCTGGATCTCGCGGACGCGTTCGTCGACGAAGGCGCCGACCCACCGCAAGGGGGGCGTGCGCTTGGGGCCGGTGGTGGTCACGCTCGTGCCTCGTCCGTCTGCTCGTCTGTGGTGGACATCGGAAGCCCCTTGTTCAGCTCCGCGCGGAATCGCAGGTCGGCGCCGCCGGCCGTGAGCCAGAACGACCCGGTTGCGGTGTCGATGAGCCGGCCCGTCCAGGCCGCGTCGCCCGCCTGGTCGACCAGCCGCTTGCCGAGGTCGAGGACTGTTCGGCGGGCGAGGCGCTGCCATTCGCCGCGTTCGGCTTCGGGATCGTCGTCGGCGTGGAGTCCGTGCAGCCAGTGCCGGAAGGGCCCGTCGAGTGCGGCGAAGCCAAGGTCGCGGGCCGTGGCCTTCGGGCCTTCGGTCTCGGCGCCGGCTGCCTGCGCGAGTCGCTGGGCGAGATCGCCCAGGGCGGTGACCGCGCGTTCGGCGTCGGCGACCGCGTCGACGGCGGTCTGGCCGAGTTCGGCGTCGCGCTGGTGGAGCACGGCCACGGCCATGGCGACGCTGTCGTCGACGATCTCGTCGATGACCGACTGCTGGGTGCCGTAGACGACGCCGCACAGCCGTACGCGGATCAGGTGGTCGTGTGCCAGGAGCCCTTCGTTGGCCAGCCGGTTGACCCAGTCGAGCACGCGAGGGCGCACCACCGCGGCGGCCTCCTTGCGCTGCTCGGCGCCGGTCGCCCGTCCGGTGACCAGGGCGGCCAGTCCGCGCCAGGCGGTGCGCGTGGGATCGTGCTCGCGCGGCAGGTAGACCTGCGACCGGCCCAGCTTCTTCTCTTGGGCGGGGCTGCGCCGCCAGGCGGTCATCGGCTCGCGGTTGTGCATGTTGTGCGGTGTCAGCGGGTCTCCGTAGGCCAGCAGCGCGCCGTACACCCCCTCGGCGTCGTAGCGCAGCCGCAGGCGGCGGCTCTGCCAGGTGTAGAGGTCGCGGACTCCGCTGGGGCGTGCCGCCAGCTCACGGGCATCGGCAGGGGCCGCCCCGGCAGGGTCGCGGCGCCAAGCGGGGCGGTCGTCGGCGTCGATGTGAAGGTTGTCGGCATCGGCCGCGATCAAGTTGAGCAGCAGGGTCTCATGCAGGGTGTCGCCTTCGGCGAGCACGCCGCCGATGTTGCCCGTCCACCCCACCCCTTGCGGGTAGCCCTTGCCCCCTTTGACGCGGGGGTCGCCCACCGCCCCGGACTTGATGCCGGAGGGGTCGTAGGCGTGGGCGTGCACGACCCACCGGGCGGCCTCGGCGAAGCCGAGGCGGCCGGCACCGCGGGCCCGCATGGTGAAGAACGGTGCGCCGTTGGGCACGTCGGCGACGATGCGGTCGAGGGAGAAGTACTCGTCCTTGGCCGTGCGCAGACCGGCGACCTGGAAGAACGGTGTCCGGGGGTGCAGCAGGTCGAAGCGGTCGCGGTACCGGTCCAGGTAGGCGGCGATGCGCTCGGAGGGCAATCCGTCCCGCCACAGCTCCGCACAGTGCTCGGAGTCGCGCGGACCCTCGATGGCGTCGTGCACGATCGCCAGCAGCAGCCGCACCAGCGCGAACTCCTGGGTGGGCACATCGCCGACGATGCGGCGCAATGAGACGGCCTGCTCCACGACATCCCGCAACGACAGCTCCTCCTCACTGCCGTCCAGACGCTGGACCGGGATCCACGGACGAGCGATCAGGTCGTAGGAGAGCGGAGGGATCTCATCGGACACGGTGGACCTCAAGACCGTCGGATCGGCTGTAGTGGAGTTCGTAGCCTGCCAGGCGGCGACGACGGTTCTCGTCGAGGACGAGGATCAGCTCGCCGGCGAGCCAGTGCGCCTCCTTGGTCTGCCAGGCGGGAAAGCAGTCGGCTTCGAGTTCGGCGATCGCCGCGTCCAGGGTGCGGGGGTCGGAGAACTCGGGCGGCAGACGCAGGCCGCAGGCGGCCACGATCCGGGCCAGGCGGGCACCAGGGGCTGCGTCGGTCGGCAGCGCCAGCCCGCCGCGCGCGTGCCCGTCCCGGTCGGGGGACAGCCAGGGAACCGTGGCCAGCGTGCCGTCGGCGCGCCGCTGCGCGACCAGGACCTCCACGCTCTCTCGGCTGTCGCGCACCTGGGCCTTGCCGCCACGGCTGTCCTCCACGTCGCCGACCCCGGCCTCCACCCAGCCCACCAGAGCCCGGCCGGGGCGCGCCTGCCGGTTGAGCAGAAACGCGTCGGCCTTGTACCGCTGTTCTGCCTGGTGCGTTTCGTGGGCGGTGCGCGCCTCGGCCATGGCCTCGGCCCACTTCGGGGGAGCGACCACCTGGTCGCCGTAGGCGTGCTGCACCAGCGGGCTGATGTCGTCGGGCAGGCGCACCGTGCTTCCCGTCGCGGAGGTGTGCGACAGATACGGCTCCAGTACCGCCAGCGAGCACAGCAGCGGGTAGGTCCGGTAGACGGCGCGCGATCCCCGGACCGGTTGGGGCACGGGGGCGTCCCAGTCGACGCCGGTGATCAAGCAGCGGGCGGCACGCAGCCGGGGCGGGCGCTCGCATTGGCCGAGGCCACGCTGATGGCGGTGCAGGCGGCCCATGCGCTGCAACAGCAGGTCGACCGGCGCCAGGTCGCTGACCAGCAGGTCGAAGTCGACGTCAAGAGACTGCTCGACGACCTGGCTGGCGACCACGATGCGTTTGTCGGGCCGCATCCCGCCCCGATCGGCGGCCTTCCCCGGAGGGCCGAACTCGGCGAGCAGTCGCGCATCGTTGTCGGAGCGATCCAGGTCCAGAAAGCGGGCGTGGGCGACGGTGACCTGAGCGTCGCCGAACCGCTTGCGCAGGACGGCGGCGGTTTCCAGGACGCGGCGGACCGTGTTGCGCACCACCAGCGCGCACCCGCCCCCGTCGAGCTCCAGCTCAAGCCGGTCGGCCAACCGCTCGACATCGTCATCGAGGCGCTCCAGGCGCACCGACGTAGCGCGGCCCGAGGCGCCGGGGACCGCGATCCGCGGCGCGGCGCCCGGCGCGACCGTGGTGATGAGCGGATAGCCCTGCGCCTCCCGCACCGAGTCGAAGACGGCATCGGACTCCGCGGAAGCGGAAGAGGAGTCTCCTGCGGCGTAGACCCTGACGAGTTCGCGGCGCCGCGCGGCCGGCAGCGTCGCCGAAAGCACCACCACCGGCACCCCGTAGGCACCCAGCCATTCCAGGACCCGGTCGAGGTAGGCGTTCATGTAGGTGTCGTAGGCGTGGGCCTCGTCGATCACCACGACCTTGCCCGCCAGAGCGAGGTGGCGCAGCGCCAGGTGCCGGCTCTTCAGCCCGGCGAACAGCAGCTGATCGATGGTGCCCACGGTGAAGCTCGACAGCATCCCCTTCTTGCGTCCGCGCAGCCAATGGTGGGCGACCAACTCGGCCGAAGCCGCATGGGCGTCGCCGCGGTGGGCCCAATGGTCCCCGCCGCCGTCGGAGGCGATACCGGCCAGCGCACGGCGCCCGGCCCCCATCAACTCGGTGAAACGCTCGTTGAGGGCCGCCTTGGAGTGGGCGAGGAACACCGAATGCGCGCCGGTTTCCACGCGGGCGTCGGGTAGATGGTTCAGCCAGTCGAGCAAGCGGGGGAACATGGCGTTGCCGGTGGCCATGGTGGGCAGGGCGACGAAGCAGCCGCCGGCGCCGGAGCGGGAGGCGAAGATCTCGGCGACGGCGAGCGCGGCCTCGGTCTTGCCCTCGCCCATGGGCGCCTCGATCACCATCAGGCCAGGCGCGGCCATCTCACGGGCCATGGTCACCGCTGCTTCCTGCACGGGGCGGGGGCTGGCGCCGGCGGGCAGGTCGAAACGGGTGGCGAAGATGCCATCGGGACCGGCTTCAGGCTCGACCGCGACCCATGGACGCGGCAGATCGAGTCCGCGCCACGCCGTCTCGATGCGCTCGGGGTCGCTGCCGCGCTCGCCGGGGAAGTAGGGGAAGAGCTCCGGGTTGCTGGCGATCCAGTCGGCGACGATCACGAGGCCGGTCAGCAGTACCTGCGTCGACTGCGGCAGCGCCATCGTTCGCCAGTCGGCGATACGGTCCCGCACGCCGCAGACCGCGGCGGCCGTGTCGAGTAGTTCGTGCTGGACGCCGCGCCACGCCTCCTCGCTGCCGCGGGTGCGCAAGAGCGACCGGTGCCGTGCCAGCTCGGCGATGTCGGCGTGCGTCGGAGCGATGCCGTGGTGGCCGCCGACGATGACGGACAGTTGAAGCGTGGCCTGTTTGCCCCAATCGTGGCGCTCGACGAGCCATTCCTGGAGCAGCATCTGACCGGCCAGCCCGTGCGGGGCGAGCCTGCGGTCGGGCATCTGCTTCTGCAACCGCATCTCCAGACCTGCTCGGCGCATCGCATCGGCAAGCCCCTCCACTTGGCACGCGAAGGAGGGCGTGGCCTTCCCGATGTCGTGGACGGCCGCCAACCAGACGGCCATCCGCCGAGCATCACCGGCGCCCCCCGGCACAGCGGCGGCCACCAGCTGACGCACTCGGTCGGGGACCCATTCGTCCCACAACCGCTCGGCCACGGCGGCACTGTCGGCCATATGCCGCCACAGCGGCAGCCAGCCCTCGGAGTCGAAGTCGTGCTTGGCCCACACCGTCCGCGCGGCTGCGGAAAGTCCACTGGGCCAGGATGGGAGGGATCCCGCGAAATCCATGGCGCCAGTCAACCGCACGGGACCCCCTAAGGCAGGCAGATCAGGAAAATCGGCATACCCGAACTTGCAGGGCCGGAGGCCGGGTCACGGCCCACACCTCCGGCCCACCCAGGTCAATCCCCGCGTGCGCGGGGAGCAGCTGGTGTAGTCGGCGTCGTCGGCGTCCATCCTGGGACCATCCCCGCGTGCGCGGGGAGCAGCCGACAGGCCGCCTTCGCCCGCCGTCAGCGCAGGGGACCATCCCCGCGTGCGCGAGGAGCAGGCCCGGCTTGGACTTCTTAGCCTTGCCGTCGCGGGACCATCCCCGCGTGCGCGGGGAGCAGCTCCGCTCCGGCGGCCGCCGGCGCGGGTGCCGGGGACCATCCCCGCGTGCGCGGGGAGCAGGACTTCGACCCCCAAGGCCACCTCACGAGCCAGGGACCATCCCCGCGTGCGCGGGGAGCAGGGGCAGCAGGCCCCCGCGCAGCAGCGGGGCGGGGGACCATCCCCGCGTGCGCGGGGAGCAGACATCCTTCGGGTTCGGACGCGACCACTCGTTGGGACCATCCCCGCGTGCGCGGGGAGCAGAGCGGCAATTCGCACTCGTGGGAGCGGAACGGGGGACCATCCCCGCGTGCGCGGGGAGCAGGGCGTCACCCCGCAGGAGACCACCGAGGACCAGGGACCATCCCCGCGTGCGCGGGGAGCAGGTCAAGCGCATCGACGCTGAGGACATCCAGGCGGGACCATCCCCGCGTGCGCGGGGAGCAGTACGTCGACGAAGCGACGCTGGTGCCGCAACCGGGACCATCCCCGCGTGCGCGGGGAGCAGGACCTCGGCCACTGCGACCAGTGCTACCGGCCGGGACCATCCCCGCGTGCGCGGGGAGCAGCGCCACCGGCCGTTCGACCGCCGGTAGGTCACGGGACCATCCCCGCGTGCGCGGGGAGCAGCCGTCGTCCTGACCCCGGAATTTGGGCTTGTGGGGACCATCCCCGCGTGCGCGGGGAGCAGGCCGTTCCACACCCGGTCTCGGCGTACCAAACGGGACCATCCCCGCGTGCGCGGGGAGCAGTCCCACTGCTCTGACCAAGCAAAACGGCCCCGGGGACCATCCCCGCGTGCGCGGGGAGCAGGCTCAACGACCTGCATGTTTATCTTAGACCACCCCTGTTTTTCTTCACTCCCACTGAAAACGACACTCATATACAAAACGGATTCATGAACACAAATACCCCAAGGTGGCGCCAACAACCGGTACGCCTGGCCTTGATCCATGACGAAGACCTGGTCTTCGACGTCCATCTGAGCCGGTTTCGGTGACTCGAACTCGCCATCGATCAAGACGCAGTTGTCTGCCACTCGCACCCGCTCGACAACGAACGGCCGGCCCTGGGGGAGGTTCCTGAGTTCCTGTCCGCCCATCGCCTGATCTTTCTGTCCTAAGTCAGATCCGGCGAGGATGTGACGTCCAAGATGTTGGTCTTGATCCTCTCGAATCCGACGACCGGCACCGCGGCTCGCGCGGGAGGGAGCAGTCCCTAGCCACGCAGGGCGGATCGGATCGCAGCGGCAAGGAGGGCCGGGCTGCGGGCGCCGCCGAGCACGGCGACGTGGGAGCCGCGCGCAGACGGATGCGCGCAAGACCGTCCCGACCGATGGCCGTCCCTGGCGCGAACGTGCGGAAGCCGCCCGCGCGACGCGCGGACGGCTTCCCTTGATCCCGAAGGGAAAAGATGAATCCCCTCCCCTACCCGGCGGGCTCCTCCGGGTCCACGTGCGGCCTGGCCGCGATGAACGCCTGGACGTCGGCGTCGCGGTAGCGCAGCTTGCGGCCCGGTGTGCGGACCGCGGTGAGCCTGCCCTCACGTGTCCAGCGCATGACCGTCTCAGGGTGCACCCGGAACACGTCGGCGACTTCAGCTGTGGTCCACAACCGGGTGTCCTCGATCCCGGGCGGGGCGGCATACCGCCGGTCGGCGTCGGGCACCCGCACAAGTCGCGCAACCGGAACCGGGGCCTCCCTCTGCCTGCCCTCTGCCTCCTTCCCTTGGGTGGTGTCGGGTGTGCGCTTGGGCAGCGGGGGTCGGTCGCTAACGGCGGGTCTCTCGCGCTCGGGGTCGGGGCGTCGGGTCGGGGGCCGTCCGGCAGGCTCTGGGCCAAACGGTCATGGGTCCACGTAGCCCTGCCCTCCCCTCCAGAACGGGCAGGGACACGCGGGTTCTCGGGAGCGGTCGGGTGGCCTGACCCCGGAGGGTTGCGCTTCCCGCACCGCGTCGGGGGTTAGGGCTTCTTCGGGTTGCCGCACCACGTGCACGCGTTGGCGTGGTCGGGTTGGCCGCCCCGTTCACACAGGTCACACGTCCACGCGGTCACGGGGCGCAGGACGGTTCTATGTTCGGTCCCGTCGCGGTCGGCGGGTGCGGGTGCGTTGCCGACGTCGCCAGTTGTGTCGGGGCCGGGGCTGCGGGGTGCTCCTGCGCGCGGGGTCACCGCCCTACCCCTTCGAGGATGCGGCGCTCGTGGGCCCGGTAGTGGCCACCCACGATCCCGGCGAGCGGGTCGATCCCGGGGGCGTCCACGATCGGCGTGCGGGGCAGCGGCTGCGTCCGGTCGGCGAAGCGGTGAGGTATCCGGTGCCGTCCCACGTGCGACAGCTCGTCGTCCCGGTGTGGCCGGGCGGTCGTCGGCTCGGGGGCGCATCGACTCCCGGTCGTCGTGTGCCGCCCGGATGAGGTGGTCCGGTGCGTCTGGCGGTTGCGGACCCTGGTCCCGGTGTGCGGGGGCCATACGGCCCGGATGAACGCCCTGAGCAGGGCGGTAAGGTGCTCCATGTCATCAGCTCCTCATAGCTGGTGGCCACGCCCCCGGACGGTCTCCGACAGTTCGTCGCGGGGGTCTGTCGTGTCCGTCGTGTCGCTTCAGCGACAGCTTTCCCCACGCCCTTCTTCAGCGCCATGGACCTGCAATTTCTTCGACAGACACGTAGCAACCACAGCCACAGAAATGACAAAAACAAACATTCCGGCGGCACATGTGACACGATCACACCATGACCAAGGAATGCACTCCCGAAGAGCGGGACGCAGCGCGCAACTTCGCCCGAAAACTGCGCGAACTGCGCAAGATCGCGCATCTGAGTCAGACGGAATTGGCCGAGCGCATGCGTGTCGCGCGTCAGACCATCGGCAAGTACGAATCCGGCCTACACGTCCCAACCAGGGATTTCGCCGTACTCGCGGATGAGGCCCTGGGAACAGAAGGACTCTTCGCGGGCTTCCTGCCATCCCCTGAGGGAGAACACCGCAAGCTCCTCAAGCGCTATGTACACATCGAACAGAGCAAAGCCACCTCACTCCAGCAATGGCAAGCTCAGGTCGTTCCGGCGCTACTGCAAACTGAGGAGTACGCGCGCGAGGTGCTGACGGTTTCCATCCCACCCCGCATGCCGGATGAGGTGGACAAGTTCGTCGCATCCCAGATGGCGCGTCAGGACGTTCTGTGGCGCAAGCATCCGATCGAGGCCCATTTCATCATCGGGGAAGCTGCTGCCACTCAGCTCGTCGGCGGGCGGGATGTCATGCGCCGACAGTGGGCAAAGCTCATCGAGTGGTCGGCGAACCCCTACGTCACGCTTCAGGTCCTACCTCGATCGGTGGGGGCCCATGCGTCGATGCAGGGCGCGTATACGATCCTGGAGATCGAGGCGCTGAAGTGGGCGGTCTACGTTGAAACCATGGCCGGTGGTGAGGTGATCACCGGCACCCAGACGGTCACCTTCGCCCGGCGGAGGTTCGGTGCCCTCATGGCACACGCCCTGTCTCCCCGAGACACCGTGAAGCTTCTGAGTGAGCTGCAACAGGAAGAAGAGGCGGCATGAAGGACTGGCACACGTCGAGCTATTCGGCCAACGGCGGTGAGTGCGTCGAGGTCAGAGAAGGTGAGTACACGCAGGTGCGCGACACGAAGCATCGTGACTCGGGGTGCCTCGCGTTCCCCGTGTCGGAATGGCGCGCGCTGCTGGCTGACATCGACTCGCTGTAACCCCCGACGTTCCCCGGCCTCCTCGCCCTCCGTGGGTGCGGGGGCCTTCGTCGTGTCCGGGCGACGTAAGCGGCCTGCCATCGGCCGTGCGGTAGGAACCTTTCGGCCGCCGGCGGGGCGCGACCGGCTCCCGTGGACCTGTGAACAGGCGGTTTACGCCTCCGGCGCGGGGTCCGTTCGGGGTGTGTAGCGGTCAGTGAGTCGGACAGCATCGAACCGGTACACAGTCTGAGTGAAGGACACAGGGCGGCCGTCGCGGTAGGCGGTCTCCTCCTGGACCAAGGCGACGATCCCGGGAGGGGCTTCGAGCTGGCGCGCTTCCTCCAGCGTCATGGTGCGGGCGAGGGTCTCGGTCGCTACGTCGTCGGGCTCGGGGACGCTGTCGGGGCCGGTGGCATAGACGGTGCCCAGAGCAAGTGCGGCGGCCTCGGGCAGCAACCATCCCGGCATGCGCGGGGAGCAACGCCGGTGGTGGATCACCGCGATCGCCGTGCCGGGACCATCCCCGCGTGCGCGGGGAGCAGCGCTGGAGTCCTGGGAGCTGCGGCGCGGGCGGGGGACCATCCCCGCGTGCGCGGGGAGCAGTCGGGGTCAGGGGGCGGCGGCCCGTACAGTTCGGGACCATCCCCGCGTGCGCGGGGAGCAGTGAGTGGCGCTACCTCCGCGCGTTGCGGACCGCTACCGCCACTGGCCGGGACCATCCCCGCGTGCGCGGGGAGCAGTCGTCGGGCTGCTGGGCGCCGCGTTCCTGCATGGGACCATCCCCGCGTGCGCGGGGAGCAGACCACCGCTACCGGGCGGTCATCGTCGAGAACGGGACCATCCCCGCGTGCGCGGGGAGCAGTTTTTCAGCGAAGGGAAGTCCGTGAACCGCTCGGGACCATCCCCGCGTGCGCGGGGAGCAGGCGAGGTCTGGACAGCCTGACCCGGTATGTGGGGGACCATCCCCGCGTGCGCGGGGAGCAGGAAAGCTCTCATCAGCCGGATGATCCTGGAACGGGACCATCCCCGCGTGCGCGGGGAGCAGAGCCCGAGCACACCGCGCAGGAAGACGGTGCGGGGACCATCCCCGCGTGCGCGGGGAGCAGCTACACGCAGTCGACCAGCAGCGCCCAGATCCAGGGACCATCCCCGCGTGCGCGGGGAGCAGACTGAACGACCTGCATGTTTATCTTAGGCCACCCCTGTTTTTCTTCACTCCCACTGGAAGCGACACTCATGCACAAAAAGGATTCATGAACATAAATTACCCCAAGGCCGCGCCGATGGCCGGTTCGATTCGTCTGGCTTTGATCGATGACGAAGACCTGGTCTTCGACGTCGATCTGAGCAGGTCGCGGTGGTTCGAACTCGCCAGCGATCGCGACGCTGCTGGCTGCCACGCGCACCCGCTCGACAACGAACGGTCGGCCCTGGGGGCAGGTTCCTGAGTTCCTGCCGGTCCTCGCCTGATCTTTCTGTCCTGAGTCAGATCCGGCGAGGATGTGACGTCCAAGATGTTGGTCTTGATCCTCGTGAATCCGACGACCGGCACTGCGGATCGCGCGGGCGTGCCGGAAGGGCGGGGCGCCGGGTGCGCGTCCCGCCCCTCCGGACGCCGTCGTCGGGTCGGCGCCGGGGTGCCGCCTAGCGCAGCGCGTACTGCGCCCCCGTGGCCGCGGTGGTGCCGCCGCCGTCCTCGGCGGTCTGGGCGCCGCCGGTGAAGATGACGTCGGAGCAGTTGTAGAACGCCTCGGGGCTGTCCGAGCGCGTCCAGATGGAGTAGATGACGTGGTAGCCGCTCTTCTCGGGCAGCGTCGTGTCCCAGTAGTACTCCGCGCCCTGCTCGCCGCCGCCGCGCAGCGGCGGGTCGGTCACCGTGTCGAACGGCTCCGGCTCCAGGTCGTCCCAGGTCAGCGGCTGCGATGGGTCCCAGCCGTCCTTGGTGATGTACTGGTCGAACCGGCCGGGGTGCTGCGCCCAGGCGTTGTGCAGGAAGGTGATGTCGGCGCCGGACCGCAGCGTGGTCGTCGGCCAGTCCGAGCGCGCCTGGGTGAAGCCGTCGAACTGCTGCGTGGGCCCGCACAGCTTGCCGTCGGGCACGACGTCGCGGTGCTGGCCGTTGGCGTTGCTGATGAGGTTGCCGAACCAGTTCCAGAACGGGTAGCTGCCGCCCTGCTCCAGCGCGTCGGCGCAGGCGGGGTTGGTCGGCTGGAGGTCGCCGCCGCCGCTGCCCTCGCGGGCGTCGACGTAGCAGGCGTAGGTGCGGGTGGCCGGGTAGGTGAACCCGCCGTGGGCCAGGGCGGGGCTGGCGGGGACGACGACCGCGAGGGCGCCGGCCAGGCCGGCCAGGGCGCCGAGGGCGGTCAGTCTGCGTCGGGATCGCATGGGGGTGGTCCTCCTCGACAGGAGTCGTGCCGTGGTGTGGGGGATGGGCGGCCTGGGGCCGGCCGCACGAGGCCGCGGTGATAGGGATGCGGCCGGCCCCAGGGGATTCGGGGCATTGGAGGCTCCTGGGCACCACCTCTCTTCCGGTGCCGGGTGCGCGGGGGCGGGGCGTGGTGGATATGGGAACGCCGGGCACCGCGCACGGGGACGGTGGTCGTGGGGCAGGTCCGGTCAGCGGTAGACGGACGCCTCCTCGGCGGTCTCGACGATGCCGTCGGGGCCGTTGAAGATCCGCTCGCCCCAGGGACTCAGCCGGGCGGGGTCGAAGCCGGTCACCATGTCCAGGTACTCCACGCCGCCGCTGTTGCCGCTCCAGGACCAGCCGATGTAGCCGATCCCCAGCTCGCGGGTGGTGGACATGATGGCGTCCTCGTCGGGGTCGCCGTCGCTGTGCATCGAGCCGAACTCGCCGACGATCAGCGGCAGCCCGGCGTCGTCGAACGCCTGGAGGTAGGCGCGCACCTCGGCCGCGGTGTCGAAGACGCCGTACATGTGGATGGAGAAGACGGTGTTGGCGTCGGGGTCGGCGGCGAACACCGAGGCCGCGTTGTCGCGCATGGTGAAGGACCAGTCCTGGCCCCAGTTGGGCGCGTCGGCCACCAGCGTGTGGTCGAACCCGGCGCCGCGCAGCCGGCCGATCGCGGCGGAGGTCGCGCTCGCCCACTCCCGGTTGAGCTCGGCGTTGTTGCCGTAGGGCTCGTTGCCGATGTTGACGATGACGTAGTCCTCCTGGCCCTCCAGGGCGCCACGCACCCGCAGCCAGTAGTCGACCGCCTGGTCGAGCGTCGCGGCGGCGCCCTCGTCGCCGCGCCCGGTGGTGTCGTGCACCTCCAGGACGCAGACGAGCCGGTTGGCCTTGCACTCGTCCACGACCGCGGCGACGTCGGCCGCGGAATTCTCCGTCCAGCGCTGCCCGCTGCTGAGGACGACGCGGACGGTGTTGGCGCCCTTCTCCTTGATGTCGGCGAAGGACCCGGTCTCGTTGGGGAACCAGGTGTGCGCGTGGCTGACGCCCCGCATGATGAACTCGTTGCCGTTGGCGTCGTAGAGGCGCCCGTCGTCGACCCGGAACCCGGTGTCGGCGTGGGCGGGCGCGGCCGCCAGCGCCGACCCGGCCAGTGCCAGGGCGCCGACCCAGGCGGCGGTGCGGCGATGTCTCGATCTCATGGTCTCCAGCCCCTCGCGGGTGGTGCCGTGCCTCGGTGGTGGGGCCGTCCGGCCGCCGGCGGTACCGGGGCGGCCGGACGGCCGGGGCGCCGCGGGCCCGGGTGGGCGGCCCGCGGCGGCGCTGCGGTCAGCCGAACAGCTCGTCCTGGGCGGCGAACGCCGTGGCGATCTCGACCTGGGCCCAGAAGCGGTGGTAGGTGAACTCCGGAGCGGGACCCTGGGGGTTGTCCAGGTAGGTCTGCACCTTGCTCCACTCGGGGTCGTCCTCGTAGAAGGACCGGATGGACAGGAAGGTGGAGTCGGAGTTCACGGGGTCGCCGTTGGCCATGGTCCCGTTCCAGCCCTGGGGGACGTAGAGGCCCTGGCCGGCGGAGGGGTCGTAGGGGTCGTCGAAGCGCGCGTAGTCGGCGCGGGTCTCGGTGGTGGCGATGCCGATGCCGTCGGCGTTGGCCGACAGTGCCGCGAGCAGGTCCTCGCCCATGGCGCGGGCCTCTGTGTCGCCCGACCCGGCGGCGTAGTACAGCAGGGTCTTGGCGAGCGCCCCGGCCACGCCGACGTCCCGGCCGTGGGAGACGACGTCGACGCTCAGGCCCGCGTTGCCGGTGGGCTGCCCCGTCCAGTCGTCGGGCTGTCCGCTCCACTCCATGTCGGCGGGCACCTGGAAGTCGCCGCCGGTGCCGACCGTGGTGTTGGCCATGGCCCAGGGCACCCACTTGTCGAGGATGTCCTCGGCGCGTTCGTCTCCGGTCACCTGGTAGTACTGGGCGACGCGCTCCAGGTTCCAGACCTGGAAGCCGAACCACCGGTTGGACGGCGGGTCGTGCCAGACCGGCTGCTGGTCGTAGTACATGCCGTAGAACTGCGCGGCGTTCGCCGGCGGCTGGGCGTAGGAGCCGCCCCAGTTGTTGGTGGCGCCGCCGGCGATGCCGCCGTCGGCGGACTGGAGCCACTGGAGGAATTCGAGCTGGCGGTCGAGGCTGGTGCCCCAGTCGTCCGCGCCCGTGGGCGACTCGGGCTGGAGGCCGTCGACCTCGGAGAGCGCGTAGGCGGCCAGGACGTTCTGGTAGCCCTGGTGGACGGCGGTGCCGCCGATGCGCCAGGCCCAGGGGTACTGCGCGCCCTCCAGTGCCCCGCCCCAGGAGTAGTACCAGGACATCAGGTAGTGCGAGCTGTTCTTGCCGCTGCCCGGTGCGCACGAGGTGGCGCCGACGCAGTCGCCGATCTCCTTGAAGTACTTGTCGTACATGGCGTAGCGGAGGTAGTCGCCCATCTTCGCGGCGTTGGCCACGTTGCCGGCGATGGCGGCGCCGTTGCCCTGCTCCTCGGCCCACTGCTGGGCCCAGAACGCGACCTGCACGGCGCGCGCGTCGGCGTCGGGCGCGTTGGTGTAGCGCCACTGCTCGGAGTACGCCTGGTCGTCGGTGAACAGGTCGAGGAACCCGTTGGTGCCGCCGTGGTCGAACGTCTCGCACGAGGGGTGCGGGACGGTCTCCCACACCGACTCCTGGGAGCCGCGCTGGAAGGTGTTGATGTAGGCGGGCGCGTCGTCGGTGCCGTCGCCGCAGAACCCGTAGCCGTAGGTGTTGTCGACGTCCAGCAGCCAGTGCATGCCGTAGACCTCGTCGGTTCCGTAGGTCCCGCTCAGCTCGTCGGCGAGGGGGTCCTGGCCGGCCCGGGCGGCGCTCTCCAGCGGCGAGGGGTAGTCGGCGGGGCTGGGGTGCTCGGCGATGTAGGTGGCCGGCGACTGCGGGTTGTAGGACGCGTTGGTGGGCTGGTCGGCGGTGCCCGGGATGATGAACCGCTCCATGGACTCCCAGGCGTCGTTGAACGGCTGCCACTCACCGGTGATCCGGCCGTAGCTCGCCTCCAGCCACAGGTAGTAGCTGAACGCCTCGGAGGTGGTGGCGTGCCCGTGGTCGGGCGCCTCGACCATCAGGGTCTCGACCGAGTGGTAGGGCACCAGGAGGCCGTCGAACTCGCGGAAGTAGCCGCTGCCGGGGTCCTTGATCTTCTCGTAGAGCTGGAGGAACTCGGCCTCGCCGGCCGCTGTGGTCTCGGGGTCCAGCTCGGTGACCTCGACCGTATCGGCGGCGTGGCCGTCAGCGGTCGCGGTGAAGGCCGCGGTGGCGGGGTCGCCGCTGTCGTCGGCCGAGGAGAAGGTGACGGCCTGGGGGGTGTACCAGTCGTCGGGGGTGAACGTCAGCTCGGTGCCCTCGGCGACCTCGATGCCGCCGGCGGCGCCGTCTGCGGCCAGCGTGACGGTGACGTCGGAGTCGGGCGCGGTGGCCAGGCGGACGCCCGCGGTCGCGGTGTCGCCCTGGAGCAGGCTGAGGGTCGCGGGTGTGAACACGACCGCGGGGTCGGGCTCCTCGGCCCGGGCCGGGCCCGGGGCCAGCAGCGCCGCCGTGGCGACCGCCGCGGTCAGGGCCGCCGCGGGCGCGCGCCATCGCGCCTGGGCGGGTGCGGGGGATCTCATCGGGGGACGACCTCCAAGGGTCCTTCGGTCCCCCGTGCGCCGCGGCCGGCGGGCGGGGTGGTACCGGCCGGCCGCGGGCGCGGCGGGGGAACGGTGGGGGCGGGGGCGGCAGCGGGCCGCCCTCGGGCGGGGACGGTGAGGGGGCCGCTCGCGCGCCGGGGATGCGCGGAGGGCCGGTGGGGGGAGGCGGGTGCAGCGAGGTGGGGGGAGGCGGGGTCGCGGGGTCAGCGGGGGGAGGCGGCGGGGTCGCCGCCCAGGGCCTCGTGGGTCGCCTGGTACGCTGGCTTGGGGGCGTAGTTCTCGTCGTAGGGCAGGGCGGCGCCGTATCCCGGGAAGGTGCTGGGGATCCAGGAGTGGGCGTCGGTGATGCCCCAGATGGTGACACCGGTGCAGCCGTCGACGTTCACGCAGGCGGTGACCACCTTGCGGTAGTCCTCGGCCTGGGTCGCGAGCTCCTGCTGGTCGGCGGGCGTCTGGATGCGGACGTCGAGCTCGGTGATGGTCACCTCCAGCCCGAGGTCGGCGAAGCGCTGGATGTTCTGCTGCATGCTGGAGGGGACCTGGCCGAGGATCAGGTGGCTCTGGATGCCGATGCCGTCGAGCGGCACGCCCTGCTGGAGCAGTGAGCGGGCCAGCCGGTACATGGCGTCGCTCTTGGCGTTGATCCCCTCGATGTTGTAGTCGTTCAGGTACAGCTTCGCCTGGGGGTCGGCGGCGCGCGCGGCCCGCAGCGCCTCGGCGATGTAGCCCGATCCGAGGTTGTTGTACCAGATGGTGTTGCGCATGGAGCCGTCCTCGTTGAACGGCTCGTTGACCACGTCCCAGGCGTAGATGTCGCCGGCGTAGCGCCCGGCGGTGGTGGCGATGTGGTCGTTCATCAGGGTGCGGAGCTGGGCGGGCGAGAAGCCGCCGTTGTTCAGCCACGAGGGCAGCTGGCTGTGCCAGACCAGGGTGTGGCCGTAGACCAGCTGGTCGTTGGCCCGCGCCGTGTTGACGATCGTGTCGGCTCCGGACCAGTTGAACTGGCCGCGGGAGGGTTCGACCGAGGCCCACTTCATCTCGTTGCCGGGGGTGAGCGAGTTGAACTGGGCGGCCGCGATATCGCGGTAGCGCTGCTCGCCGTTGAGGAGCCAGGCTTCGACCCCGGACCCGATCCGGAACCCCTGGGCGTCGGCGAGTTCGCGGAGGGTGCGGTCATCGGCCTGGGCCGAGGCGGGTGCCGCGCCCATGGCGAGGCAGGCGGCCGCGGCGAGGACCGCTCCCCATCGGAGGGCGCGGCCGGGGGCGGCCACGCGGCATTGTCGATGCACGAGCCATGTCCCTTCCTGTCGTGATGCGTACAGGTACCGGCCACCGACGCCCCCGCAACTTTGGGAGCGCTCCCATATCAGTGCGACAAAATTAACAGGATCGTCAAACGACAACAATAGGAGATGCCCTCGAAACTCTCCGAAATCATGCGGGGGCCACCGCCCGGCCGGACCGGGCCGGCCGGCACTCCCCCGCGCGCGGGCCGTGCCTGCGGCGACACGGCGTGACACGAAGGGATATTGCAACGGATGACGCGTTGTGTGAAAGTTTCCTACAAGACGCAGGCGACACACCGCCGCCCGCCTTTCCCCGAGCCCCACGGCTCAGGAGGGAGAGACGTTGTCCAGACCCGACCCGGCAGCAATGCCCGACCCCGGTGCGCCCCGCCGGCGGATCCCCCGGACGGCCGCTCCGCTCCGCCCCCTGCTCCGGATCCTCTCCGGTACGGTGGCGGCGCTGGTCACCGGGTCACTGGTCGCCGCCGCCCCCGCGAACGCGGCCGAGCCGCCCACCTCCGGCACCACCGCGCCCCAGCACTGCCGACCCGACGACCCCGGTGACCGCCAGATGCGCGCCATGTGGATCTCCAGCGTCACCAACATCGACTGGCCCAGCACCCGGGGCCTCGACCCGGCCGCCCAGCAGCAGGAGCTCACCGACTACTACGACGAGGCGGTGGCCAACGGCCTCAACGCCGTCTTCGTCCAGATCCGGCCCACCGCCGACGCGTTCTGGCCGTCGCCCTACGAACCCTGGTCGGAATGGCTCACCGGCACCCAGGGCCGCGACCCCGGCTACGACCCGCTCGCCTTCGCGATCCGCGAAGCGCACGAACGCGGCCTCGAATTCCACGGCTGGTTCAACCCCTACCGGGTGGCCATGCACGACGACCCGGGCCGGCTGACCGCGGACCACCCCGCGCGGGTGAACCCCGACTGGGTCTTCAGATACAACGGCCGCCTCTACTACGACCCCGGCGTCCCCGAGGTCCGCGACTTCGTGCAGGACGCGATCATGGACGCGGTCGAGAACTACGACCTCGACGGCGTCCACTTCGACGACTACTTCTACCCCTACCCGGCCGCCGGGCAGGAGGTCCCCGATGCCGCGACCTTCGACCGCTACGGCGGGGCCTTCGACGACGTCGGCGCCTGGCGGCGCGACAACGTCGACCGGCTGATCGAGGAGATCGACACCCGGATCCACACCGCGAAGCCGGACGTGGAGTTCGGGATCAGCCCGTTCGGGATCTGGCGCAACGCCGCGACCGACCCCGCGGGCTCCGACACCAACGGCTTCCAGTCCTACGACGGCATCTTCGCCGACAGCCGCCGCTGGGTCACGGAGGGCTGGGTCGACTACATCAACCCGCAGGTCTACTGGGAGATCGGCCATCCGGCCGCCGACTACGCCGTTCTCGTCCCGTGGTGGAACGACGTGGTCGACGGCACCGGGGTCGACCTCTACATCGGGCAGGCGGCCTACAAGGTCGGCGAGCAGCCCGGGTGGGAGGACCCCAGGGAGCTGAGCGACCACCTGACCTTCAACCGCGACTACCCCAACGTGGACGGCGACGTGTTCTTCAGCGCCGTCCGGCTGCGGACCAACGCCGCCGAGGCGATGCGGATCGTCGTCGAGGAGCACTACTCCCAGCCGGCGCCGGGGCCCGTGGCCGACCCCCGCCCCGCACCCGCGCCGCCCGCCGGCGCACCGGCCGGGACGCTCCCCTGCCGGAACTGACCGCGCTGCCATCGGCCCGCTGCCGAGGCCGATGGCAGCGCAACCCGGCCCGCCGTGCCGCGGCACGGCGGGCCGACCACCGTGCGCACAGGCGCCCCGGGGTCAGCCCGCGGGCACGGGACCGGTACTGGCGCGCGGCACCAGCGCGGCCCCGGGGGTCTCCAGGTCGGATCCGGCCCCGGTCGCGATGTGGTCGAGCAGCAGCGCCGCGGCCAGCCGGCCGTGCTCGGTGATGTCGCGCCGCACGGCGGTCAGCTCCGGCCGCACGACCTCGCACAGCGGGGAGTCGTCCCAGGCCACGATGGACAGGCGCCCGGGCACGGACATGCCCAACTCCTGGGCCACGCCCAGGCCGGCGACGGCCATCAGGTCGTTGTCGAAGACCAGGGCGGTCGGCGGGTTCGCGGCGGTGAGCAGCCGCCGGGTGACGGCCGCGCCCTGGTCACCGCTGTAATCGGAATGGACGACGTCGGCGCGGTCCAGCCCGAGGTCGCGCGCCGCCTCGGCGAAGGCGGCGGAGCGCTGCCCGGTGTGCACGAAGTCCTCGGGTCCGGCGACCCGCGCGATCCGCCGGTGGCCCAGCGCGGCCAGATGGCCCACGGCCTCGTGCATGGCACCGGCGTCGTCGGACGTCACGCACGGCGGTCCCCCGGCGGCCATCGGGCCGCCGATCACCACGGCGGGAAGCCCGATCTCGGCCAGGGCCGGGATGCGGGGGTCCTCGCGGCGCAGGTCCACGAGCAGCACGCCGTCGACACGGCGCTCGGCGTACCAGCGCTTGTGCGTGGTGAGTTCGAGTTCGGGGTCGTCGACCGACTGCAGCATCAGCGCGGTGGTGCCGTCGCGCAGCTCGTCCTGGACGCCGGCGATCAGCCGCATGAAGAAGGACTCGGTGCCCAGCACCAGCGCGGGGCGGTCGACGATGAGGCCGATGGCCCCGGCACGGCCGTCGGAGAGCGCCCGCGCCGCACTGCTCGGCGCCCACCCGAGCCGGCCGGCGATCTCCAGGATCCGGCTCCGGGTGGAGTCGGACACCCCGGGGCGTCCGTTCAGCGCGCAGGAGACCGCGCCCTTGGACACCCCCGCGGCCCTGGCGATGTCGACAATGGTCGGACGCCTCATGCCCCTGCCCCCTGCGCCGCTGTCCGCGCGCCGGCCTCCGCCGAACCGGTTCACCTACGTGAGCGTACCGAACCCCGGCCCCCGCACGCGCGGGGTTTTCCGCCGCACGCGCCGACGCCGGCGCGGGGTCCGCGGACACGAGAACGCCCCGGCCGTGGGGCCGGGGCGAACAGGGGAGGGCGGCGACCGGGGGGCGGGCGCCGTGTCGGCTAGAGGTGGGCCTTGATGAACTGGGACATGATCTGCTTGGCTGCGGCGCCGGTGATCCGGTCGCCGAAGTTCTGCTTGCTGCCCTCGGCCTTGCGGGCGGCGAGCACGGCCTTGGAGGTGTTGGGGCCGTAGTCGCCGTCGATACCCGAGCCGCCGACCGAGTGGCCGCCCTTCACCAGCACCTCCTGGAGGAACTTCACGCGTTCCCCGCTGTCACCTTCGCGCAGTCCGACCATGTCGTCCTCCAGGCTCCCTCCGCCGCTCCCCGGCGACTTGGTGAATGTTCCGTTCTCGACCATCGCGTAGGCCGCGTCGCCGGGACACGACGTGGAGATGAAGTCGCGATGTCCCTTGACCGTCCCGGCGATCGAGGTGTCGGGCTCCATGAGCCACAGGCGCAATTCCCGCACCGCGTCGACCTGCTCATCGGTGATGGGATCGCCGGGCCCGGTGGCCAGTGTGCACGAGTAGTAGGTCGAGTTCCCACCGGGCTGCGCGGCCTGCTGCTTGTACAGACCCCGACCTTCCAGGACATATCCGTGCGGACAGGACATAAAAGAGTAGCCGATGTCGGCCCAGCCGCGGGAGGGGCCGGTGTGGAATTCGCGGGTGTTCTTCCAGTAGGTGATGCAGTCGGAGTGGGGTTTCGCGGCGAGCCCCTGGTCGCCTGAGTCGTAGTGGATGACCAGCCCGGACTTGGGGTCGGCAGAAGAGGCCGGGGACGCGCCCCAGCCGAGATCCGAGCGGGTGACGTACTTCTGCGGTCGTGGCATCGATACAGACCTCCGCACCCAGGGTGACGGACCGGATGCGCATGCGCAATGCGCGGATGTGCCCGTTACGCCGCCGTGACGACCGCGAACGCCGGCCCCGTTCCCGGGCCGCGGCCCCGCCCCGGCTCCCGGGAGCGGAGGCCGGGGGCACGGGCGGGGGGCCGGGCGGGGTGGCCGCCGCCGGCGCCGGGCCCGCGCCGGGGGTGCGGGACGCCCTCGGGCCGACAACCCCCGAACCGGGTGGCCCGCATTGAGCCGATGACGCCGATTCAGTGCTCGGCGGGCGACAGGTGGGCGCGCTCGCCCTGGGGGCCGAAGAGGGTGAGCAGCTCCGCGGGACGGCTGTCGGCGCTGCCGATCCAGTGCGGCACGCGGGTGTCGAATTCCGCGGCCTCGCCGGCGCCGAGCAGGAGGTCCCGCTCGCCGAGGACGAACCGGACCCGTCCGTTGAGGACGTAGAACCACTCGTATCCCTCGTGGGTCTGCAGGCGCAGCGTGGGCGCCCGGCCGGCGGGCGGGTAGACCACCTTGTACGCCTGGACGCCCCCGGCGCGCCTGGTGAGCGGCACCACCGTCAGCCCGGACCGCCGCACGGGCCGCAGGTGGATGCGCGGGTCGCCGGTGGACGGGGCCGCGACCAGGTCGTCGAGCGGGACCCCGTGCGCCCGGGCCAGCGGCAGGAGCTGCTCCAGCGTCGGTCGCAGCTTCCCGTTCTCCAGGCGCGAGAGCGTGCTCGCCGTGAGACCGGTCTCGGCGGCGAGGTCCGCCAGCGTCGTACCCCGCGCCCGGCGCAGGGCGCGCAAGTGCGGGCCGACCCCCGCGAGAACGTCTTCTTCGGCACCGTTCATGGGGCCATCATGCGGATCCGCAACTTTTCTTGCAAGCGCGGAACGGCTCTGCCGATACTTCCGGCACAGGGCCGCCCGGGGGCCGGAGTGGCCGCGACGCGGGGCTTCCCGGGTCTCCCGCAGTCAGGGGCCGCCGACCGCCCCGGGAGGGCGCCGTGCCCGTCACCGCTCCGGCGCAGGCGTTCCCCTGCGGGGCAGGCCGGGGACCGCGCCCGGACGCGGTCCCCGGCACACCGACCGACGAAGGAAGGACATGACGCATGGACACGACCCGAGACCGGCACCCGCGCCCCGGCGCAGAGGGCGGCGGGCACGCCGCGGGCGACGACGCCGAGCGGTTCTGGGAGCGGCACTACGGCGCCCGGCGCGCCGGGGGCGAGCGCGCCAACCCGCTGCTCGTCGAGACCGCCGAGCCGCTGCCCCCGGGCGCCGCGCTGGATCTGGGCTGCGGCGCCGGCGGCGACACCGTCTGGCTCGCCCGGCGCGGCTGGGACGTCACCGCCGTGGACATCTCCGCGACCGCCGTCGAACGCCTGCGCGGGCGGGCCCGCGACCTCGGGATCGGCGGCCGTGTCACCGCCGAGCGGCACGATCTCGCCCGGAGCTTCCCGGCCGGGGACTTCGACCTCGTCTCCGCGCAGTACCTCCACACCCCCTTCCCGTTGCCCCGCAGCCGGGTGCTGCGCACCGCGGCGCGGGCCCTGCGCCCCGGCGGCCTGCTCCTGATCGTCGACCACGGCTCCACCGCGCCCTGGTCCTGGAACCAGGACCCCGGCGTCCACCACCCCGCACCCGGCGAGGTCGCCGCCGAGCTCGAACTCGATCCCGGGCGGTGGCGGGTCGTGCGCGCCGACACGCCGCGGCGCCGGGCCACCGGGCCGGGCGGCCGGACCGCCACCGTCACCGACCACGTCCTGCTCATCCGGCGCGCCGCCCGATGACCGCCCCGCCCCACGGCCCGGCGACGAACCCGGCCCCGAACAGGAGCGAGCCCATGCCGTCCGACCGCCTCCACGCGCCCGGGCCGCGAGCCCGTGACACCGGCCCCCCGCGCACCGGCTCCGACGAGAAGGCCACCCTGCTGGGCTTCCTCGGCCATCTGCGGGACGCGATCGCGAACAAGGCCGCGGGCGTGCCGGAACCGCAGGTCCGCACCGGCGGGGTGCCCTCGGGCACCAACCTCCTGGGGCTGGTCAAGCACCTGACCTGCGTCGAACGGTTCTACTTCCTCGGCGAACCCGTCGACGACTGGGCCCGCACCATGCGCCCGTCCCCCACCGAGACCGTCGAGGGCGTGCTCGCCGGCTACCGGGAGGCCGTCGAGCTGGCCGACCAGGCCGTCGCGGCCTGCCCCGACCTGGCGCTGCCCGCACCGGGGCCTCCGCACCGGGACCCGGCCCCGTCGATGCGGTGGGTGCTGGTGCACATGATCGAGGAGACCGGCCGGCACGCCGGCCACGCCGACATCCTCCGCGAGCGCATCGACGGCTCCACCGGCCGCTGAGCCCCCGCGCCCCCACCGCGGACGCGGGGCCGCCGGCCAGGCGCCCCTACCTGACAGCATCTGTCAGTCGGGCGCGGCAGACTGGAGGTATGCGTGCCGGACGACTGCTCTCCCTCCTCCTCCTGCTGCAGAACCGCGGGCGGATGACCGCCGCGCGGCTGGCCGAGGAGCTGGAGGTGTCCGAGCGGACCATCTACCGCGACGTCGAAGCGCTCAGCGCGGCGGGGGTCCCCGTCTATGCCGACCGGGGCAGCGGCGGGGGCTACCGGCTGCTCGACGGCTACCGCACCCGGCTGACCGGCATGACCGGAGGCGAGGCCGAGACGCTGTTCCTGACGGGGGTCCCCGGCGCGGCGGGCGACCTCGGGCTGGGCGCGGAGATGGCGGTCGCCCACCTCAAACTGCTCGCCGCCCTCCCCGAGGAGCTGCGCGAGCGCGCCGAGCGGGTCCGGTCGCGGTTCCACCTGGACGCGACCGCCTGGTGGCGCGAGCCCGACGACACGCCGCACCTCGCGGAACTGGCCGCGGCGGTCTGGGAGCAGCGGACCGTGGAGGTCGCCTACCGCCGGTTCGACGGGACTCAGGTGCAGCGGACGCTCGACCCGCTGGGGATCGTCCTCAAGGCCGGCGCCTGGTACGTCCTCGCCCGTCCGCACGCCCGATCCGGGCACCACGCCGACGTGCGCACCTTCCGCGTCTCCCGGATCCGGGAGCTCGGTGTGACGGACGGGGTGTTCGCCCACCCGGACGGCTTCGACCTGGCCGGCCAGTGGCGCGCGTGGTCGCGCGAGTTCGAGGAGAGCCGCCACACCCTGCCCGCCAGGATCCGGCTGACCCGGCGCGGGCTGGACCTCATGCGCACCCTGTCCGCACCGCTGACGGCGGCGGGCACCGAGGGCGCCGAGCCCGGTCCCGACGGGTGGTGCGAGTGCGAGGTGCTCGTGGAGTCGATCGGGTTCGCCCTGTCGGAGTTCGCCTCCTACGGCCCCGATATCGAGGTCCTCTCCCCCGCTGAACTGCGCTCGGCCCTCGCCGCCCACGCCCGCGCCACAGCGGCCCTCTACGCCGGCGACGACCGGTGAGCGGCCCCCTTCGGCCAGGCCGGCGGGCGCCCGCCACCGGCGGAGGTGGACGGGCCGGGGCTCTCCGCCCCAGGCCCGCGCCGCGCCGATGCGGCGCGCGGCCCCGGGCTTGACCCTCCCGTGGGGGGAGACTCCACGATGGTGCCCATGGACGCGCAACACGGCCTCTCCACCATCGGTGAGCTGGCACGACGCACCGGGCTCTCGGTCAAGACCATCCGGTTCTACGCCGACCAGGGCATCGTGCCGCCGACCGCGCGCAGCGAATCGGGCTACCGGCTCTTCGACGCGGCGGCGGTGGCCCGGCTCGACCTGGTGCGCACCCTCCGCGATCTCGGACTCGACCTGGCCACCATCCGGGCGGTCCTCGACCGCGACGCCGACCTGGCGGAAGTGGCCGCGGCCCACGCCGACGCGCTCGACGCGCAGATCCGCGTGCTGCGGCTGCGCCGGGCCGTGCTGCGCACCGTGGCCCATCGAACACTCACAGAACGGGAGGTCGGCCTGATGAACAGGCTCGCCCGGCTCTCCGCCGAGGAGCGGCAGGGCATCATCGACGAATACCACGACCACGTCTTCGACGGCCTGGAACTGGACGAGCGATTCGTCCAGGGCATGCGATCGGTCCGGGTGGACCTGCCCGACGACCCCACCACGGCTCAGGTCGACGCCTGGGTGGAGCTGGCCGAACTGGTCCGCGACCCCGCATACCGGGCCCGCGTCCGCGAGATGACCGAAGCGCAGGCGCGGTCCATCGCCGAGGGCACCTTCCAGGGCCCGGGCGAGGCCGCGCGCGACATCGCCGAGAAGGTCGGGGCGGCGGCCGGGCCGGAGGTCGCCGCGGGCACCGACCCGGCGTCGGCGCGGGCCCGCGCCGTCGTCGACGGGGTCATGGACTCCCTGGTGGCGGCCTACGGGGAGGAGGACACCCCGGACGGCCGGCTGCGGCTGGCCGACCGGTTCGCCGTGGGCTCCGATGCCCGGGTCGAGCGGTACTGGCAGCTCGTGGGCGTCGTCAACGGCCGCGAGCCGTTCGAGCCCGCGGTGCCGGCCTGGGAGTGGTTCATCGCCGCCCTGCGCGCGAGCGCCCGCGGGTAGGCACGCTCCCCGCGCGGGACGGGCGCGGGGAGCGCGACGGTGGGGCCGCCCCTGGGGGCGGCCCCACCCCGGACCGCCGGCCCTTCCCGGTCCCCGCCGACGCACCGCCCCGCGGCACAGGAGACGCGCGTCACACCGAGTTCCGTCACATCGCGCCGGCCGGCTCCGTCAAGGAGGTGTCAGTACCGGCGAACTCAAGGAGCCACCATGGACGCCCGACTCAACCTCTTCGTCAACCCGGTCGCGACCCGGATCGTCAAGCACTTCGTCGCCGCGAACGAGGCGATCGGCGACTCCGGGCTGCCGCGCGCGACGCAGCACCTGGTGACGCTGCGCGCCAGCCAGATCAACGGCTGCGGGTTCTGCACCGACATGCACACCAAGGACGCGCTGCACGAAGGCGAGACCGCCACCCGCCTGCACCTGGTGGCGGCCTGGCGGGAGGCCACGGTGTTCACCGACGCCGAGCGCGCCGCCCTGGAGCTGGCGGAGCAGGGGACCCGCATCGCCGACGCCGCCGGCGGTGTCACCGACGAGGCGTGGGCCGACGCCGCCAAGCACTACGACGAGGACCAGCTCGCCGCCCTGGCCGCGCTCATCGCCGTCATCAACGCCTTCAACCGCCTCAACGTCTTCGTTCAGCAGCCCGCCGGAAGCTACCGGCCCGGCCAGTTCGCCTGACGGCAAAGGGGATAGGGGGAGGGGCCGCCGGGCGGCACGCGGCGCCGGGGACGGAACGCGGCACGGGCCGCACCGGCCAACGGTCGCCGGCGGCCCGCTGCCCCAGCGGCCGCCGCGCGCGCCATCGCCCGGCCGCCCTTCCGCTGCACCGCCGACCGCGCCGCGTCCACGATCCGGCCGGCCCCGGCGCGGCGGCCGTGCGCGACCGGAGGGGATGCCCGACCCGGTCGGCATGGCGCCGGTGTCCCCTCCCCCGTCCCTGGCAGAGTGGACGGGGTGGGAGACGGCGTGGTGACCGTGATGCTGTGCGGCGACGTGATGACCGGCCGCGGTGTCGACCAGGTCCTCCCCCACCCGCTCGACCCTGTTCTGCGGGAGCCGGGCTGCACGGACGCGCGCGCCTACGTCGCGCTGGCGGAGGCGGCGCACGGCCCGGTCCCCCGCCCGGTCGGCTTCTCCTGGCCGTGGGGCGACGTCCTGACCGCGGTGGAGCGCTTCGCCCCCGATGTCCGGCTGCTCAACCTGGAGACGAGCGTGACCCACGGCAGCGGGTTCGCGCCGGAGAAGTCCGTGCACTACCGCATGAGCCCCGAGAACCTGCCCGTCCTGACCGCCCTGCGGCCCGACGCGTGCGCGCTGGCCAACAACCACGTGCTGGACTTCGGCCGCGAGGGGCTTCAGGACACGCTGGACGCGCTCACCGCAGCGGGCCTGCGCGGTGTGGGGGCCGGCCGCGACGCCGATGAGGCGGGGCGCCCCGCGGTCATCAGCACGGCCGGGGGGCGCGTGGCGGTGTTCTCCTGCGGGATGGCGTCCAGTGGCATCCCACGGGACTGGGCCGCGACCGCCGACCGGCCGGGCGTGCAGGTCCTGCCGGACCGGGCGGGAAGCGACGGCGATGACCTGGCCGACCGGGTGCGAGCGGAGAAGCGGGCCGGCGCGATCGTGGTCGTCTCGGTCCATTGGGGGTCGAACTGGGGCTACGACGTCGGTCCGGACCTGGTCCGGACCGCGCACGGGCTGGTCGACGCGGGAGCCGACATCGTGTACGGGCACTCGTCACACCACCCCCGCCCCATCGAGGTCTACCGCGGCCGGCCGATCCTCTACGGCTGCGGCGACGCGGTCAACGACTACGAGGGCATCCCGGGGTTCGCGCGCTACCGCGGCGACCTCCGGCTCGTCTACGTGGCGGCGGTCCGGGCGGGCCACGGGGACCTGGTGTCGCTGCGCATGCTCCCCCTGCGCGCCCGCAACCTGCGCCTGGAGTCCGCCCCGGCCGCCGACGCCGACTGGCTCCGGGCGGTCCTCGACCGCGTCAGCCGCCCGTTCGGCGCGGCCGTGGACCGCGCCCCGGACGGCACCCTCAGCGCCTCGGCCACCGGACGGCGCCCGGCCTGACGCCCCCGCCGTATCCCGGCGGTGCGCGGCGTCCGGATGGATCCCGTTCGCCGCGCCGCCGAGGGCGGGGCCGGCGACCGATGACGCCGCCCTCGGCCTCTCGGGGCGTCCAGGGTCACGGGTTCCCGGGGGCGGCGCCGTCGGGGATCCGCACGGCGGCGATCTGGGAGGCCTGGGCGACCAGCCGCCCCTTGTCGTCCCAGAGGTGCGCGCTCAGATCCATGGTCTGTGCGCCCACCTGGCCGGCTTTCAGGCGGGTCCGCAGGGCACCCGCGGCCGGAAGACTCCGCACATAGGCGCTGAACTGGATGGTCGGCGCCCAGCCCGGGATGCCCAGGTCCAGTGAGGCCGAGGGGATCACGTCCAAGGCGACCAGCACGCTGAGCGGGTCCCAGCCGGATTCGTCGGCCATGCGCTGCCACCCCCGGACCAGCCCCTGGCCCGACGGCTGTCCGACGGCGAAGCCCAGGAGCGCGGGATCCAGGCGGTGCTCGATCATCGCCAGGAACGGCGCGCTCAGTCCCAGTTCGGGCACTTCCGAAGGGGCGAGGAAGCAGTCCTTCTCATCGGGCAGCTCCTCTGGGACGGCCGTGGACCACCACGCGTCCTCGTCCTCCAGCAGTCCCTGGACTATCAGGCACTCCACCTTCACCCGGTCGTCCTGGACCAGCCGGGCGCGCAGCTGGGCCGAACCGCGCCCCTCGCGCAGCGGCTCCACCTCGGCAACGGCGTCGCCGCGCTCCGCGGCCTCGAGGAAGGACGCGTTGACCGCGAGCAGGTGCGGGTGTGTCTCGGCGACCTGGGACGCCGCGCGGCCGAGGACCGCGAGCAGGTAACCGCCGTGGGGCTTACCGTTGACGGTCCATTGCGCGTCCAGCGTGACGTCGAAGGTCCGCGTCGCGCCGGTCCCCCCGCGGGGGCGCACCGCGGTCGCCGTCATGAAATCTGCCATCAGGAATCCCTTCTCATACGCGGTCGAGTCGTTCTTCCGTTCCGCGGACGGCCTGATCCGATCCCGTCGCGGGCAGCTCACTCATGAGTCCGGCGAGGTGCAGTGCCACCGCGTCGGCGGTGGGCAGCTCCAGCAGCAGCGTCGGCGACACCCGGAAGCCCAGCCGCTCGGAGAGCTGCCCCTGCACTTCCGCGACGGCCAGCGAGTCCACCAGGTAGTCGTCGAGGGGAGCGTGCGGGTCGATGGCCTGCCCCGTCTCAGTGGCGATCCGCTCCAGCAGCCAGTCCCGGATCTCGGCGTGGCCCGGAACCGCGTCCGGCGGCATCGCCCCGGCCGCGTCCGCCCCGCTGGCTCCGCCCGGTTCCGTCGGGGCGCGGTCCGGGGACGCGGCGGAGAAGAAGCGGTCGGCGAGGTCCCGGGAATAGGCGACGGTGGTCTCGATCAGCTCGTAGCCGAGCAGGCCGCCCGCGTAGTACGTCCGGTTGCGGCCCTGCATGCGCTCGATGCGGTCGAGGACGCCTTCCGCCATGTCGGCGCTGGAGAAGTGCGGCATGAAGGGCCACCTGCGGACCAGCAGCACTTCCTCGACCCGCCCGCCCATACGGGCGACGTCCGCGCTGAGCCGGGCGTCCGCGTTCGCGCTGTCGAGGCCCTCGGCACCGTACAGGTAGCAGGTGTAGACGTCACTGTCGGCGTAGCGGTGGTGGTAGGCGACGCAGTGTCCGGGCTCCGCGGCGGCGGAGGTGTGCTCGCTCGCGAGGTAGAAGCCTTCACGGAACAGGCCCGATATCCGGCACACCACGGTGTAGTAGTCCACCGTGCGGATCCGCGAGGCGATGTCGCGTTCCTCTTCGGTGGTGTCGAGCAGGTGGGCCACCCGGTCCAGGGACGGGGTGACGACCAGGGCGTCGGCGTGCACCGGTCCGCCGCTGGTGTGCACCGTCACGCCGCCCCCGCTGCGGTCCACCGACTCGATCCGGGTGCCGGTCCGCACGTCCGGCAGTCTCTCCGCGACCCGCCGCCACAGCCGCGCGAAGCCGTCGCGGACGGTGAAGGTGCCCGCGTGCCCGGCCAGTTGCGGCCGGCTCGAGAACAGGCCCGTCATCTCGGCGTATTTGACGAAGTACAGGGCGGGGAGGTCACCGCGCAGGTGGCCGTAGCCCGAGGCGGTGTATCCGTCGCCCAGCGAATCGGCCATGGCGTCCAGGCCGTTGTCACGCAGCCAGTCCGCTACGGGCGCGGCCAGTTCCCGGGCGGAATGGGCCAGACCCGGCCGGTCGATGCGCGGGAAGCGCTCGCTTCGCAGGCGCGTGTAGCGCGTGAACGCCTCGGGCCGGAAGAACGCCGGGTCGGGCAGGCGGGCCGTCGCGCCGCCGGTGTCGTGGACGCGCGACGGTGTGGCGTCCTCGGTGTCGACACCGAGCTCGGCCGCAAGCCGGACCAGCTCCGCGTACTGGGGTGTGCAGATGTGGGCGCCCAGATCGTAGGCGCGGCCGTCCACCCGGACGGAGCCGGACTTGCCGCCCACCTCCGGATCGCTCTCCAGTACCACGGTGTGGTGGTTCAGCCGGTCGAGTTCGTGCGCGATCGTCAGCCCGGCGGCGCCCGCGCCGATGACGCACACCGTCGGCCGCCGATCCGGGCGGCCGCTCGGGCGGGTCGCCGGCCCGGAGCGGTGCGCGCCGGTACGGGCGCCGTGCGCCATGCGGTAGACGAGGGCCCGAACGTGGTTGACCGAGGCGGGCTCACGGGGCGACCTGGCCAGGGCGATGCCGAGCCCGTCGGGTGCGTTGGCCGGGTCGAACAGCAGTCCCTCGGCGACCGTGTCGTCCAGCGGGGCGTCGAACCGCAATTCGGCGATGGTGCGGTAGGGGTGCTCGTGCTCGGACCACGGTCGAGAGGGGTCGAGCGCGGAGCGGTTGGCGTCGGCGTCGGCACCAAGGGGGTGTAGCTGCACCTGGAGGAGGCCGGTGGTTCCGCCGGCGGCGACCTGTGCCCGAAGCGCGTCGCCGAGCAGGGTCGGCGGCCGTTGGTCGCCCGGGCCCCGCGGCGGGATGTGGGGCGGTGCCATGGGGAAGCGGAGGCCGCCGGGGTCGTGCCGCCCGCAGTCCGGCGCGCCGGCGGAGGGGACGACCCGGTAGCGGGCCAGCCACGGCCGCCCGGTGCCGTCCACGTAGGGGCGCGGTACCTGCGAGTGGTAGTGGTAGCGGGTGTAGTCGACGGGTCCGCGGACCTGCTCCCACACGGCGTCGCGCAGGTGGGGGTGTTCGCGTGCCAGCTCCTCCTTGTCGGCGTCGGTGCCGAAGGTGAACCGGTGGAACATGGCGGCGTCGCGCGCGAACAGGCGGCGTCCGGTGTTCAGGGTCAGGTTGAACGGGGAGCGGTCGGGGTCCGCGGGATGCGCGGGGTCCAGGAACAGCAGCGACAGGCCCCTGGTCGCGGGCGGGACCTCGTCGGCCCACTCGCCGCTGCTGTAGCGGGCGAACACCGGCAGGGCGCGACCCGGGGCGAAGAAGGGGTGCGGTGCGGGCCCCGGGTGCGCGACGAACACGGCCTCGCCGCGCACCGCCGCGCCGCCGGCGTGGAAGAAGCGCCGGCGGGTGCGGTGCGACGCCTGGGCCATCACCTCGAAGCGGCGCAGCAGCGCGCCGAAGTCGGAATCGATCCCGTCCAGGCCGGGGTCGTCGGGGCCGGCCGAGAAGCGCAGGCCGGGGGCCGCGCGGTGTCCGCTCACCGGAGCACCTCCTCGGGACGGGGGCCGGAGGCGGCGTCCATGTAGGCGGCCCGGCAGGCGCTGCGGCGGATCTTGCCGCTGGTGGTCTTGAGGACCAGGCCGCGCCCGCCCACGACGACGTCGCCACAGGTGATGCCGTGGGCGTCGGCGACGGCCTTGCGGACCGCACGCGAGACCGCCGCCCGGTCGTCCTCTGTCGGCTCGGCGCCGGTCTCCACCAGGACCACCAGCCGTTCGCCCGGTGCCTCGCCCGCACCGGCCGGCACCGCGAAGGCCGCGACGCCGCCGGCGCGGATCGAAGGGTGGCTGCCGCGGATGCTGTCCTCGATGTCCTGCGGGTAGTGGTTGTGGCCCCGGATGATGACCATGTCCTTCAGGCGCCCGGTGACGAACAGCTCGCCGTTGTGGAGGAAGCCGAGGTCGCCGGTGCGCAGGTAGTCGCGGGGGTCGCCGTCGGCCACCCGCGCCGCGAAGACCTCGCGGGTCCGGTCGGGCAGGCCCCAGTAGCCGCGTGCCTTGGTCACGGAGTCGGCCCAGATCTCGCCTACACGGCCCGACGCACACGGACGGCGGGTGTCGGGGTCGACCACGCGAAGGCTCGCGCCCGGCTTGGTGCTGGTGCCGCAGCCGTAGTAGACCGCAGCGGGCCGCTCCGGATCGTCGACGGGCACGGCCCGGCCCCGCCGGATGGCATCGGCGTCCACCCGCAGCGGCCCACTGCCGCCCATGGTGAGGCTCAGCGTGTGCTCCGCCAGGCCGTAGGTGGGGTAGAACGCGCTGCGGGCGAACCCCGCCTCGGCGAAGGCGTCGAGGAACCGCTCGACGGTGGCCGGCCGGATCAGCTCCCCGGAGGAGCCGGCGACGCGCATCGAGGAGAGGTCCCACGCCGCGCGCTGGGCGGGGGTGGTCTTGCGCACGACCAGGTCGAACGCGAAGTCCGGCGCGGCGGTGTGCGTCGCACGCACCCGCGAGGCGACGTCGAACCACACGGCCGGGCGCCGCAGGAAGCTCAGGGGGGACAGCACGTGGGTGCGGGCGGAGTGCCCCACCAGGGTGTTGAGCAGGAAGCTGATCAGGCCCAGGTCGTGGAAGTGCGGAACCCAGGTCACCGCGACGGTGTCGTCGCCCAGTCGCAGGTCGCGGGCGATGGAGTCCAGCTCGTGGTGGATGTTGCGGTGGCTGACGACCACACCCTTGGGGTCGCCGGTCGAGCCGGAGGTGTACTGGAGGAACGCGGGGGTGTCGATGTCCGCGGGATCATGCCAGTCGCGCAGGTCGGCGGGCGCATCGGGCGAGGACGGGGGGCGGTCGGTGTACTCCCAGGCCAGGTCGGGCCAGGTCGGGGCACCGGGCGCGGGCGGCTTGGCGCGGGCGCCCGCTTCGGCCAACTCCCGGTAGGCGCTGTGAGTGAGCACCAGCCGGGCTCCGGAGCTTTCGGCGATGGCGGCGAACACCCCGATGTCGTACGCCGGCTTGAACGGGTTCGGCGGGGCGACGGGGACCGGGACCAGCCCGGCGGCCTGGCAGCCCAGGAACGCGCTGATGAAGTCGAGCGAGGGCAGGTAGAGCAGGATCACCCGGTCACCTGGTGTGAGCCCGCGCCGCACCAGGCCGGCCCGGATTCGCTCCGCCTCGCCGGCCAGGCGGCGCACCGTCATGATTTCGGTGTCGTTGCCGTCGTCGTCGGTGAAGACGAACAGCTCGCGGTGGGGGACGCGCTTGTGGAGTTCGCGGAAGCGTGTCGGGACAGAGCGCTCGGCCCCAGTGGAGCGCGCGCCGCGCACATCGGTTTCTACCAAGGATCCCCCTATCAGACGGACACGGGATTCTCAAAACGGGGGGTGGACATGTGAAATAACAAATCCTCCGAGGATCAATATCACACATGCCTGACGACCGCACACCGGGAAATTCCCCCTGAGCCTACCCGAGCCAAGGGAATGCATCCGCAGCCTTTCCGACCAGCGATCGCCGGTGGCGAAACTTTTCGAATAACACTGCGAGCTGCACATCTGCCAATAAATTGAGGAGATCCACGGCGCGGCGGCGACGGCATGAATTCGACGCGAATTCGAATGATTTATGCCACACTTCATTCCGTAGCCCGCAGCGGCACGGCGCGGGCCGCCGCGCGGACCGCTCCGCAAAGTGTGCCGCCACGGCCTTGCCCGCCGCTCGGCGCACTTCCGGCACGTTCCGCACCGTCTGCGGATCCGCCTTCGCCTCCGGCCCTCACGGGCACCGGACGCGCTTCTCCGGCCGACGGTCCGGCGAATGGACGCGCGACCGACCGCGTCCCGCACCATGGCCGGGCGCTTATCCGCGATCACCGGAAACCTGGCACCGAAGCGACCGCGACCGATTCCTCGACCGAGGGCCGCGTCCACCCGGGATATCGTCGGCGACGGCGGGATGAGCGCCCGTTCCGCAACGCAAGGGCGCCCCGGTGCGGCCGGTGCGGGGACGACCGGCGCCGCCACCGCGCTGACCAGCGTTGTCGCGACGAATGCGCAGATGGCATAGTACTTCCGCGCGCGGGAACCCCTCCCCGGCTTGGACGACGGAACGACGATGACACCCCCTGATACAGGCACCCCCGGTCCCGGCGGCCAGCCCCTTCCCACTGGATTCGCCCCGCTCGTCGCCGGGGATCCGCTCGCCATTGGGCCGTTTCGGCTGGTCGGACGGGTCGGCGAGGGCGGCATGGGCGCCGTCTACGGCGCCCTCGACCCGGCCGGCCGGCAGATCGCGGTCAAGGTCATCCATCCGCGCCACGCCGCCGACCCGGCCTACCGCGCCCAGTTCGCGCGCGAGGTCGACCTGATCAGCCGCGTCGACGCCGAGTGCGCGCCGGCCTTCCTCGGCGCGGCGCCCGGCGCCGAACGGCCCTGGCTGGCCACGGAGTTCGTGACCGGCCGCACCCTCAAGGAACACGTCCGCGACAGCGGCGTCCTCACCGGGGACGCGCTGCGGTCCTTCGCCGCCGGTACCGCCGAGGCACTGGCCGCGGTCCACGCGGCCGGGGTCGTGCACCGCGACGTCAAGCCGGCGAACATCATGCTGTCCCCGGCGGGCCCCCGCGTGCTCGACTTCGGTATCGCCCGGGGTACCGGCGACCGCGACGCCGAGGCCGGCGTCTTCGGCACGCCCGGGTGGATCGCGCCCGAGCGGCTCTCCGGGGCGCCCGCCACGCCGCGCGCCGATGTGTTCGCCTGGGGCGGCCTGGTCGTCTACGCCGCGACGGGGCACGGTCCTTTCGGCTCCGGTGACACCGCGACACTGATCGCCCGGACCCGCGCGGCGGCCGTGGACCTCGACGGCGTCCCCGACGACCTGCTGCCGCTGGTGACCCGTGCCCTGGCGGCCGCGCCCGAGCAACGGCCCGACGCCGGAGAGGCGTTCCGCGAGGTCCTGGCCCTCACCGGCGAGGACACGCCGGAGGACGCCGGCGCCGCGCGCGTGCGGCTGCGCGCGATGCTGTCGCAGGCGTGGACCGGCTTCGACGTCGGCCGCGGCTTCGGGCCGTGGATGGCCGCGGCCGGGTCGGTGGCGCTGCTGTCGGGGTCGGCCGCCGTGGTCAGCGGCATGGCGACGGGTGCGGCGGCCGCGGGGGCGGCCGGGGCCTCGGGCGCGGCGGGAGCCGCCGCGGGCGGTGCGGGAGCGGTGGGGGCGGCCGGGGCCGCCGCGGGCGGAGCCGGTGCGGGCATGGCCGGCTCCGCCGCGGCCGGGGCGGGCACCGTCGCCGGGATGAGCAAGGCCACCGCGCTGATCGTCGCGGGGGTCACCGCGACGACCGTCGTCACCGGCGGCTGGATCGGCGGCCGGGTGTACGCGGGCGAGCCGGTCCTGCCCTTCGGCGCCGCCGAGCCCTCCGCGAGCGCCTCTCCCGAGCGCGAGGGCCAGGAGGTGGCCTTCCGCGGCATGTCCATCTGGATCCCCGACGACTGGACGGCCGAGACCGTCCTGGACACCTTCGGCGGGCCGAGCGAGCAGGGGAACGGCCCGGTCGAGGAATGGATCGTCCTCTACCCCGGCGGCCAAGAGGGCTGCGACAGCGTCGACTGGAGCTTCGGCGCCTCTCCCACGCCCGAGGGGTGCGACCACGTGAAGATCCTCGGACCGGCCGGCATCGAGTACGGCGGGACCGGCTACGGGCCGATCGACGAGGCCAACGACGACGGCACGCAGGGCATGTACCTCCCGGCCAGCGAGGTGCCCGGCTGCTCCGAGGGCGTCCCCACCTACACCCGGGAGGACGACCGCTACCGCGGCGAAGGCGACTGGGAGTACGCGACCCGCCCCGTGGGCGACGCCGACGCCTCCTACGCCGCCGGCTCCCTTGTGTGCATCAGTTTCCCCGACCCCGACGACTACAACGTCAACGAGGAGCTCTATCACGACCAGCGCACCTGGCTGCTGCCCGAGCAGGAGATCCTCGTCGTCGACAACTACGGCATCGACGCGATGGACGACATCCTCGCAGGTGCCGAATGGGGCGAGGCCGAGGACAACGGCCCGCAGACCGTCGACTTCCGCGCCCTGACCCTGGAGCTGCCCGGGTCGTGGGAGGTACGCCGCGAGACCACCTCGTTCGCGTCCACGGGAGCGGCGCCCGCCGTGGAGGACGAGTGGCTGTTCGTCGGCACCGACCCCGGTACCGGGTGCGGCTCCCCCGACTGGTGGGGCGGGCACTACGCGTGCCCGCACCTCAAGATCCTCGGCCCCGGCGGCATCGGCACCGGCTTCGCGGCCGCCACACTCACCGAGAACGACCCCTTCATGCCCCAGACGGAGCCCTATACCTGCGACCCCTCTGTCGAGGCGGCCGAATCGGAGCCGGCGGAGGAGGTACGGACCCTGGCCCCCATCGGCGAGCGCAGCGCCTTCTACCGGGTGTGGAACGTGCCGTGCACGGAGGCGGACGGCGACGGCGTCAGCACCGACGGCCCCACCCGCTACTACGAGCAGCGCTACTGGCTGCTCCCGGAGTCGGAGATCCTGATCGTCGACAACTACCGGACCGAAGGGCTGGCCGAGCTCTTGGAGCGCGCCGACCTGCCCGAGTAGGCGTCCGCGACGGCGCGGGGTGCGCCGGAGCCGGCCGCCGGGGGCGCCGCGGCCGCGCTCACCGCCCGTCCGCCCCCGGCACGGCTCCGCCCACCGGGGGCACGGGCTCCAGGCGTTCGCCCGGCCGCTTCCAGGCCGCCACCAGGACGAACGACACGGTCACCAGCAGCGCCCACGCGCCGAACTTCGCCGGGTGCACCATCGCCCAGGCGACCGACTGGTCGGGGTAGGTCCAGGCGCCCAGCAGGGTGGAGATGTTCTCCGCGACCCACAGGAAGAACCCGATGAGCACGAACGACAGGGCCAGCGGCATCCGCAGGCGTTCGACGCCCACGGTGTAGTGGACCCACGCGCCCCAGGTCGCCGCGACCATGCCCGCGGCCAGGAGGACGCGCGCGTCGGGCCACCAGTGGTGGGTGAGGAAGTTGGCGTAGATCAGGGCCGCCACCACCCCGGTGGCCAGCGGCCGGTACCCGGTCAGCCGCAGGTCCAGCAGCTTCCAGGCGCGCACCACGTAGCTGCCCACCGCCGCGTACATGAAGCCGCTGTAGAGGGGCACGCCGCCGATCTTGGTCCAGGCGTCGCCCGGATAGCTCCACGACCCCATACGCACCTTGAACAGCTCGAACGCGAGGCCCACCACGTGGAACCCGAGGATCGCCGCCACCTCGCGCCCGGTCTCCAGCCGCAGGGCCCAGAAGAGGGCGGTGAGGGCGATGCCGTAGATCAGGAGGGCGTCGTAGCGGGGAAGGGGCAGCGGGACGACGGCCGACGCGGCCAGCCCCGCGAAGATGCCCGCTGCGAAGGCGCACGACCACGCCTGGAGCCACGCGAACCGCAGGAGCAGCGCCATGGCGCGCGCGGCGCGCCCCCTGATCCGCCGTCCGGAAACGATGTGCATCACGGTGGGACGCCGCGGGGGCGCCCGGGGTTCGCCGCAGAGGCGCGCGACCGCTCGGCCCCGTGAACAGCGGTGCCCGGCCGGGGACCGCCCGGCCGGGCACGTGTGGCGTCGCGCCGCCGCCCGCCGGGGGCGGGCGGGCCTCAGCCGAAGAAGCCGTTGTAGTACAGCGCCCCGTTGGTGGCGGCGACGACCGCCGCGGCCAGGAGCACACCGGTGACGAACCCGGTGCGCAGCGAACGGATCAGGTACTCCAGCGCGACCACGTTGTTCAGCAGGAAGTAGCCGAGGAACAGCGCCTGGAAGAAGCCGTCCGCCGACAGGATCGTCTCGTAGTAGAACGGCTGGCCGGTCCACACCCCCGACTCGGTCGTGAACCACTGCCAGGCGTAGGAGGCGCCCCACCCCAGCGGGATCTGGATGATCGGGATGATCAGCAGCGGGATGAGCTTCACGAAACTCCACAGCCCCGGCTGGTCGGCCTGGCGCGACTGCGCCTGTGCGCGCCGGGTGGCCTGCTCCTCGGCGCGCATGCGCTCGCGGTGGGCCCGCTCGGCCTCCTGGCGGCGCCGTTGCTCGTCGCGCTCCTCCCGGCGGCGCTGCTCCTCGCGGCGGCGGCGGAGCTCATCGGCCTCTTGGCGGCGCTGCTCCTCGGCGGCGCGGCGGGTCTGGTCGGCACCGCGCCGCGATCCGCCGTACAGGTCGGCGTAGTCGTCGCCGCCCTGCCCCCCGGCGGGCGGCATGGCGGCGGTGGGCGGTGCGCCGGCCCCGGGGTCCTGGCCGTAGACGGCGGTCTTGGGGTGGTCGCCGTAGCCGCCGGTGGGCTGGTGGGGGTACTGGGCGGTACGGTCGCCCTGGGCGCCCATGGCGGCGGTGGGGTCGGCGCCCGCCTGGGTGGCGGCGCGGGTGGCCTGGTCGTTGCCGAGCAGGTGGGCGGCCGCGGCACCGCCGGCGGCACCGGCCGCCGCCGCGCCCAGGACCGAGGTGGCGCCCCCGGCGCCGGCGGCACCGGTGGTGGTGGGGGCACCGCTCAGGGCGGCGTTGACCTTGCCGACCTGGGCGCGCACGCCGTCCATGACGTGCGGGGGCAGCCAGGAGTCGCTGATCGGGACGTCGCCCAGCGCGTCGAGGACGTCGCCGGGACCGGGCCGCCGCCGGGCGTCCTTGGCCAGGCAGGCCGCGACGATCCGCTGGAGCGACGGCGGCACGGCGGAGAGGTCGGGCTCGTGCTGGATGATGCGCATGACCATGGTGGGCATGGCGCCCTGGCCGAAGGGGCCCACGCCCCCGGCGGCGAACACGAGCACGGCGCCGAAGGCGAACATGTCACTGACCGGGGTCAGCGACTCGCCCTGGATCTGCTCGGGCGACATGAACCCCGGGGTGCCGATGATCGACTGGGTGGCCGCGGTGCCGTCGGTGGCGCGGGCGATACCGAAGTCGATGACGCGGGGGCCGTCCTCGGCCAGCAGGACGTTGCCGGGCTTGAGGTCGCGGTGGATGAGCCCGACCCGGTGGATCTCGGTGAGGGCTTCGGCCAGGCCCGCGGCCAGGACGCGCAGGGTGGGCTCGGGCAGGCCGCCGTGGTCGCGCACGGCGTCGTCGAGGGGCAGCGACGGTACGTAGGAGGTGACCAGCCAGGGGACCTCGCCGTCGGGGTCGGCGTCGATGACCGGAGCGGTGAAGGCCCCGCTCACCTGCCTGGCCGCTGTGACCTCACGGGCGAACCGTTCCCGGAAGGAGGCGTCGGTGGCCAGGTGCGGGTGGATCCGCTTGACGGCGACGGCGCGCCCGCCGGCGGAGCGGCCGAAGTACACCTGACCCATGCCTCCGGCGCCCAGCCGCCCGATCAGCCGGTAGCGGCCGATCCTCTCCGGGTCGCCGTGCTCCAATGGGCCCACGTCTGAACCTCCGCATTCGCCGCCGTGTCGTGGAATCCCTGAGATCGTAGCCACATCCGGGCGTACCGGGCGCAGCCGTGCGTCTCCGGGATCGTCTGCCAGGGAGACGCCCAGTCTAGGTGCTGGGATGTCACAGGGCGCACGCGCGTCGGTCGGGCCCCTTGTCCCCGGCGCCACGGTTTCGTCGCCGCCGGTCCCGGGCGGCCGGTCGGCGGCCGGGGCGGCGGGGCCGGCACGCGGGCAACGGGCGGGCGGCGCGCCGGTGGCCGCCCGGCGTCGCCGTCGCCGCCGCCACCTCATACCCTGCCGGTATGCCGCAACAGTTCCTCCCGCCCGAGCAGTGGTTCGCGTCCCTGCCCACCGCCTATCTGGCCGCCTTCGGGCTGATCACCGACGAGTCCGGCCGGGTCCTGCTGGTCGATCCCAACTACCGGGAGCACTGGACGCTGCCCGGAGGGGTCGTGGAGGACGGGGAGGCCCCCCACCTGGCGTGCCAGCGGGAGGTGGCCGAGGAGGTGGGGCTGGAGAGGACCGCGGGCGCGCTGCTGGCGCTGCAGTGGAGCGCGCCGCGGGGGCGGCGCCCGAAGCCGTTCTGCTCGTTCGTGTTCGACTGCGGGAGGGTCCACTCCGGCGTCGCGATCACGTTGCAGGAGGAGGAGCTGGACGGCTACGCGTTCGTCGAGCCCCGCGCCGCGGTGGGGATGCTCGATCCGGCGCTGTCGCCGCGGCTGGCGGCGGCGCTGCGCGCACGTGAGGAGGGCGGCACCGTCTACGTGACGTGACGTGACGGCCGCCGCCGCGGGGCCGGCCGGCGGCGCGCCCCCTCGGTCCGGTGTCGCCGCGCCGCGACCGCCGTCGCGAGCGGGGACGGGGCGGGGGTCAGCGCGTGCGCAGCGCCTCGACCGCGGTCTGCGCGGCCCTGCCCATCGCGAGGTCGACGTCGATGCGCCGGGTGTCGAGCGACCGGGTGGCGGCGAAGACCGCGATGGCGTACCGGCCCCCGTCGGGGTACTCGGCGACGCCCGCCTCCATGTGCAGCCCCGGCAGGGTGCCGGTCTTGGCCGCGATGCGCACGCCGGGCGGGAACCCGGAGGACAGCCGGGTCCACAGGATCTGCCGGGCCATGTGGGCGCGCACGACGGCGCAGGCCGCGGGCGGGCCGGCCTGGTCGCGCCAGACCATGGTGAGCAGGCGGGTGATGTCGCGGGGGGTCGAGGAGGTGGCGGCCCCGGGGTCGAGCACGCGCAGGGAGCGGACCCGGCCCTCCTCCAGGGTCGGGTAGATCCGGGCGAAGTCGGCGTCGTCCCGGGCGCCGACGTCGGCGAGCATCGACTCCAGCTGCTCCCGCGGCCCGCCGATCACGCGTGTGCGCTCCAGCCCGAGCCCGGCGGCGAGCGACCGCACGGCGTGTGCGCCCACCCGGCGCAGCAGCAGGTCGGCGGCCGTGTTGTCGCTGACCGACATGGCGGAGTGCGCGAGGTCGCGCAGCGACATCTCCACATCGTCGGCGAAGCCCGCCGCCTCCCACCCGTCGAGGCGGTCGGCGGCGCCCACCACGACGCGCTCGGTGGGGTCGATCCGGCCGGCCTCGGCCTGGCGGCAGAACTCCAGGACGGTCAGGATCTGCGCGATCGACGCGATGACCACAAGCTCGTCGGCCCGCCAGGCGATCTCGCCGTCGCCGGCGTCCGCGCGGTCCAGGTCGGCCACGTGGAGCCATGCGTCCATTCCGACGCGGGCGAAGTCGTCGGCGATGCGTTCCTCGGTGGTCACCGGGACACGGTACTCGGTCGGCCGCATATCGGGTCATAGGCGGTCGTCTCAGGTACCCGCGGCGGCCTGCGGGTCCTCCGGGGCCGCCGGATCCGCGGCCTGCCCGGCTCCGCGGCCGCACTCCGCACAGGTACCGCGGCGGCGCAGCCGGTAGGCGAGCGCGGCGAGGGCCAGTGCCGCGCCCCAGGCCGGGAACAGCGTGGTGGGCAGGGTGCCCAGGAGCGTGATGTCCGCGGTGCCGTCCGCCCCGCTCGCGACCAGCTGGGCGTGGCCCGACACCATCGCGATGCCGCCGAGCAGGATCAGGACCGATACGAGGGACGCGGGGACGACCGCCAGCGCGATGGGGACCCGCCGGCCGGCGAGGCCGATCATCCAGCGGGGGAACACCTCGCCCCACCGCTGCACGAGACCAAGGGTGAGAACCGCACCCACCAGCCCGAACGTGGCGAGGAACAGCCCCGATGTCCACGCCCCCGTCTCCCGTCCCTCCCTCAGGAACCGCTCGCTGATCCCCAACGGGATCCCCAGCGCCCAGGCGTAGCGCGTCGCGGCGTAGAGCACCGGGACGGCGACGGCCACGGCGACCGCGACCCGCCCCCAGCGCGCGGCGGCGGCGGGCGCGGCCCAGCCCGGCACCCCTTCCCCGCGCCCGCACCGAAGGCAGGCGTCGCCGCTGCGGCGCGCGTAGGTGACGGCCGCACCGAGCCAGATGAAGCCGCCGACCAGGCAGAAGACCTGGTTCGCGATCGCCCCGTCGAAGGAGTCCAGCCAGATCCCGCCCACGTCGGCGCCGGTCAGCAGGCCGACGATCGCATAGGGGGTGTAGCCCAGCAGGATCAGCAGCCCCACGTCCGCCATCGCCAGCAGCAGCACACCGGCCAGCGCGGCGGCGGCACCGATGATCAGCGGCCGCCCCGCACGGACCCCGCGGGCCATCGCGGCGCCGAGGAGGGCGGCCGGGATCCCGGCCAGAACGACGACCGCCCAGGCCGCCTCCGGCCCGGCGCGTCCGAGGAGCGCGCCCACGGTGGGGTGGACCCGCCCTTCGGCGAAGGGGAACCCGTCGCCGGTCAGAGCCCAGTAGGCGCCCAGGGCCGCGTAGCCGAGCGACCACAGCGCCGCCGCAGCGGGGGCGTGGTCGCGCCATGCGGCACCGCTCCGCGCCCATGGCGCCACGGCCGTCCGTCCGGCTCCGTTTAGCATGTCGTCCTCCCCGCCCCCGCGCGGCCCGCATCATCGCGGGCGGCGTCGCCCGGAGGTTCACATCCGATCCTCATAGGGCGCTCCGCCCGTCGCCTCCCGCACACGAGGGGCCCGGTGGCCCCGTTCTCCCCCGGGCGGGGGAGAACGCCACCGCCCCCCGGGGAGCCGGTGGCGGCGGGGGCCCCGATGCCGCCGACGCCGCGCCGGCGGGCGGGGCGGGCTCCGCGGCCGCCGGACGGACGGCACCGCCCCGTCGGGGCGCCGGGCGCTCCGCGGCACGGGACGGGACGGAGGAGGATCGGCGGCCGTCTCGACGCGCCCGGGACCAATGTCCCGATTCCGATGCGGACACCCGGAGTCGCGGGGAGGTGGCGCAGCGCACGGGTGCGGGTCTTCCTGCGGCTCCTCCCCTCCCGGGCCGGCGCGGCCCGTCCGGCGGCCCCGGAGTCAGGGGGCCGCGCGGGCGTCCCCACGGACCCCGGGCATCACAGATCACCGGAAACAAGGACCAAAGACCCAAACGGCCGATCGCGCGGCACACGGTCGATTCCCGGCCCCGAACCGCGCGGCCCGGTATCCCGCCACGGGTCCGGCTCACGAGTGCGGATCGGATCCGACGACCGGCGGTGACGACCGGTGGCGGAGCGCCGCCGCCCGCCCCCGATCGCCGAACGTCCCGTATGACGTGCGAAGACGCAACGGACCGCGCGACGCCCGGCCGCGGGTCGGACGCCCCGCACCGCGGCGGCGGCCCGGCCGGTCCGGCGCCGCGCACCGCCTCCGCGGGGCACGCCGGGGCGTGCCGGCGGCGGCCCGCGAGGGCGTTTCGCGGACCTTTGACCCGGCGGAACCGGCGTCGTATGGTCATCGCTCGAACCGGCGGTCATCCACCGTGTTCGCTCCGCGCCCCCCACTCCCCACACGAGGAGTCCGTCCATGACGAACCCTGCGCCGACCGTTTACGACCGCATCGGCGGCTACGAGGCCATCGAGGCCGTGGTCGACGACTTCTACGTCCGCGTCCTGACGGACGAGCGGCTGGCGGGCTTCTTCACCGGCACGAACATGTCGCGCCTCAAGGGCCGCCAGGCCGAGTTCTTCGCCGCCGCCCTGGGCGGGCCGGTCACCTACACCGGCCGCGGCATGAAGGAGGTCCACGAGGGGATGGACATCGGCGACGAGCACTTCGAACGCGTCGCCCTTCACCTCGGCGAGGCCCTGCTGAAGGCCGGGGTCCCCGAGGGGACCGCGGACGAGATCATCGCCGCCGTCGCGCCCCTGTCCGGGGACATCGTCACCCGCGCCGGCGGCTCCGCGAGCTGACAGGACCGCCCCGCGTCCGTCCCGGAGGCCGGCGCCGCCGGTCCCGCGCCACCGCCCGGGCGGGCTCCCCGGCCGCCATTTCCGCCATGGCCGCCATCGCCGGCCGCGGCCTCCGGGGGCGCTCCGCACCCGTTGTGACACGTCCGATTCCAACGCACACGCGCCACCGTTCCGGGACGCCGCGGGCGATCGCGGTCGCCCACGGCCCCGGCGGGGCCATGAGGACACGAGCATGCGCTTGCCAACCGTGCCGCGCCGCCGCCGGGAGGGATCCCGACCGTGGACGTGACACGCCTCAAATCCAGCTGGCAGCAGGTCGCCGAGTACGGGGACGAAGTCCCTCTGTTCTTCTACTCGTCGCTGTTCCTGACCCACCCCGAGGTGCGCTCACTGTTCCCGGTGAGCATGGCCCTCCAGCGCGACCGCCTGGTCGGCGCCCTCGGCCGGATCGTCTCCGACGTCGACCGGGTCGACGAGCTGGTCCCCTTCCTCCAGCACCTCGGGCGCGACCACCGCAAGTTCGCGGTCCTCGCCGAGCACTACCCGGCCGTAGGCGAGGCCCTGCTGCACACCCTGTCCCACTTCCTCGGCACGCGCTGGACATCCGATCTGGCCGCCGACTGGACCGCGGCCTACGGCCTGGTCGCCCAGGTGATGACCGAGGCCGCCGACGCCTCGGCGAAGGAGACCCCGCCCTGGTGGGACGCGACCATCGTGTCGCACGACCGGCGGGCGCCCGACCTGGCGGTCATGACCATCGAACCGCATCAGCGCCTGAGCTTCCGCCCCGGCCAGAGCCTGGCGGTCGAGACCCCGCTGCGCCCGAACCTGTGGCGCTACTACACGCCGGCCAACGCGCCGCGCGTCAACGACACCATCGACCTGCACGTGCGGGTGGTGGGCGGCGGCCCGGTGAGCACCACCCTGGTCCAAGGGGTGCGCGTCGGCGACGCCCTGCGGCTGGGCCCGCCGGTGGGCGAACGCCTCACCCTCAGCGGCCGGGAGGACGTCGTGCTGATCGCCGGGGGCACCGGGATCGCACCGTTCAAGGCGCTCATCGACCAGGTCAGGTCCGAGGGCGGCGACCGCCGCGTGTACCTGTTCGCGGGCGGCCCGACGCGGCGCTCCCTCTACGACCTGCGCGCCCTGCGCGCGCTGGCCGAGGCGCAGCCCTGGCTGCGCGTGGTCCCGTGCGTCTCGCGCGAGGCCGCCTCGGACGGGGTCGAGGGCGGGGACGCGGTCGATGTGGCGCTGCGCCACGGCCCCTGGCGCAGCGAGTCCGTCTACGTCTGCGGCTCCCCCGACATGGTGGCCGGATCCGTGCACCGTCTCGCCGAGTACGGCCTGCCGCGCGAGCGCGTGCACGTCGAGGAGTTCACCACCGGCACCGAACCAATCGGAGGCATCTCGTGACTGCACGCGAGGACACGGGGGCGCTGCGGCGCTCCCAGCCGCGGCTCAGTCCCGAACGCGTGCGCAACCAGGATTTCCCGCGTGCGTCGCTGGGCAGGCGCGGCTACGACGAGCAGGAAGTGCGGATGTTCATCGGCCGCGTCGCCGAGGACATCGCGGCCGGCGACGCCGAGCGGTCGAGCCTGCGGTCGGAGATCGAACGGCTGCGCCAGCGGTTCCGGGACCAGCAGTCCGCGCCCCCCGAGCCGCGGCCGAGCGGCCCGCCCGCCGACGCCGTCAACCTGCTGTCGGCGGCCCAGCAGCAGGCCGACGCCTACGTCGCCCAGGCCCAGGAGTACTGCCGCCAGCTCACCGAGCACGCGCGGCGGCAGGGCGAGGAGATCATGAACGAGGCGCGCGCCCACGCCGAGGAGGCGGCCGAGGCCGCGGTGGCGGAGTACCGCGCGGGGTCCGGGGCGCGGCACAGCGCCGACCTGGAGGAGATCGAGCGGCGCGTGGCGTGGCTCCAGTCGTTCTCCCGCGCGGTGCAGATCCAGATGCAGGCCGCCAGCGACGCGTTCTCGCGGGAGATCATCCGGCTCGGCGACCTGTCCAGCGGCGGCTTCCAGGACCCGCGCTCCGACACCCCGGCCCCGGACACGCCTCCCGTCACCGGATCGCCGCACCCGGACGCCCTCCGCTCCGGGCCCGAACGGCCCGACCAGCGACGCTGACGGAGGGCGGCACCCCCGTGCCGCCCTCCCCGCGGCGGCGACCCACCGTAGGGATTCATCACGTTCCGTGACGTATACCCGTGCCCGGGGCTGTTATGCGAAGGAGGGGCAAAACCTCCCCCATCGCTTGGTAGCAGGGTTGGCGCACGCGAACACGTCCCGTAGTGTCGAAATCGTTGTGCAGCAGGTCCGACAGCGTGGCCTCAAACGCCATCACATGCGTCCCTGCGATCACCGCCGGAGCCATCCGCCGGGAGATCTCGAACCCGGCCGCCCGGCACGACCGCGGGGGCCGATCCGCACCAGGGCATGTGATCGGCGGTCCCACTCCGTAGAAGCAGGGAACGTCACGATGCGCTCATCGAGCACGCTCCGCAACCGGAAAGAGACCGCACCCCCGCTTCCGCGGCGTCCAGCGCGAAGCGGCAGATCAGACGAGGCGTACTACGCCTCGACCCGCGAGCTCTTCGACGAGCTCGCCCGCACCGAGAAAGGCGACCCCCGGCACGAGGAGATCTACCGTGCCCTGGTCGACCTGCACTCTCCGGTGATCCGGCGCATCGCGCGCCGCTACCGCAACCGCGGGGAGCCCGAGGAGGACCTCCGCCAAGTGGTGACCGTCGGCCTGGTCCAGGCCATCCGGGACTTCGATCCCGACTACGGCAAGGAGTTCATCTCCTACGCGCTGCCGATGATGACCGGCGAGGTCAAGCGGCACTTCCGCGACCGCACGTGGGCCATCAGGGTCCCGCGCAAGCACCAGGAGAAGCGACCGGAGCTCAACCGGGTGACCTCGACGTTCGCCCAGGAGCACGGCCGGTCTCCGACGGTCGCCGAGATCGCGGAGCTGCTGGAGATGACCGTCGACGAGACGCTGGAGCTCATCGACGCCTCGGCCGCCTACAGCGCGCTCTCCCTCGACGTGCCCTTCGGGGCCGACGAGGAGGAGAAGACGCTCGGCGACACGCTCGGGGAGGAGGACCACGCCCTGGAGAGCGTCGCGGACCGCGCGTCGCTCCGGCCGGCGCTGGCCACGCTCTCGGCGCGCGACCGCAAGATCGTCCTGCTGCGGTTCGCCGGGAACAAGACGCAGGCGCAGATCGCCGAGATCGTCGGGCTGTCGCAGATGCACGTGTCGCGCACCCTGGCGGCTTCGCTGGCCAAGCTCCGGGCGCAGCTCGTGCCCGATATGTAGCCGGATCCCGGCGGCGCACCATGGGCCGGGCCCCGGACCGCCGCGAGCGGTTCCGGGGCCCGGCCCATTCGTGCCGCCGCCGGGAGAGGTGCGCGTCCGCCACCGGCGTCCGGGGCGCTAGAGCAGGCTGCTCCAGCTGTCCCGGAAGGCGTGCAGGATCGCGCCGGCGACGGCGATCGCCCACACGGTGAGCACCACCGTGTGGTTGCGCGCCAGCGCGTCCAGCGGCCGGTGCAGCCCAGGGGGTACGCGGAGGTGGCCGGCGCGCAGGTTGTGCAGGGTGACGTACCAGAAGACCGGGACCGTCACCGCCCACACCGCCATGCAGTAGGGGCACAGCGCCCCGATCCGGTACAGGCTCTGGAAGATCAGCCAGTGCACGAACCCGGCGCCGAAGACGGTGCCCGCCTGCAGTCCGAGCCAGAACCAGCGGCGGAACACGCCCTCCGCCAGCAGCGCCGCGCCCACGGCGGCCACGATCGCGAAGCAGGCCACCCCGATCACCGGGTTGGGGATGTCGCCGAACGCGGTCGCCTGGGGGGTGTCCATCACGGTGCCGCAGGACAGCACCGGGTTGATGCTGCACGCGGGGACGTGGTCCGGGTTCTGCAGGACCCGGACCTTCTCGACCAGCAGGGCGCCGGCGGCGGCCAGGCCGATCGCGCCCCCGGCGGTGAGCAGCCAGGGCAGCGCGCGGCTGATGACCGGCACCGCGGCGCCGGGGGCCGGCCGGGGCGGGGCGGCGGCGGGCGCTGTCACGACAGCTCCCGGTCGATCATCGCCGACAGGGTCCCGTAGGAGGGCATCGGGTCGGTCTGGCGGCCGTTGACGAAGATGGTCGGGGTGCCCTGCACGCCCAGCGCCAGGCCGTCGTCGAAGTCGGCGCGCACCCGGTCGAGGGTGGCCGGGTCGGCGGCGTCCTCGGCGAACCGCTCGGTGTCGAGGCCGAGCTCTTCGGCGAAGCCCTCGAACTCCCCGGCCTTGGACTCGCCGGACTCGCCCCACTCCTCCTGGGTCTCGTACATCTTGATGTACATCTCCTCCAGCTCCCCCTGCCGCGCGGCGGCCTCCACCGCTGTGGCGGCGGTCTCGGAGTTGGTGTGGCCGGGCATGGGGAAGTAGCGGATGACCAGGTTGATGCGGCCGTCGTAGTCCTCGCGGAGCCGTTCCATGATGGGGAACTGGGCGCGGCACGCCTCGCATTCGAAGTCCAGGAACTCCACCACGGTCACCTCGGCGCCGGGCGCCTCGGCGAGGTAGTGGCTGTCCTCGCGCACCAGCAGGTCCTCCGGTGCCGGGGCGGAGGGGGACGCGGCGGATTCGGCCGCGCCCTCGGAGGGGGCGGATCCCCCGGCGACGACGACGAACGCGCCGAGGGCGAGTGCGGACGCGGCGATGAGCGCCAGCGTGATGACCAGGTTCTTGCTCATGTGGTGGTGCATCCAGATCTGGTGGGCCGGGCGCGGCGGGCGCGGCGGGAGGGGCCCGCGGCGCCGGGGGCGCGCGGGACGGGGGGACCGGACCGGGGCACGCGGGTGGAGCGCGCCCACTGGCGGTCGGCCTAGACCCTCCGGATGCAGAGGGAGGTGAGCAGCCGCGCGCCGCTGGGCCGGGGACCGGCGTCGGGGACCAGCCGCCATGGGCGGGACGGCGGGGCCGACCACGCGGCGGCGGCCAGGACCGCGGCGTGCGACAGCAGCATGGGCCCCGATCCGTCACCGGATCGGGGCGCGATGGCGGATCCCGCACCGACGTCACACACGGGGCCCGTTTCGGGGTCGTCGTGCGCGGCGGGCGCCGTCCCCGCTTCGCCGGGCGTGACAGCGGCCGTGGCGGGGGCGGGCGCGGCGGCGACGGCCGCCGGTGCGGCCGGGACCACGGAGTGGCAGATCGCGCAGAGGGCGTAGGCCATGACCGCCAGGCACAGCAGCACCGCGCGCGGCGAGCTGCGCGGTCCGCGGATCCCGGTCGGCCGTCTCACGATCCGAGAGCCTATCCCGCCCCGCACGCACCCCGGATCCGGGTCACCCGCCCTCACGGAGGGGCCGCCGGCCGGCCCGCGGCGTTGACCTGCCGGCCGGCCGACGGGTCAGCGCCCCGGGCGGCGGAACGGGCCGAGGCATCCGGCCGCCATCGCCGCGAGTGCCGCGACACACAGCCACGCGAAAGCGTCGCCGATCACCGAGTAGACCGTGGTGACCCCCCGGGTGGGCACGTAGGCGACCATGGTCTGCTGCCCAGTGGCGAAGTAGTCGGTGGCCGCCAGCGTCCGCCCCTGGTGGTCGACCGCGTTGGCGCGTCCGCGGCTCGCCTGGCGGAACAGGGAGAAGCCGTTCTCCACCGCCCGGAACACCGCGTTGCGCGCGTGCATCTCCTTGATGCCCTCCCAGGTGTTGGCGCTGACCAGCATGATGGGGGGATGTCCCATGCGGCCTGCATGGCGAACAGGGAGAGCGCGGTCCCGGCCAGGAGCCAGGCGTAGCGGACCGGTCGCGGCGGGCCCGTCCGGGCGGCGGCGGCCGGGCCGTCCGCCGGGACGGTGTCGTGGACGGGGGCGTTCGGTGTCATGGGCGGCCGTTCTCGTCGTCGGGGTCCGGGAGGCGCGGGAAGAGGGAGCGGGGGCGGCGTGCCGCTCACCGGCGGGCGTGACGGGACGCGCGGCGGGCGGCTGAGACCGCGCGCAGGCGCACCGCGATGAAGCAGAGCGCGGCGACGGCGACCGCGGCGGCGACCGCCTTGGAGGCGATGCCCACGTAGCCTTCGACCAGGTACCAGCTCTCGCCCAGCAGGTAGCCGGCGAGGATGAACGCGGTGTTCCAGATGAGGCTGCCCAGGGCCGTCAGCCCCAGGAACCCCGCAACGGGCATGCGCTCGATCCCGGCGGGCACCGAGATCAGGCTGCGGAAGATCGGGATCATCCGGCCGAAGAAGACCGCCATGGGCCCGTAGCGCCGGAACCACCACGCCTCGGTCCTGTCGAGGTCGGAGACCTTGACCAGCGGCACCCGCGCCGCCATCGCCCGGAACCGGTCGCGGCCCAGCAGCGCCCCGACCCAGTAGAGGGCGAGGGCGCCCGCGGTCGAGCCCGCCGTGGTCCACGCGATCGCCTCGGCGAGGCCCAGGTCGCCCCTGCTCGCGGCGAACCCGGCCAGGGGCAGGATCGCCTCGCTGGGGATCGGCGGGAACAGGTTCTCCAGCGCGATGGCCAGGCCCGCACCGGGGCCGCCGAGAGCCTCCATCAGCCCGACCACCCATCCGACGAGCCCGTCGTCGGGATGGGCGGCGGTCGCGAGGGGAACGGGCGCGATCGTCACGTGGCACTCCTGGCATCAGGCATCGGGGCGAACCGCCCCGAGGGCGAGAACCCCCGAACGGGGCGAGGCCCCCCGAACGGGGCGGTCCAGCAGTGCCCGGGGGCACCACCGAAACGCTAGGAGCGCGGCGGCCCGCGTCCCACGGGGTCGACCGCCCAGGTCGCGCGGGGGTCCCCAACCCCCGAAGGTGCGGAACTCCGCAGTACCGGAGGCCCGCGGAGCTGGCTAGCCTTCAGCGGGAACGGACGAACACGGAAGGCACGCGGAGGACACGACGCAAGCCGCCGGGCACCCGGCCGCGCAAGGAAGCGACCGCGCGCCGGGCGTGCCCGACTGGCCCGGCCGGGCGATGACGCTCGGCGGCACGTTCCCACGCGAGCCGGCCGGTCCGGACTCCGGATTCAACGACCCGCCGTCGGTCCGGTCATGGGGGTCGCGCCGGGCGGCCGCCCGCATCGGTGGATTCCAGGGGGTGAGTCCGCTCCGGTCGTAGCCATGGGGCGGGGTGAACGACGGCGGGACCGGGGGCGCGGCGCGCTGCTCCTTCTCCTCCGATGATGGGTACTGAGCCGAGCGGAATGGCATCGATCAAGGTCCTCGTCAGCGGCAGCTTCTCCGCTCAGCCACTGAGCGTCTTGCGGCGCCGCCGTCCGTGATCGTCAGGGGTCCGGTGATCAGCCGCGGCGATCGCTACAGGGCCGGGGCACGACGGGTCATCACCGACGTCTCGCGGGAGCCTCGTGGAGGCCCGTCATCTCGCTGGTGGCATGCTCCTCGCGGACGAACCGCGCGAACTGCTCGGCGGCGGGGGCGATGCTGCGGATCGTCGACACGACCATCCCGGCCGGGCGCGTAAGCGGGACCGTCAACGGAATCTGCACGGTGTGCCGCGCGGGCCGGGGATCGGCGGGGATGATCGCGGCTCCGATGCCGGCAGCGACCAAAGCGTGCAGTGTGGACAGCTCGGTCGCCTCCATCAGGATCCGCGGGGTGAGGCCGAGCCCCATGAGGTAGCGGTCGGTGATCTGCCGGAGACCGAACTCCGGGCGGAGGGCGACGAAGCCGACCCTTTCCAACTCGGCTGTTCCGATGGTGTCCCGGTCGGCGTCACGGTGCCCGGCGGGCACGGCCAGAACCAGGGTTTCCTGGGTGAGCTCTTCCCAGCCGATGTCCTCCGCCGTGGGACGGGGACTGATGAAGCCGACGTCCGCGCCCCCGTTGCGGACCGCATCGACGACGTCGTCGGCCGGACCTCCGGTGAGCAGGAACCGCACGTTGGGGAAGAGTTGCTGGTAGCTCTCGATGAGCGCGGGGACCAGCCAGGACCCGAAAGATGTGACGAAGGCGAGGGAGACCACCCCGGCCGCCGGATCTTTCAGGGCGTCTATGCGTGCACGGGCGTCGTCGAACTCCGAAAGCATACGGGCGGCGTGGGGGATGAGGATCTCTCCGTAACGGTTGAGCCGCAGACGACGTCCCTCCCTGTCGAACAGGTTGACACCGAGTTCGCCTTCGATCCTCGCGAGCGATCGGGACAGTGCGGGCTGAGTCATCCGCAGCGCCTCGGCGGCGCGGGTCACGTTGTGCTGCCGCGCCAGCTCCAGAAAGTGGGCGAGTTCGTCGAGCCTCATCCTTCCATTATGCATATTTCGCATGAACTACGCATGATCTTTTCATTTCCCTGCGGTGATGCAGGCATTGATGATGTCTTCATGCACGTCAAGGATAAAGAATCGAGTGGTGTTCGTCCGTACAAACCGTTGGCGGGCGTGGTGGTCGTCTCACTCGAACAGGCCGTGGCAGGCCCGTTCGCCTCGCGGCAGCTTGCCGATCTGGGCGCGACGGTGTTCAAGATCGAGCGGCCCGGTGCGGGGGACCTCGCACGCGGCTACGACCGCACCGTGCGCGGCATGGCGAGCCATTTCATGTGGCTGAACCGGGGCAAGTACTCCGTGGAACTGGACGCGAAGACCCTGGCGGGCCGTGAGCTGCTGGGCGAGCTGGTCGATACCGCTGACGTCGTGATCCAGAACCTTGCACCCGGCGCGATGGAGCGGCTCGGGTTCGGCTCGGAGCGGCTTCGTGCGCAGCGACCGGCCCTGATCACCTGCGACATCTCCGGATACGGTCGCGGCGGCCCCTACGGGGACAAGAAGGCGTATGACCTGCTCATCCAATGTGAAGCGGGCCTGGTCTCGATCACCGGGACCTCGGAGCAGCCCTCGAAGGTGGGCTTGTCCATCGCCGACATCTGCACCGGGATGTATGCCTATTCGGGTGTCTTGACCGCCCTCTACGACCGAGACCGGACCGGCATCGGAGCCGGCCTTGAGGTGTCGATGCTCGAAGCACTCGGCGAGTGGATGGGCTACCCCCTCTATTACACCGAGTACGGCGGGGACCAGCCGCCCCGGGCCGGCGCCAGCCACGCCACCATCGCGCCTTACGGACCGTTCACCGCAGCCGATGGCATCACCCTCAACCTCGGTCTACAGAACGAACGCGAGTGGAAGGCGTTCTGCACGACGGTGCTCCAGCAACCAGAGCTCGCCGACGCACCCCGCTTCGCCGGCAACACCGACCGCGTGGCGCACCGCGCAGAGCTCGACGCGATCATCCAATCGGTGTTCGACTCGATCACCGGCGCAGAGGCGGCAGCACGGCTGGATGCCGCCCCGATCGCCTGGGCCCAGCAGCGCACGATCGCTGAGTTCGCCCGACACCCGCAGCTGCGCGCCCGGGACCGGTGGCGGACCGCTACGAGCCCCGTGGGCGACGTGTGTGCCCTCCGCCCGCCGGTCACGGTCGCGGGCTTCGAACAGGAGACCGGCAGCATCCCCGCTCTCGGCGAGCACAACGACGTGGTCCGCGACTGGCTCGCCCGCCGTTCCGAGCCCGCCCGACTCGACGTGTCCCGATCCCCGCACCCCTTCACAACGGAGTGAACGCAATGTCCTTGGAGACCATCGGGATCGTCGGCCTCGTCGTCGTCTTCCTCTTGGGGACGATCCGCCCCGTCAACATGGGCGCCCTCGCCCTGACGGCGACATTCATCGTCGGCGCCTTCGTCGCCCGGCTGCCCGTCGAGGATCTCTTCGGCGGGTTCCCGGTCTCCCTCATGATGATCCTCGTGGGCGTGACCTTCCTGTTCGGCTTCGCCAAGCAGAACGGCACGGTGCAGTGGATCGTGCACGCCGCTGTCTCCCTCGTGCACGGCAAGACGCTGTTGATCCCGTGGATCGTTTTCGCCATCTCAACGCTTCTTGCCGCGTTCGGGGCGGCGTCACCCGCAGCCGTCGCCATCATCGCCCCGATCGGGATGACCCTGGCCGTCCAGAACCGCATGTCACCGGTGATGATGGGGCTCATGGCCGTGAACGGCGCCGCGGCGGGGAGTTTCTCTCCCGTCGGCATACTCGGCGGCATCATGTTGTCGGCCGCATCGCACAATGACATCGCTCTCGACGCGGGGGTGCTCTTCGCCGGCACGTTCGCCTTCAACGTGCTCATCGCCATCGTCACCGTGCTCATCTTCCGTCGACACGGCATCGTCACCGACGCGGAAGGCGGCGTCGAAGACGCGCCCCGTGAACGGCTCACCTTAGAACGCGCGGTAACGCTGGGAGCCATCGGCCTCATGGTCGTCCTCGTCGCCGGTTTCAAGCTCGACGCTGCCCTGACCTGCATCGCCATCGCCACGCTGCTCTCACTGGTCTTCCCTCGAACCGGGAGGACCGCGCCCGGCGCGATCGCCTGGACTATCGTCCTGCTGGTCTGCGGGATCGTCACCTATGTCTCCCTCCTACAGGCCCTCGGGATCGTCGACTCTGTCGGCGCGGCGGTCAGCACCATGTCTGCGCCTCTCGTCGCCGCACTCGTGATCTGCCTGGTCGGCGCGGTCGTCTCCGCGTTCGCCTCGACAACGGGGATCCTCAGTGCGCTGGTGCCGCTATCCATCCCATTCCTGGCCACGGGCAGCGTGAGCACGACCGGCCTGCTGGTCGCCCTGGCCGTCTCCTCCTCAGTCGTCGACGCCAGCCCGCTGTCGACCAACGGCGCGCTCGTGGTCGCCAACTCCCCCGAAGACCAACGCGCCCGCGTCTACCGGACGCTCCTCGTCTGGGGCGGCGCGATGACGCTCGTCGTACCCCCCCCTGTCCTGGCTCCTGTTCGTGACCCCTCCCTGGCTGTGATCGAGAAAGGAAATTCCCATGACTGAACCGGTGAACGCCCACCGCCTGGTGGCCGGCTGGGACGGGCGCTACTTCGAGGACTTCACCGTCGGCGACATCTACCGCCACCCCCTCGGGCGCACCGTCCTGCCCGTCGACAACAGCTGGATGACCCTCCTCACGCAGAACACCGCACCTGTCCACTTCGACGCCCACTACGCAGCGCAGACGCAATGGGGCAAGCCCCTGGTCGACTCCACCTTCACCCTCGCCCTGGTCACCGGGCAGAGCGTCACCGACATCAGCCAGCACGTCATGGCGAACCTGGGCTGGGACCGGGTGCGCCTGCCCAACCCCGTATTCGAGGGCGACACGATCTACTCCCAGTCCGAAGTCCTCAGCACGCGCGACTCGAGAAACCATCCGGACATCGGGATCGTCACCGTCCGCACCATCGGCTACAACCAGGACGGTGTCGTCGTCATCGTCTTCGAACGGACCATCATGGTCTACCGGCGCGCCATGGCCCCCGAGACGGCGGGCGTCGAACCGGTCTGGGACGAGCGCTCCCGCCGGGCAGCGGGACTGTCCGAAGGGACCGGCGCGTGAGCGGATCCATCGGTGAGTTCGCGAGCTGGCTGTTCGTCCCCGGGGACCGTCCCGAGCGCTTCGATAAGGCCGTCTCCAGCGGCGCCGACGGCGTCATCCTCGACCTCGAAGATGCCGTGGCGCGCGGCGACAAAGCCGTGGCAAGGGCGAACATCATCGACTATCTCCGCTCCGGTCGCGCCCCGAATCCCATCGGCGTCCGAGTGAACGCGCCCGGCACAACCGACCAACGCGCCGACCTTGCCGCCCTCGACGCGACAGCGATGCCCATTGCGATCTTCATTCCGAAGGTCGAGCGCGCGCAGGACGTGCACGCGGCGAAGAGTCGCGCGCTCTTCGTCGTCGCGATGGTCGAATCCGCGGCCGGAATTCTCCGGATCGAGGAGATACTCGACGAGGCCCCCGACGCGATCATGATCGGCGAAGCCGACCTCAGCGCCGACCTCGACTGCGACCTCGCCGCAGGCGTCCTGCGCACCGCGATCGACACCGTGCTCTTATGGGCAGCGGCCTACCGGGTGCCTGTCATCGCGTCGCCGTCGTTCTCGGTCGGCGATCTCGACGGGGTCGCGCGCGATGCTCTCGCCGCGCGGCGCAACGGCTACGTCGCGAAAGCCGCGATCCACCCCGCGCACATTCCTCCCATCGAGAGGGCGTTCACACCCACCCCCGAAGAGGTCGCCACCGCTCAAGAGGCGCTCACCACCACGGGCACCGGCACCGTGCGCGGGCAGATGGTCGACGAAGCCATCCTGCGGCATGCCAGGCGCATCATCGAACGCGGACGCCGAAGCACGGACGGCGGCCCTGCCGCACTACCGAGCAAGAGCTGATCCGCCGCCGGGTGGGAACCCAGCAAGGCTTTCCGTACCCCTGCATGGTGCTTGGCCCGGGGGCGAGGCGATAGCCCACGGGTCCGTCGACCCCATGGATGATCGAGTCGGGAATCGGCGACGCGGGGATTGGAACGTCGCACCGGTGGATCGCGTCGGGCGCCGAGGCCGCGGTGGCCGGGTTCCGGGTGACGTACACGCCGGCGACCCAACCCGTCGACGCGCTGATCGAGGCCGCCGGCGTCAAGCGGCTCTGCAAGGCCATCGCCCGCTGTGGGCGGGTGGACCTGCTCCGCATCGACGAACCCGGATATATGGAGCCGGACCGGCGCGGGGCCGAACCGCCGTTCCAGGCGCTCACCGAGCGGGAGGAGAGGACAGGAACAGCCCGGCCATCGCCTCCGACGAGCCCCGTCAGGCGGACCACGACCTTCACCGGCCCGCGGCCGTGCGCGGCGATCGTGGACCGGCTCACCCCTCGGCGGCACCATCACCGAGACCGGCACCGACTCCCCCTGCCGGCGCGGGCCAAGGCCCGCAGCGGACAGGCCGCCGCCGTCTGATCGCGAGACGCCCCCCGGGGTTCCCTCGGCTGTCGCGCATCCCTGCCGGGCCGCGGTGGGCGTCCCCGCCGGATGTGGCATCGGCCCAAGGACCGGGCTGTCAGCCACGGATGCCGGTGGCCCGCTTGATCACCGCGTCGAACGCGCGGTCGGGCAGGATACCGCGCAGCGTGATCAGCGGCTTGGCGCCGAAGCCGACGGCGTAGCGGGGCCTGGGCCGGCGCGCGGTGGCGGCCTTGCCGATCGCGTCGGCGATCACCGTGGGCGGGGAACTGCGGCGGGCGGTGGCCTCGGAGCCCAGCGAGGAGGCCACCGCGATGGTGCGGCAGGCCGCGGATGTTCGCGTCGACCATCCGGTTCCACTCATCGACGAGCAGGAAGTCGAGCCGCGACAGCGGCATCACCCCGCCGTGGTCCACGCGATCGCCTCGGCGAGGCCCAGGTCGCCCCTGCTCGCGGCGAACCCGGCCAGGGGCAGGATCGCCTCGCTGGGGATCGGCGGGAACAGGTTCTCCAGCGCGATGGCCAGGCCCGCACCGGGGCCGCCGAGAGCCTCCATCAGCCCGACCACCCATCCGACGAGACCGTCGTCGGGATGGGCGGCGGTCGCGAGGGGAACGGGCGCGATCGTCACGTGGCACTCCTGGCATCAGGCATCAGGGCGAACCGCCCCGAGGGCGAGAACCCCCCGAGCGGGGCGGTCCAGCAGTGCCCGGGGGCACCACCGAAACGCTTTACGCGCGCTGGCACCTTCCAGAGCCGAAGGCGCCCGGCTTCTGCTCGCCGCTCCACTGGTGAACACTCCCCTTTCCCCCGCACCCGTGCGTCGGCGGGGAGGGAGCCGATGACCACGTGCCGGTCGCCGGCTTCACTGGCCACGTGGGTCGAGCACCCGTGGCCAGCCCGGTCAGGGTCAGCGTCAGCCAGCGAGCACGCGCGGCGGGTGGCCGGGCGGTCGGCGCAGTGGAGAAGAGGAGGTAGATGTCGTCGACCGTGACGTCCGGGCGAATGTCTCCGTCGGCCTGTCCGGCCTGGATGAGTCGAGCCAGGGCCGCGCCGGCGCGGGCTTTCGGCCGCCGTGTCGCTCGGGTAGGCGCCGAGCGCACGGGCGGCGGTCTTGACGGCGCGGTCGGAGGCGGACGCTTCGACGACGCGATGGAGGAAACCGGTGAGCTCGTCCAGCGCGCGGGATTACGAGGTGGCGCGCTCGCCGGCGGCCACGGCGTCGTCGGCGACGCGCGCTATGTGGTCGGCGACGACGGCGGCGACCAGGTCGGCCTTATTCGGGAAGTGCCGGTACAGCGTACCCACGGCCACCCCCGCCTCGGCGGCGATCTCGTCCATGCCGGCTCCAGGTCCGTGCTTCGTGATCTGCTCGTGGGCCGCGGTGAGGATCTTCCCGCGATTGCGGACCGCGTCGACTCGCGGCGGTCGTCCCTGTGCCACGACGAGGACTCCCCAACACTCGGATGGCCTGCGCTTGCATTCATCATGAACTAGCGTTCATGATATATCGTGAACTATGGTTCATGTTAGGTGGGCTCTGCCCCCTCTGTGCCGCCCCCGGAGCGCCGCGGTCGGGCCACCGTTCCGACCGGGACCGGCCGGACCGATAGCCACCCGACCGCAACCGGGTCCCACGACATCCGACCAACCGGAGGAAACATCATGGCCGTTCCGCTCACCTTCGACCTCGGCGGAGACCTGCCCGTCAACCTCCTCGGTTACGGCACCATGTGGCTCACCGGAGCCGGCGTGTGGGGCGAGCCCGCCGATCGGCCCGCCGCCATCCGACTGCTTCGGACCGCCGTCGATGAGGGCGTCGACTTCATCGACACCGCCGACGTGAGGCCGCGGTCGCGGTCGGCCTACCGGAGCCGCCCGGGCGGACCGATCGACGCCCGCTCGATCACCGGCATGGGAACGAGCACCTCGGTCCCCGGTTCGCGGCCGAGCAGGAGTTCGACCGCGCGGCGGCCCATCGCCTCGTGGGGAAGGGCAATCGTCGTGAGCCCCGGACGCAGGTAGGCCGCGACCTCGTCATTGTCGAAGGACACGACGGACACGGGTGAGCGTGATCGTGGTGACGAATTCGGCCACGGCCCCGTGCCAGACAGCGATCTGCTCCCAGTCGCTCGTGCCGAGTCCCAGGATGTCCAGGGTGAGGCGAGGTGATGTTTCGGTCAGCGCCCGACCGTGCTCGACGCCCCGCCCCCCAACAGGGGCCCGGCACACTCTGCTGAAACTGCGCCAGCCTGCGCATTCGCAGCTGGCGTCCTGACGGGATGGTCGCCCGCTACGGACCGGCACCATGGCCGTGCCTGCTGCCCCGGCGACGGCGCCGGTGCTCTGGTCCGGGCATCCCCCTGCGCCCGCGTGCGGTCCTGCTGTTCAACGGCTTGCGACCGGTCGTGGGTTCGTCACCTCTGATGCCCCGTGTGTGCCCTTGAGTCTCGCCGCGCGCTCGCGGCGGGGCCGGAACCCGAGATCTCCATCAGCCCTACCGGCCAGGTACGAGTTGAGCGGAGCCCGCGAGTTCCTGTGCGCCGACGGCGCCGAGCAGGTCCAGTTTGCCGGCGCTTTCGGTCCCGACGGCCGGGGTGAACCAGAGCAGGCGCTGGCGGCCGTCTTCGCTGAACAGGTTGAGGCAGTTGACCTCGACCCGGCCGAGGGTGGGATGGATGATGCGCTTGCGGTCGTCGCGGCGGACCGCCACCTCGTGCTCTGCCCAGATCCCGGCGAACTCCGGCGAGCGGCGGATCAGTTCGGAGACGAGCGGGCCGGCCTCGGTGTCGTCGGCGTCGCGCCGCGCGCAGGCCGCCCGCAGGTCGGCGACGAACCCCCGGGAGTGAGCCGGGTGGTCCTCGCCGGGGTAGAGCCGTCGTGCCCGCGGATCGGTGAACCAGCGGTACACGAAGCTCGCCTCGGGGCCGTTGAAGCCGGACTGGTCACCGAGCAGCGCGACGGCGAGCGGGTTCTGCACGAGCGTGACGTGCAGGTCGGTGATCACCTGGGCGGGCGTCGACGTCAGCCGGGTGAGCAGGTCGAGCATGCCGGGGTGGACGTGTGAGGCGGGTCCGCCGCTGCGCGGCACCGGGCGGTCGGCGAGGTGGTAGAGGTGGTCCCGCTCGTCGGCGGCCAGCCTCAGCGCCCGCGCCAGCGCGGCCAGCATCTGCTCTGAGGGCTGTGACCCGGCCCCGCGCTCAAGCTCGTTGTAGTAGTCCACCGACGCCCCGGCGAGCTGGGCCACCTCATCGCGGCGCAGTCCGGGCACGCGGCGCCGCGGCCCGGTGACGAAGCCGACTTCGTCGGGTTTGATCCGCTCGCGCCGCGATCGGAGGAACGCACCCAGCTCGGCGTACTTCGTGGATTTCATGGCACCAGTCTGCGGCAGATGGGGCCGCCGTCACAGGGGATGTCATCCCCTGTCGCCGCCCCCCGGGTCCCGGCAGGGTGGTCGGCATGCCACTTATCGACAGCACTGCCGCGGGGACCGGGCGGGTCGCGATCGTCACCGGGGCCTCGCGGGGCATCGGCCGCGCGGTGGCCGAGAGACTCGCCGCCGACGGCCTGGCCGTCGTGGTCGACTACGCCCGCGACGCCTCCGCCGCAGAGGAGACCGTGACCGCGATCACCGCCGCCGGCGGGACGGCGATCGCCGTCCAGGCCGATGTCGCCGACGACGACGCCGTGGCCGCGCTCTTCGGCCGGGCGCAGGAGGAGTACGGCGGCGTGGACGTCGTCGTGAACTCCGCCGGCCGGCTCGCCCTGTCCCCGATCGCCGACCTCGACCTCAATGTCCTCGACGCCATGCACCGCACCAATATCCGGGGCACCTTCGTCGTCGCCCGTGAGGCGGCTCGGCGGCTGCGCGCCGGGGGTTCCTTCGTGGGCTTGTCCACGTCCGTGGTGGGCACGCAATTGCCCTCCTACGGCGCATACGCCGCCAGCAAGGGCGCGGTGGAGGCGATGACCCTGATCCTGGCCCGCGAGCTGCGCGGCCGCGATATCACCGTCAACACGGTCGCCCCAGGCCCCACTGCCACCGATCTGTTCCTCGACGGAAAAACCGACGAGCAGGTCGAGACGCTGGCGAAGGCGCCGCCGTTGGAACGCCTGGGTACTCCGGAGGACATCGCGCGTGTGGTCGCCTTCCTGGTCGGCCCGGAGGGCCACTGGATCAACGGCCAGATCCTGCGCGCGAACGGCGGCATGGTCTGACAGCGATTCCGTCGTCCCGCTGCGACGGAACGACGGTGCGGGTCGCACATCCGCACGCGGATCACACCGCCTCGTGGGGCGCGGTCTTTCACCTCCACTCGAACGAACACGCCTCACTGCACCAACCGGACCCGTGCCGGATCCCCGTTTCGAGCGATGTCGACCTCGAGCAAAACCGGATAGTACCCCCACACGGGCATCTGACCATTCGCTTCTCGATGCAGGACCGATCCACCCCGGATCTGATTCCAATTTCCACAACAGTCAAGCATTGATTGGAAACACTTTCCCCTCTTAGCGTGACCAGCAAAAACATAAATGTGACCCTCGTCACGAATTGAGCGAAAACACTTCCCCCTTGTGCAACCAGTGAAAATATACATGTGACCGTCGTCACCTTTGAAAGGGACACCAAGACCGGTTAGCCTATTTGAGACAACCCAAAGAGGGAATTCACAACCAGCCGCCAGGAAAGTGAACCCCGCCCCCGGGGGGTATTCATCGACCATGAATACCGAACAATGCATACCCTGAATACTGCTCACGATTCAAGGGAGTGGAAATGCATCTTTCTCTGCCAAGCGAGCACACGCCCCGATACACCGACTTCGAAATCTCCGGAATCTCGGATGAGACCATGCGCGAGGGCGGCGAGCGGGCCCTCTACGGGGCCGATGACAGCCGCAAACTCCAGCTCATCGAAGCCCTCACCGAAGGCGGGCTGCGCGACATCGACCTCGGTTCCGGGCTCACCGAACCGCGTTTCCTCCTCCGCTGCCTCCATGCGCAGCACATGCTCGGCCGGATCCCAGAGGACACCCGGTTCGTCTTCAACCTGACGCTGAAGACGTGGGAGCCCCTCAGCGAGGCATTGAAGGTCATCCCACGCGACTACCTGGCGAACATCCAGGTCAGCTTGGGAATGGTGGAGTACCGCCAGGAAGAGAAACTGCTCGAACGCGCACACGAGCGCCTCTCCGCGCTCGGCGTCGGTTCCTTCCGCTCCAGCATCCTCAACGCCTTCTCACACGAAATCGACGAGAAGCGGTACTCGTTCATCAACGAGCAGATCGGCCGTGTACGCGCGCTGGGTATCAACCTGGTCCGGGTGAACGACTCCATCGGAACCCTGTTCCCCGAGGCCACCGCGATCCTCGCCGCGAACCTGGTCCGCGACAACCCCGACACCACCTTCTACCTCCACTCCCACGACGACCGCGGGCTCGGCCTCGCCAATTCCCTCGCCTCGATCTTCCACGGCTTCCAGATGATCGAAGGCGGCGTGGCCGGATTCGGCAACAGAGCCGGCCTCGCCAACCTCGAGGTGATGAGCCAGATCTTCACCGAACGCGGCATCACCGTCGCCGGGACCGAACTGAACACCGAGAAACTGTCCCGCGCAGCCACCCTGGCGGAAGAAGTCTTCATGGTGCTGCCGAACGTCTACCGCCCGGTCAGCGGCATGCTGGTGCGCAACGAGAACGCCGGGATCGTCAACGTCCCCGACTATCTCGGAGTCAGCCGTCCGGTCGACTACTTCCTGAACCCCATCGGCACCTTCCCCACCACCGTCGCCCAGGCGCTGGAGAACGCCGGATTCCCCGAACACCTCACGGCGAACGAGGAGTTCCTCGAGGCGGTCGCCACCCGCCTCACCGACCACATGGAGAACACGCTCTACCCGGTCAAGCGGGAACGGTTCCAGGAACTCCTCCACCAGGTACACGAGTTCTACACCGACATCGTCCGGCTCGACGCCGTCCACGACGCCGCTCTGGACGTTCTCCAGGAACGCGCCCCTGTCCCGGCACCGGTAGCCTGACGCCCCTTGGTGTGCGTGCGGTCCCCGTGCGCGCCACTTCCGGTGCCCGCGCGACGGCGGGCACCGGAACGCTCCGTCCCCCGACCATCCGAGAGGTCCGACCGCAATGGGATCCGCCCCACTGCTCTCGACGATGATCCCGCTCTTGGCCATCGTCCTGATCGGATACCTCGCCAGCCACACGCGACCCTTTGATGGGAACGCGCAGAAGGCGGTCAACGACTTCGTCTTCTACATAGCGCTCCCGGCCCTGCTGTTCTCCGCGGTCGCCGGATCCGGCCTGTCCGAAGGAATATCCTGGACCTTCATCGCGGCGAACCTCGCCGTACTGGTCCTGGGATCAGGGATCGGCCTGGCCGCCGGCACGTACCTGCTCCGGCAACCGGCGCCGCGCGCGCTCACCACGGCGATGCTCGCGGGATACGGGAATGTCGCCTACCTGGGGGTACCGCTCCTGGTCACCGCTGTGGGACCACAGGCGGCACTGCCAGTGGCCCTCGGCCAGTTGTTGCACAACCTGTTCTTCATGGTGCTCTATCCCCTGTGCGCGGCCCTCGCGGCTCAGCCCACGCACACAGCACAGACCGCTTCCCTCGCGCGGGGGGAGGCGACGGAGCCTCCCCCCGCTCCCGTCAAAAGCACCGGACGCGCCATCGTTCGCGGCGTCGTTCTCAACCCCGTAAGCCTCTCCGTGGTCGCCGGCCTGCTCTTCGCGCTGTTCGGGCTCGGTCTTCCCAGCCCGGCCACAGCCACCATCGAGATGCTCGCGGGGGCCGCGGCGCCCGGCGCCCTGTTCTCTGTGGGGCTGACCCTGCGACAGGCCGTGTCGGCACTACGCGAGGGCAGCGTGGGCGTACCGGAGCTGGGCTGCACGGTCCTGGTGAAGCTCGCCGTCATGCCGCTCATCGCGGTCGCCCTGGTCACATGGGTCTTTCCGATGCCTGCGGTGTGGGCCTTCACCACGGTGGTGATGTGCGGGCTGCCCAACGCGGCGACCGCTTATGTGCTGGCCCAGCAGAAGGAGTCCGGCGCCCAGCAGGCCGCGGCCTCCATCGTCACCACCAGCGCTCTGTCACTGATCACCCTTCCACTCGCGGCTCTGATCGCGTGACGGAATCACAGGTCCCGCAACCACGGGAAGAGGGATGCAGATACTCGTCGCGTTCCCAGTGAGACCAATCGGCGCCGGAACCTCAGTTCCAGACACCTACAACCCTAAGGACAACCGATGAGCCCGAATCCACGTATCGTCGTCACTCGGGCCCTGCCCGGCCAGGTCCTCGTCCCACTCGAGCGGTTGGGAGAGGTCTGGGTCTCACCGCACGAGCGGTCGCTGTCCCCTGGCGAGCTGCGGGAGGCCGTCCGGGGTGCCGACGCGGTGATCGCGACGGTCAACGACCGCATCGACGAACACGTGCTCAGGGCCGCCGGCCCGCAGCTGCGGGTCGTGGCCAACGTCGCCACCGGCTATGACAACCTCGATCTGCGCGCAACGAACGCGCACAGGGTGATCGCCACCAACACGCCGGGGGTGCTGGTCGACGCCACCGCGGACCTCACCATGGCGCTTCTGCTGGACGTCACCCGGCGGGTGTCGGAAGGCGACCGGCTGATCCGATCCGGAACCCCGTGGGCGTGGGACATGTCGTTCATGCTGGGGACCGGCCTGCGAGACAAGAGACTCGGCATCGTCGGCATGGGGCGCATCGGGCGGGCCGTCGCGCAGCGAGCGGCCGCGTTCGGCATGGAGATCGTGCACTTCTCGCGACGCGGCCCCGGCACCGACGGCCCGAGCCGATGGCTACCGCTGGACGAACTCCTCGCCTCCTCCGACGTGGTCTCCCTGCACTGCCCCCTCACTTCCGAGACCCGGCACATGGTGGACGCCGATGCCCTGAAGCGCATGAAGAGCTCCGCCTATCTGATCAACACCGCCCGCGGCCCGGTGGTCGACGAGAAGGCGCTGGTGGCCGTACTGCAATCCGGTGGCATCGCCGGAGCGGGCCTCGACGTCTACGAAGACGAGCCCGCCGTACAGCCCGGCCTGGCCGAGATGGACAACGTGGTACTCGCGCCCCACCTGGGATCCGCCACCACCGAGACACGCACGCGGATGGCCGCCCTGGCCGTCGAGAACGTGGAAGCCGTGCTCACCGGTCATCCGGCTCCGTCCCCGATCCTCGTACCGTCCGAGTGAACACGTGTGCTGTGGTCGGCGGGGACGGAGCTGAGGTGGCGCGGCGACAAGCCGATGCCGCACCGACCGAGGACGAGGAAACCGTCAGCGCGATCCGCCGGCGGTTCGAGCGCCGAGATCCACCCCGGGGGCGGAACCGGCTCTGCGGGTCCTGATTCGTGCAAGCGTTCCACCGAGCCCTGCGGGAATGCCGCTGGACTGGCCGGTTTCGCGGCGGCCGCGTGGGCACCGGGCGAACGAACACCTGATGTCTCCCGGCCCGACAAGGCCTATGAGAGAGCGGTGGTGGCGGGTGTCCCCGGAGGTCTTCGGACCAGACGAGTGTTCGCCCCATCAGCAGCCATGTGGCCAGGATCGTCCGTTCCAGTCCCTGGGTGGCCTCGGCTGTCCGCCTGTCTTGTCCGTCGAGTCCGGCCGTGGTGCTCTCGCCAGCCGCCATGTCGGTGAACTCCACGGGGGTGAGTCCGCTCCAGTCGTAGCCGTGGTGGCCCGTCCGGACCGCCTGTCCGCGCCACCCGGCGCCTTCGTATCCGGAGACGCCCCCGGAGCGGAGACGATCGCCGGTGGCCGCCTCACCGGCCTGGGCGGGAAGCCTGCGTGGATCATCGACCTCGGCGGGGTCGCGACCGCCCGGGACCCGGAGGCGTTCGTCCTGATGACGTGCGATCCGGTCCGCGCGCCGGATCCGTTGCCGTCCGGCATGTGCACCGCCCGGTGCACGCCCCGTGACATCTGTCATGGCCGACCTGTGCGGGGCGCGGAGAAAACCCATGATCCGTGACACTCTGTCACGGTGCTGCCCCGATTTAGGTTCGGAGTATGAACGCCGACCACGACCGTTCCGCTCCGCCACCGCCCGCCCGACCGGCCGAGGCGTTTTCTACGCCCCCCGACCCGGGAGCGGCGCGGACGCGTCCGTACGCCCCGTCCGGTCCGGCCGCGTCCACCCCCGGCTCCGAACGCTTGCTCGCCCCCGACCTCGCGCGGGGGGTGATGCTGCTGCTCATCGCCCTGGCCCACTCCCGCATGCTGCACGCGGGCGGCCTCGCGCTCACCGAGCCCGCCGGGGGCGGCCCGGTCGACATCGTCGTCCAGTGGCTGCTGACGTCGGCGGTGGACGGACGGGCCGCCCCGCTGTTCGGGCTGCTCTTCGGGTATGGCCTCGTGCAGATGACCCGCCGCCACTCCGGCCCCGGCGGGGACCCGGCGCGGGCGCGGCGGCTGATCCGCCGCCGCGGTGCCTGGCTAGTCGTGTTCGGCGCAGCGCACGTGGTGCTGCTGTACAGCGGGGACGTGATCGGGGCCTATGGGGTGTTCGCCCTGATGTTCGCGGGGGCGGTGGCCTGGTCGGGCCGCCGACTGTGGTCGGTCGCGGCCGTCGCCCTGGCGTTCGGGGTGGCGTGCTACACCGTGCTCCAACTGGTCGCCGGGACCGGTGGGGCGCCACACGTGGGGGCCACGCTGCTCGACAGCGCCCTGCTGCGGGCCGCGACGCTCCCGGTGGTACCGTTCGCCGCGCTGTCCGTGCTCCCGTCGGTCCTGATCGGGATCTGGGCCGGTCGGCTGCGCGTACTGGAGCAGCCCGAGCGCTACCGGCCGGTGCTGCGCCGGGCCGCCCTCATCGGGTTCCCGGTGGCGGTGCTGGGGGCACAGCCGGTCGCCCTCCAGGCAGCGGGGGTGTGGGCACCGGACACGGTCGCGGGCGGGATCGCCGCCTTGGCCCTGTTCTCCGCGACCGGCATCGCCGGGGGGCCGGCCTTCGCGGCGGCCATCGCGCTGGTCGCGCTCCGGATCGGAGATCGGCGCGGCCCCGTGACCAACGCGCTGGTGGCGTGCGGCCGCCGGTCGATGACCTTCTACCTGGCCCAGTCTCCGGTGTGGCTGGTGGTCACCGAACCTTCGCTGCTCGGACTGGGCGGCCAGATGAGTGCGGCGGCGGCAGCCGGGGTGGCCGTGGCCACGTGGGTCGTCACCGTCCTGATCGCGGACGTGCTGGGGCGCACGGGGCGGCGCGGACCGGCGGAGGCCCTGCTGCGGCGGCTGACCTACCGGGGCAGGGCCTAGCTTGTTGTTTAACTTGCTTGCTTGTCTCCAGCGCAGCTCATAGTGCCCGTTTTGTTCTTCTTCGGAACCCCGTGCCGGGGAGCAGGGCGCTTGTTCCTGCTCCCCCGCGGGCGCCCCGGACCCGGCCGCGATCCCCGCGGAACACCCGCCGGCACGGGCAATAACGCGCGGATGCGCCGAAACCCCCTGCGCACTCGCGACGGACTCAAGCGCCCCGGCTCAGCAGGACGCTGCCAGGGCAGGCGCACATCACCCACCACGCACCGCGCCAACCGCAACCGCGTGTAGGCCGCGATCACGATCCAGCCCCACCGGTCCGCCGCCGCAGGGTCGCGCAGCCGCGGTGCGTTCCACCCCAGCTGCTGCTTGAGGAACCGGAAGGTGTGCTCGATGTCGAACCGCCGCAGATAGGCCTGCCAGAGCCGGTCCACCTCGCCCGGGCCCAGCCCCACGGCGGAGGTCCACAGCCACAGCGGCTGCGGAGAACGACGGCTGGGCAGGGCCTCGACCTCCAAGAACACCAGGGCGCCCTCGATCACCGGCAGTAGGGGCCGACGCGCCGCCGATCTCCCCGCCGGTGGAGAAGCCCTGCAACAGCCGCAGCAGCACCAGGAGGATCGGGGCCAGGATGCCGATCTGCGCGTAGCCGGGCTCGCCTTGTCAAGGCGCATCTGCGCCGTCCGGGGTCCGCACGGACGCCATGCCATACTTGGCGCGTGAAAGCCGCCGACCCGCAGGCCCATCGGGGCGCGATCGAGGTGCTGGGGATCATCGACGCCTTGGTCGGCCGCTCTCCAGAGGGCTGGGGAGTGCGGGAGCTGGCCGAGCACCTGGGTGCCAGCCGGAGCACGGTCAACCGTGTTCTGGCGACCCTCGCCGAGTACCGCCTGGCCGGCCAGAGCTCGCACGGCCTCTACACGGTCGGCCCCCGGTTGCGGGTGCTCGCCGCGACACTGCGCCGCCGACACCCTCTCTTCGCCGTGGCCGGGCCGCTGCTCGACGCGCTGAGGGACGCCACACTGGCTACGGCCGTCCTCTCGGTCTCCACGCCCGATCCCTGCCGGTGCACCGTGCTCTTGTGCCGGGAACCCGCCCTGCCGGTGCGGTACACGCTGACTCCCGGCGCTCGGCTGCCCACCTACGCCGGGGCGGCGGGCCTGGCGATCCTCACGCAGACCGGAACGGCGGACCTCCCGCCGGAGCTGGACCCGCCCACGCGGTCGGCTGCCCGAACCCCGGACGACGTCGATGCGATGCTGGCGGAAGCCGAACGGCGCGGCGGCGTGGTGAGCATCGGCAAGCACATCCCCGACGCCGCTGGAATCGCCCGGGGATTCAGGATCGACCACGCGATGGCCGGCTCGATCACCGTCTCGCGGCCCCGGGCGGAATTCGATGAATCCCGCGTGGATGCCACATTGGGCCTGATCTCGCAGGCGGTGGAGGAACTCACCGCGCGCCTGACACACACGGGCGGCCGACCATCCAGCGCCCCGGCGCGGCGCCCCCCGGGACTCGAGCCCACGCTGGTGGGCAGGGTGGCGCGGCTGATCACCCGCCTGTGCACGGCCGCGGAGACAGCGATGACCGCAGTCGAGCCGGCCGCGGCCGTCGGGGCGCGCTCGGTCGCCGCCGAGAGGCTCGTGCGCGCGGCCGGCGACTTCGGCCTTCTCTCATGGGGTGGCGACTCCGTTCTCAGAGTCGGCCCCGCCCTGCTGGGATGGGCGGCGGCATTGGGCGCCGGGGGTGATGACCGGCTCGACCTCGCCGAACTGGCGAGGGAGGAGCTGTCCCGGCTGGCCGACGACACCGGCGAGACCGTGGGCCTGGCGTACTTCGACGGCGATCGCGCCCGGCTGGTGGCCACGGTTCCGGGGCGCGAGGCCATCCGGTACGTCCTCCAGACCGATGTGGACATTCCGCTCTACGCGGGGGCGATCGGCAAGTCCATTCTGGCCTACACCCCGGACCTGCTGGAGTCGATCGAGCTGGTCCCCTACACCGAGCGCACACCGGTGGACAAGGACGCGCTGCGCGTCGAGCTGAAGAGGATCGCGGAACGGGGATGGGCCCGGGGCGAGGGGGAGCGTATCCCCGAGGCATCCGGGATCGCCGCCCCGTTCTTCATCGACGGCCGGATCAGCGGCGCCGTGACCGTGACCGTCCCCCGCCACCGCATGGACCACAGCCGCGCCGACGTGATCACCCACGCCGTGCGCCAAGTGGCGTCCAGGCTCACCGGTTTGTTGTCGACCTGGTAGAGAGGCCGTGCGAGCCTCGCGGCGGCCGAGGCCACGGCCGTGTCGGTGCAGCCGCGAGCGTGAGGCCGGACGGCCGATGAGTCCGCCCGAGCCGGTTCTTGGAGGATGATGTCGGGACCCCTCGAAGACGCGGGGAATGTGCGCAGAGAACTCTCTCGGTGCAGTAATCCTGACCGGCGGCGGCGTGAGTGAGCGAAACGGCGATCCTCGGCTGAGCTCGGCTCGCCGCGGTCGTACAGCGGTGGAAGTCGAGGGACATCGGATGGGAGGCCAGGGCGCATGACGGTGAACCCCTCACGGGCGCATCGCCCCGGTGGGCGCACGCGTCAGGTCACGGAGCGGCTGTGGGCGGCGGCGCTCGACATCCTCGCCGAGAAGGGGGTCGATGGCCTGCAGTACGAGGAGCTCGCTTCACGCGCGCGCGTCGGTCGCGCCACGGTCTATCGACGGTGGCCGAATCGCGATGACCTCTTTCGCGACGTGCTCGCGCGGTTCGCCGAGACATCGGTGCCGATCGACGACACCGGCGATGTCGTCCGCGATCTCACGGCCTTCCTGCACTCGTTCGCCGAGGCATCCGCGACCCCGACCGGCCGTGCTGTGCTGCAGATCCTCCTGCGCCGTGTCGATGAAGCCGATGGGCTGCACCGTATGGGGCTGGAGCTCCTGGATCGTCGTACCGACGATCTGCAGCGACGCCTCGACCGGGCGACCGCGGCCGGGCAGTTGCCGCCGACGGAAGCGCCCTTCGTCAACATGATGCTCTCGGGCCCCGTGCAGTGGTTCGTCCTGCGACGAGCGCGCCCTTTCACGCTGAGCGATGCGCGCGAGATCGTTGAACTCGTGGTGGCCGGATTATGGCGTGATCACGCCGAATAGATCCCCGAACCTTCGTCGACCGACTGGTGCGTGCGCATTCCCTGCGATCTTTCGGACAGAAGATCACTCTTCACCCTTAGAGAGATAATGTGTCTCATTAACGGGCGAGGGCGGCTCGCTCCGACGGAGGGACTCACCATGGTGGACACGTCGAGCTTCGGATGGGAGGGCCACGTTGCGCCCACACCGCTGGACGAGTACTCGAAGCGCTACGCCGACTTCTTCGAGATGCGCCGGGAGGACGGCATCCTCGAATTGCGCCTGCACACGGACGGCGGCCCCTACGTGCACAACTGGGCCGCGCACAACGCCTGGAATCGCGTGTGGCAAGACGTCGGCAACGACCCCGAGAACCACGTGCTGATCATCACGGGAACGGGCGATACCTGGTTCCGGGGAGATCCGCGTCAGACCTGGCCGAAGCCGCTCGTCGAAGAGACGCCGGACTACATATTCCAGCAGACGATCGATGCCTGGAAGCTGATCGAGAACTTCGTGAACAACATCGACGTCCCCACCATCGCGGCGGTGAACGGTCCCGGGATCCACACGGAGTTCGCGCTGATGTGCGACGTGACGCTCGCCGCCGAGGACGCCGACTTCATGGACCCGCACTTCATGGTCGGGACGGCGCCCGGCGACGGCCTCGCGCTCGCGCTGCAGCACCTGATGGGCACGAAACGTGCCGCCTACGCCATCTATGGCGGAGCCGGGATCCCCGCCCGGAAGGCGCTCGAGTACGGTCTCGTCAGTGATGTGCTGACTCGCGAGGAGCTCGTGCCCAAGGCATGGCAGCTCGCACGCGACATCATGAAGCGACCGCGGTTCGCGCGTTGGTCGACGCACAACATCCTCAATCGGCCGTGGCGCAAGCTCGTGACGGAGGACTTCGGCTTCCACTTCTCGCAGCAGTCGCTGGCGACCGTGGCCTCGAAGGCGCTCATTCCCGTCCCCGAGCTGGTCGCCGACGCTCGCGAGCGCAAGGTCTGGTGACGCGGATGACGGGAGGCACGGCGTCGCCCGTCCGCACCGGCGCGGGCGTCACCTCGTTCCGCGCCGAAGGCGCCGGGCCTCCCCTCGTCCTCCTCCACGGCCCGCAGGTCGGGCAGGAGCTCTTCGACGAGCTCCGTGCGCACCTGGAGGACTCTTTCACCGTGTCACCTACGACCAGCGTGATCGTGGGGACACCGTGTTCGAGCCGTCGGCGTACACGACCGACGATCTGGCGGACGACCTCGCCGCGCTGATCGTGGCACTCGGTGCCCGTGGCGGACGCGTTGTCGATGGCGGGCGAGGTCCCCTGTGCCGGTGCGCTGGTGCTCGCTGAGAGCGGTCATACGTGGGAGAACGAGCGGCCCGCTCGTGCGGCGGCGGCGATCGTCACGTTCCTCACCGACGCGCGTTGAAGGCGGGGCGGCGCCGCGTAGGCGTCGCCCCGCCTTTCACCGCACGCGCCGCCCACCGATGGTGACGCGGCGGATGCGGTCACGCAGTCCTCTCAGATCATCGCGTCGTCCGTCCACGACGACGAGGACGGCGATCCTCCCCGGCGCGATGGTGCCGAGGCCGTCCCGCCGGAGCAGCGCTGCGGCATTTGCGGTGGCGGCTCGCCAGGCGCCTTCCGGGGGCATCGACGATGCCCGCGTCATCGGCGGCAGCTCGTCGAGCTCGTTCGCAGGGGGAGTCCCGTACGGTGGGGAGTCGGTGCCCATCGCGACCTTCACGCCCGCGTCGACCGTTCGAGCGGAGCCAGCCCGGTGCGCGTCGAGCGCCTCCCGGGCGAGCGCGAGGCTCTCGGCCGGGATCGGCACGCCGCGATCGGCTGCGTCCACACGTCGCCCGGGTCGCCGAGAGAGTCGGCACGAGCCAGGTGTCTCTGCTCAGCAGGAGGTCGATGGCCTCGTCGTCGAGGTGATACCCGTGCTCGATCGAGCGTGCCCCGTGGGGCGGCGCCGCCTTGGTCCCCTCCGTGCCCTGTGCGTGCGAGCAGGAGTAGGTCCCCGCCGCGGCCACCTCGGCGGCGATCACCGCGCGCCCGGCATCACGGAAACGCGCGTGCCTCGTCGCCGGGCGACATGACTCCGCCCGCGGTCGCGACCTTGATCGCATCGGCTGCCGTCTCCCATCGAGTCAGCACTCGACCACGTTGACAGCGAGGCCCCCCAGCGCCGTCTCCTTGTACTTGTCGCTCATGTCCGCGCCGGTATCGCGCATCGTATCGATCACCTGATCGAGCGAGACTCGGTGATCTCCGTCGCCCCATAGCGCCATCCGTGCGGCGTTGATGGCCTTCGACGCCGCGATCGCATTGCGTTCGATGCAGGGGACCTGCACAAGCCCGCCGATCGGGTCGCAGGTGAGACCCAGGTTGTGCTCCATCGCGATCTCGGCGGCGTTCTCGACCTGACGCGGGCTGCCGCCGAGGATCTCGGCCAACCCCGCTGCGGCCATCGACGACGCCGATCCGACTTCGCCCTGGCATCCCACCTCGGCGCCCGAGATCGAGGCGTTGGTCTTATAGAGCGTGCCGATCGCCGCCGCGGCAAGGAGGAACCTCTCGATGATGTCGTCGCGCGCGCCATCGCCGCCCGATCGGGCCACGGGAGTGTAATGCAGCGCGTAGTACAGCACTGCCGGAACGATGCCGGCCGCGCCGTTCGTCGGGGCCGTCACCACGCGCCCGCCGCTCGCGTTCTCCTCGTTGACGGCGAGGGCGATGAGATTCACCCGCTGCTGCCAGTGCTCGCTGCCGTGGTGGGGGTCCTCCGCCTCCAGACGCGTCGCCCACGCACTCGCGCGACGTCGTACTCCCAGGCCGCCGGGAAGCACGCCCGCCCGCCCGAGCGAGGAGCGCACGCTTGACTCCATCACGTCCCAGATGTGCCGAAGACCCGTCCGGATCTCGTCGTCCGGGCGCCGGGCGCGCTCGTTCTCGCGCATCACCTCGCTCACCGTGAGCCCGGTCTCGTCGCACACGGCGAGAAGCTCTGCTCCTGAGCGGAACGCAAGAGGTGAGGTCCGCGGTTCCGCTGAGGCGGGGGACGAGTCATCACCCTCGTGCACGATGAATCCGCCGCCGACCGAGAAGTACGTCCGCGCCGAGAGGTCATCGCCGGCGGAATCGACGGCGGTGAACGACAGGGCATTGGGGTGGCGGGGGTGCACGGTCAGCGGGCGTAGGACGAAGTCCTCGATCCGGCACGGGACGGGGTGCCGTCCGCCGAGCTCGATAGTCCCGGTGCGGGTGATCTCGTCGAGCCGCGCGGTGAACTCCTCGGGGGTGATCTCGTCCGAGCGCGCTCCCGTCAATCCGAGCAGCACGGCTGTGAACGTGCCGTGCCCCGCGCCCGTCGCGGCGAGGGAGCCGAAGATCTCGACGCGCACCTTCGCCACGCACTTGATGACGCCATGTTCGTCGAGCGAGGCGGCGAACTCGGCGGCGGCCTTCATCGGTCCGACGGTGTGAGAGCTCGATGGGCCGATCCCGACCGTGAACAGGTCGAAGACCCCGGCGGTCGGCTGCGCATTCGTCATGTGGCGTTACGTTAGGCGTCGAGATCGCAGGAGTCGGCGATGTGCCGGTTCAGTGCCAGGAAACCGCTAGCGATGCAGTAATGAAGTCTGGAGTGGCACGACGACGCCGGTTGCCATGCCTCCCGCCCGCAAGTAGCGCCCCTCCTTCTTCAGGCTGCGCAATACCACCGATCGATCGGCGATGGACACGCCGGGAATGCTCTCCTCGATGGCGGCCTCAAGCCGCTGCACATCGGCGAGGGCCCTCATCCACACCGACAGCACGAGGTTGTAGGGGCCGATCGTCGACACGGCCATCCGGACCTCGCTGGGTCGCGCGATGGCGGACCCCACCCGCTCGGCCTTGTTCGCCGGCACCCGTAGGAAGTACCAGGCGTGCACCGGCCACCCCGAGTGGGCGCGTGCGACCTCGGTGCGCACGACCAGGCGTCCCTGGGCGCTGAGCGTCGCGAACGCCTCACTGATCCGGCGTTGTCCCGTGCCCAGTTCTCTGGCGATGGTCGTCACGGTGGCGCGTCCGTCGTGCCCGAGGACCTGGAGGAGATCGTGCTCCAGCCGCGGCTCGACGTGTCCGCGCGCGGACACCGGTGCGACGATCGTGCGCTCGACCGATGCGACCTCTTCCGCCGACAGGGAGCGCAGGCGCCACTGGCCGGCGTCGGTGAACGGCGAGGAGAGTAGGAGCGTGCGCGTCGCCCGTACACCGGTGAGCCGGCGCATCCTGCCCATGATGTACTCGCTCAGTGCGTCCGGGTCGGCTGCGCCGACGATCACCAGCAGGTCGCGCCCTCCGGCGGTGTGATCGATCGTGAACGCCTCGGCGTCCGCGGCGAGCACGCTCGCGATCTCCAGAGTGGCGCCGGGCTCGGCCTCGACCTCGACGATGGCCGATGGTCCGCGCGCCTCGGCGCCGGGGTGGCCCGCCACCCACGCCAGACCGTGTCCCGACAGCCGCTCCCAGCGGCGGGCGAGCGTGACCGAGTCGACGCCGATGATCGGCGCGATGGCGGCCCATCGGGCTCGCGGATTGATTTGGAGCGCCTGGATCAGTCGTCTATCGGTCTCGTCGAGACCCGCAATCTGCGTCGAGGCGCCATCTGTGCTCATGAAACTGCATTGTAGGGCGCGAGGTCACCGTGTCGCGTGAGCATGGGCCGCGCATCCGGGTGGCCGCCTCCGCTGAACCGTCGCACGACGGCTCCGACCCACCTGCCGCCGATCCGATCGAGGAACGATGACCATCGCCCCACCGCAACCGTCCCACTCCGCGACCGACGAGGTCCGTAATGCCCTGCGTGCCTCGCGCGCGGGCTGGAGCGAGCAGATCGTCGCTCTGAACGCCGAGATCCACCGGGATCCCGAACTCGCGTTCGCCGAACACCGTGCGGCCGCCCGCGTGGCCGATGCGCTGCGCACCGCGGGATTCGCGGTGCGTGTGGGGGCCTTCGGGCTCGACACCGCGGTCGACGCCGCCTTCGGCGAGGGGGACATCACGGTCGCGATCTGCGCCGAGTACGACGCTCTTCCCGGCATCGGCCACGCATGCGGACACAACATCATCTCCGCGGCAGGCGTCGGTGCGGCGATCGCGCTGGCGAGCGTCGCCGACACCCTCGGCATCCGGGTGAAACTGCTGGGGACCCCGGCGGAGGAGCACGGCGGTGGCAAGATCCTCATGCTCCAGGCAGGGGCGTGGGACGCCGTCGACTTCTCCCTCATGGTGCACGGTGGCCCCGGCCCGGACCTGCGTTGCGCCGATGTGTCCACGCAGGCCGTGGCGCGATTCGACGTGTCGTTCCAAGGGCTCCCCGGTCATGCGGGCGCCCCCAGCCCGGAGGGAGTCAACGCGGCGAACGCCGCGACGGTCGGGCTCGTCGCGATGGGGCTCCTCCGCCAGCACCTCCCCAACGGCGTGCGGGCCAACGCCTTTGTCGCCGAGGGCGGAGAGGCGACGAACATCATCCCGTCGTCGACCCGTGTACGTGCCGAAGTGCGTGCCGACACGCTGGAGGACGTGGAGATCGCTCGGCGCCGCATCCTCGCCTGCTTCGAGGGCGGCGCGGTCGCGACCGGATGCTCGTGGAGCTGGGAAGACGCCGAACCCACGTACGCCGATGTCGTGCAGAACCCCGTGCTCGCCCACTCTTGGGACCGCAACCTCGCCGCCCTCGGGCGTTCGCCGCAACCGTATACGGGTTCGCCGGGCGGCTCGACGGACATGGGCAATGTCTCTCGCGTCGTTCCCTCGATCCATCCGCTCATCGCCATCGAGGGGTGCTCGTCGGCTCCGCACACGCCCGAGTTCACCGGCGATGCGATCGGCCCCGCCGCCGAGGGCGCGGCCGTCGACGGGGCGCTCGCGATGGCGCTCACCGCCGCCGATGCCGTGGCGCATCTGCGTGCGGGGCGGGTGCTCGTCGAGGGGGATGCCGCCGGCGACGGCAAGCGGTACCACGGTCGGTAGTGCGCGCTACCACAGGCCGACGTCGCGGGCAGCGGCGAATTCCAGGATGGAAGACATGATCGTCGGTCACAACCTCACGAAGCGGTACGGCGACAAGCACGAAACGGTACGGTGACAAGCCCGTCGCCGACGGCCTCCTTCACCGTCCGCCCGGGCGTCGTCACCGGATTCCTCGGGCCGGACGGCGCAGGCACGTCCACGACCATGCGCATGCTCGTCGGCCTCGACAGGCCGACCCACGGCGACATCACCGTCGGCGGCCGGCGGTACCAGGATCTCCCCGACCCGGTACGGCATCTCAGCTTCATGCGTGGATTCCAGTGGTCATCGCAACGGTGACGGTGCCGACGATGCCAGTCATCCTTTCCGACGGCATGGTCGCCCTGGACACCCGCTCCGGGCGCGAGCTGTGGCACTACCGCCGTCCCGGAGGCTCCGTCGCCTCCCATGTCGCCGATCAAGGCGCGGTGGTGCTCATCGCCTACGAAGCCGAGCCGACGGGCGTCACCGAAGGCGTCCTGTTGGACACCGCCACCGGAGAGCCCGTCGATGACACGACCGGCACCACAGGTCTTCCCCTCCCCGCTGACATCCACAATTTCGGCTACGCCGGGTGGGACGAGATGACGGTGGACGGCGGGGTTCTGCACCGATTCCCCGACGACGACATTGTGGCGACGGTCTCCGACCCCGGCATCGGCGGCGACGCCCGGTGGGAGTATCCGCGTGTGGAGGGCTGCGCTACCGGCAATCGTCAAATCCGTGGACCGGACCAGTTCGAGGTCGCCGGTGACACCGCCGTCGTGTCCCTGCTGTGCGGCGGCGACATCGATGGCCCACCCGCACAGCAGGATCCGGACGAGCACACGGGAGTCCTCATCGGCAACGACATCGCCAGCGGTGAGGAGCTCTGGCGTGTCGACGACCACGCGGAGCCCGCCATCGCGATCGACGACGAGTAGGAGGCGTTGTGGTCGGAGGTCGCGAGCGGCGGGAGCGCCGTCGCGCTCAACAACTCCCTGGTGATCGACGCCGCGAGCGGGGAAGTCCTGCATGAAGGCGAACCCCTGTGGGGGGATGGCCGCAGCGACGATCTGATCGGGGACCTCAGCAACGGCGGGTCGTTCGGCTCCGGCTCCTATGTCGTGCGACGCCCCCAGGAAACGCCGGCCGGGGAGGCGAACGGCCCGGTCCGCTACCACGAGGTGTCCTGGGTAGTGTGGGCCACGGAGGGCCTCCTGACCTTCTACGGGTGTTGATCTTCGACGATCCACACCTATGTCGGAGGCCCTCTCTTGCTGTCAAATCGCCGCCGGGCTGTACCTGACCTCTGTGATCAGTACACCTAGGGCTCAGGTGGTGTTCGAACTTCCATCCACCCGCCACCGGAGCCGCTTCGCCAAGACCCGCCCTGGGCTGGGAGCACCGCGTCGTGACCTACCGTCGGGGTTTCTCCCGGCCAGGAGAAACCCCGACGGCGTCATCAATGCCGTGCGGTCATCTGGACATCGACCCCCAGCACCGACCGAAGCGCGTCCTCCACCGCCTTCGGGGGATCGACGGGCTCTCGCTGCCAGCGGGCCAGGACGTGACCATCCGGACGGACGAGCACGGCACCACCGTCTTCCAGTTCGTACAACCGCTGCCAGTATCCCGGCTCGGCCGAGTCGACGACGACCTCCGGCCCGGTGTGCGTCCGGTCGGGCTTCGGCAGGACTTCGATGACCTTCAGGCCCAAGGACCGCGAGGCCGGCGCCGCAGCGACGCGCCATACGTCTCCGGTCTTCGCGGTGAGCAGCGTCCACTGGCCGTTCACGATGTCCACGACGCTCACCCCCTGGTCGCTCCCGTCCGCCACGTCCACACGTGCGTGTGGTGCCCGGGCCCCGGGGCGGGCGGTCATTCGATACTCCTCGATCGTCGACTCCCGCTCCTCCGACCCGTCGTCGACGACCGCGGCACCCTTGTACACGTGTCCGAACTGCTGTCCGAGAGAGTGCATGTGGGGTCGCATCAAGTCCAGACTCTGCTGGATCCCCGCACGCAATTCGGCACCCTCCGGTGCGCCGAGCGCGGCGAGGGTCTCCGGCGCGTTCAGGAGCGCGTCCGCCTGATACATGCCCTCGGCGTTGGCCATCGACTGCTCCACGTTCACCACCGCGACCGGTCTGCGCTCGGCCTCGTAGGTGTCCACCAGCGACACGTCGGCCGACCCGCGCAGGACGTGCACGAGCTTCCAGGCCAGGTTGTGCACGTCCTGGATGCCGCTGTTCATCCCGAATCCGCCGGTCGGGGGAAACCGGTGGGCCGCGTCGCCCGCGAAGAGGAGGGGCCCGACCCGGAACCGCTCGGCGACCCCCATGTCCAGGGTCCACGAGGACCTGTTGAGGACGTCCACGTCCAGGTCCTCCCGCCCGACCGCGGCCCGTACGAGGGCTTCGCACTTCGCCGTGTCGTAGTCCTGCGCCGACTCGCCCTCGGCCAAATTGACGCCGTACACCCAGCGTTGCTTCCCGTCCAGCGTGATGAGAATCCCTTGGGTCCGCGGGTTGTGCACGAACCACAGGATGTTCGGTCGCAGCCGTGTGTCCAGGGTCAGGTCCGCGGTGAAGTAGATGTTGAGCTTGCGGCCCAGCGAGCCGGCATGTCCCCGGCCCACCCCCGCCATCCGCCGCATCGGGCTGGACGCCCCGTCCGCCGCGACGACGAAGCGTCCCCGAACCGTCTCGACGCCCGATGGGCCGCGGACGTCCAACTCACCCGCTTCGTGGCCATCGAGAACGGAAGCGCGATAACCCACGACCTCATGGCCGTAGTCGACGACGGCTCCAGCAGCCGTGGCCGCCTCCAACAGACGGGCCTCCACCAGGTCCTGAGCACAGTTGCACCAGCGTTCCGGCGAGCAACGTTCCGCGGTCTGTTCGTCGACGTAGGGAACGGTCCCGAACTCGTCGGCCCCGACCGTCGTCACCCAGCCGAACGACGCGGCCAGTTCAGGTGAGAGGCCGTCCGCGCGAACCCCGTCCGCGATGCCCCACTCGCGGAACAGTTCCATGGTCCTGGCGTTGACGACGTGTGCCCGCGGCTGGTCCGACGGGCCCTCCCTGCGATCCAGGATCCGCACCGACACGCCCGAGCGCGCGAGCTGGAGCGCCATGCTCAATCCGACGGGGCCGGCGCCGACAACGGCGACCTGGAGGGTTCGCGATGCGTTCGGAGAAGGCGCGGTGTGGTCGGTTTCGGTCATTCGGTTCTCCTAGGCGTTCATGTCGGTGGATCGACCAATCGAATGCGTCCGCCGTCCCCGGCACCGCTACCAGCGGTGCCGATCACGAGTCGTGGTTCTTCGCCTCGTGGTGGTGGCGCGGTTCTCCATCTGGAAGTCGCGCAGGACGCAGCGGAGCACGTGGCAGAGTGGAGGTTCTGAGCGGCGTCGACCAGGGGTGCTGTCGCCGCTCGTCGGCCGTGGTCGAACCATATTGACTTTAATGCTCAATAGTCAATATTGACCCCTCAGGAAGAAAGGAGCCCACAACACCGTGGCCGCTCGAAAGTACGAGTCCCCGCGACGAACCGACCTGGCCCTCGCCACCAGGGAAGCGATCCTCACCAGCGCCTACGAACTGTTCAGGGAGCGCGGGTACGCGGAGGTGACCATCGGTGACATCGCCAAGGCCGCCACGGTCGCGACGCCTACCGTGTACAACAGCGTGGGAGGCAAGGCGAAGATCCTCGCCACGCTGCTGGAGCCCGCGATCGGCGACTCTCACGTGAAGGAAGCGCTCGCCGCCGTGGAAGCGTGCGACGACGCCGTCGGGGTAGTCGAGCTGACCGCCCGCGGCACCCGGCTGACCCACGAGAAGCACTGGCACGTGATCTTCGAGCTCTTCTACCGTCATCCTCCGGGAGAGCCTTCCGTCAAGGCCGTCCTGGACCGGGGCGATCAGGACTACGTGCAGGCCCTGGGCCGCGTGGCCGACCGGCTCGTACGACTCCACGCACTCGACGAGGATGTCGATCGCACGCGGGCACTCGACGTGCTCTGGTTCTATCTGGGCCCACACGCCTGGCTGACCCTGGTCGGGGAACGCGGCTGGTCCTTCGACGACGCCCAGCGTTGGATCGCGCGCGGCGCCTGCCGGTCGCTGCTCAAGCGGAAGTGATCGGAGCGGACCCGTGACGGACCCGGAGCCATCCGCGCGGGACTCAAATGGGACGCAAGAGTATAAATTTCACCAACTTCCACAAGCGAGGCGAGAACCGGCAGTAGTGACGACGACCGACCACGACCTCCAGGCGGGCGAGCCCGGCCTGGGCACTCTCGCCTTCAGGCGGCGAGCAGCACCAGCCAATCGGCGTCGATATCGCCGAGCCGCAGCCCTGCCCAGACCGTCACCAAGGCCGCGGGGGCGGCGTAGTTGTGCCCCAGGTCGCAGCAGAACGCCCCGACCCGCCGGCCCGCCAGGTATCCCAGCGGCCGGAGAATTGAGCTGAACCGGGTTTCGTAGAGTCGGTTTTCCTTGTTTCAGACGGCTTCGGATGCCGTGGCCTGCTGTGCGTGGATCTGCTCAAACTCGGCGGGAGGCACCTACCCCGGCGCCGAATGCAGGCGCTCGGTGTTGTACCAGCCCACCCACCGCACGAGCGCGCGTTCGACCTGCTCGCGGGTGGCCCAGGGGCCCTGGTGCTCGATCAGTTCGGCCTTGAACGTGCCGTCGACATCGTGTCGAAACCGAAGAGGCGACGGGAGCGGTCATGATCAGCGGAGGGCCGAGTGCTCGGGGTCAGCCCAGGCTCCATCCGGTACCACGAGCAAGTCGGTCTCATCGAACCGGACCGTGTCGACAACGGCCACCACAGTGGCCCTGACCACCTTCCAAGTAGGATGCTATATTGACCATGGGCACATAAAGTCAATATGATTCGGCCATGCCCACAATCCAGCGTCCGAACCCGGATGCGCCTATCCAAACCCGCGCCACCCATGACGTCCCTCGTACGGCCACAGACCCGTGTTCACCACGAGGAGCCGTCGATGAGTCGTGAGGTACTGCGCTGGTCCGACGAGGTCGACTCCGTGGTCAGGGGAGATCTCACTGTCGCCGCCGCCTATCCGACACCGGCGGGCGGAGCGATCCTGAGCAGCCTCTCCCCGATCGGACTGGCCGATCGAGAGTCGACTCGTCTGTCGTTCACCACATCCCTGGGTTTTCCCAGGAAGCTGGAGCACATCCTGGCCCGCCCCCGCGTCTCGCTCGCCTATCACACCAGAGATCACGGATTCGCCGAGAGCGACGCCTTCGTGCTGGCGCAGGGACGGGCCACCGTGGACCTGGAACCCGACTCCCAACGACTGGCTGGAATTCGCCAGTCCATTGAGCTCTTCCTCGGCGCACCGCCCAGCGGACCGATCTGGGACAGGGTGCTGCGCGAGTACCACCAACGCAGGGTCTTCGTCGATGTCGACATCGAACGCCTCACCGTCTGGCCCGATCTCGCAGCCCGAGGCACCGCACAGGTCACGGGGGCGCCCGATCCAGGAACGGCGCCCGCGCAGAGTCCCCCGAAGAACGGCACCGCCCCGAGAGTGGACGTCCCGTCCCTCCAACGCCGCATCGCCCGCCTCGGTCACCGACTCCTGGCGTACGAAGGCGCGGACGGACTTCCGGTGGTCGTTCCCGTCGAAATCTCAAGCTTCGACGAGGGCGGGCTACACCTCGACGTGACTCCGGGCATCCTGCCCCCGGGCGGAAGACGGGCGGGCCTGCTGGCCCACAGGTTCGAGGCGCGGTGTGTCGGTCTCAGTACCCGAACCTTCACCGGTTGGCTGACCGTCGGCGACGAAGGGGTGATGTACGCGCCGCACACGGCCAAGAGTCTGAGCATCCCTCCCAATTACTCGATCATGATGCTCATGAACGGTCTCGGGTCCAAGATTGGGGTACGGCGAGCACGCCGTGACGGCACTGTGGAGCGGTTGCAGGCCCTTGCTCAGAAGGTTTGAGCCGACCAGGACGTGACCTGGACGTTCGCCCGCCCTTGTTCGCGTGTCGTCGATGCCTGTGGCACGGACGTGTGGTTCGAGAGGCCCGGAGATTCGATACCCGCGCGAACGAGGGCGCCCACTACCGCCGGTGGAACGCGCGAAGTAGCAGACGAAGCGCTTCTTGGGCGGTCTCGACGACCAAGTCGTCGAGGTCATCGCGATTCCGCACCGGGGAAGGACACATCGGCACCGCGCGAGTTCAGGATGTCCGCGCCCGCTCAGGTATCGGGGGCGTGCCGTCCCTTCCTCCGACCGCTTCGTGACAACGGGGTTCCAGCACGACTACGGGCCCGGTCGTGGCCCGCGAACTCCTGGCGCATGCGGTCCGCCGCCCCCTCAACGCGCCGGTCGAGCCCGCGCCCACGGTCCCGCCGAGGCTTCCACTGTTTCGAGCCGATTGGTTCCCCCACGGATCACCCCCGGCGAAACGCGCCTTGCGAGTACCGGCTCACCGATCGACGGGCCGCGGTAATGACCGAACGACGATGGATGAGAGGGAAGTATGACCCGGATCCTGATTTTTGGAGCAGGACTTGCCGGACTGCAGGCCGCGCTTGTGCTCGCGGCGGACGGGCACGCGGTGACGGTGGTGGAACGGGACCCGGCCGTACCGCCCGATGGCGCGGAAGCGATGTACGAAGAGTGGGAACGTCCGGGGGTCAGCCGGTTCCGGATGCCACACGTGGCGAGCGGTCGGTGGAGCCATCTGATGGCACGTGAGCTGCCAGAGGTCCTCACCGAGTTGGAGCATCTGGGCGCGGTGCGATCGAGCCCGCTCGACCTGCTGCCGGAAGAGGCGATCACGGGCGCGCGTGCCGGGGACGAGGAGCTGCGCAGGGTCTTCGCGCGTCGACCGGTGATGGAGGGCGCGCTGGCCAACGTGACCGAACGGACCCGAGGAACCACGATGCGGCGCGGCCTCACCGTACGCGCTCTGCGCTCGCGGTCCGGCGAGACACCACGTGTGACGGGTGTGGTGACCGATACGGGAGAAACGATCGATGCGGACCTCGTCATCGACGCGATGGGCCGGCACTCACCGGAGAGAACATGCTCAAACTGCTGTGCGGGCTGATCCACGCTGTCAGCGAGCATCCGGCCGACCAGCGCCCCGCCGCGACCGAGGCGTACGTGTCCCTGCTCCAAAACGGGCTGACGCCGGGGCGCACGGCTGAGTCCGATCCTGTTCCGGGGAGCGGCACGACTCCGGATTCAGGAGTCTGAGCCGCGGGTTCGTCACCCTGCGCCTCCAGACCCCCGCGATCACGTGGAACGTGGATCAGTTGCCCTTCGCGGTGTCGTCCGGGGCACTCAGGGGCACCTGACCGTGAGGGCCGAGCGATACCCCGAGGTCCCCGGCCCGACCTGGGGCACGGCCGAAGATCAGGTCATCCCACCACACCTTCGAACCGCAGGTGTTCGTCGTGGTGATCGATCTCGATGGTCACGTGGTCGGTGCCCTCGGGGACGGCACACCACATGGGAAACTCGAACTCCCCGGAGTAGTCCTCACTGAGACGTTCATGGGTGTCGGCCGCCGAAGCCTCCCCACCAACGACGCAAGTGACCTCCAGATTGACGAACCCGAACATGCGTCCCAGATCGGGCACGGTGACGTTGAGGTCGAAGTCCACTCGGCCGGGATCGGTGCCAGCGGCGTTGTCGACCAGATAGACCACGTCGGCGTTGTTGCCCCAACGGAACTCGTGTGAGTAGGCACCGATCGGGTGAGAGACCGCGACGGGGGTACCGATGTCCGCCACATGCGTCGGTGCGCATCCGGCAAGGACCAAGGGAACGAGAGTCGACGCCGACAAGGCGTACAGGAGGGGACGCGGCATGTTCGAGCACCCTTCTAGTGCACTCGGTAAGGGAAGGAATCGTCGGAACCCGACCGCCCTCGTCGGGCACGATCAGGTGTGGGTGCTCTTGGCGGCTGGAAGAACCGGTGCGAGAGCGCGATGAAGATCAACGCGGTCTCGGCGATGAACGCGGGCGTGAAAGCGATACCCCGTTCGTATTGAGATGGGCTCCCAGTCCACGGTCACGGCTTCGATCACCGAGAGGGCGGCGAGGTCGGTGTCCGCTTCACTCTTCGCAGGCCCGCCCTACTGACAAGGGTGTCGAACTCAGTCATGTCGCCTTGCATGCCCGAGGTCATGGCGGCACGGTCCGGCGAGCAGGGGGGTGACGAGATCGGACTCGGACACCGCATGGAGCGCTGGGGAGACGGTGAAGCCCGCCGGCATCCGGGGCATCCGGCCGGAGAGTGCGCCCGCGCTCTGTGCGCGCGGGGAAGAGACGAAACCAGAGGTCCTGCACGAGTCGATCAGTTCAGAGGTGGCAGCAGAATCCGTAACGCTCGCAACACTCGTCGGCCTCCGCGACGCGCCGGACCCTGTTCCCCCACCCGACGACGGCAACGGTTCGGTGGTCGGCCTTCCCCCGGAGTTGGCCGCGCTGGTCGACGTCCACGGCGACGGCTGCCCCGCCGCCTGCCTGGCCGGGATGCTTGAACTCCACGAATTCCCTGGCAATCTGCCCGTGGCCGCGTCCGTGGCGCGCCGCGCGGGGTATGTGATGCTGCTGGCCGTCGACGGCGTTCCCATCGCAGCGACGGTGCCGATGTCGCGCTTTCCCGGCCTCGGGTTGGACCCCGACGCCTGGCCGCGCCGACCGCACCTCTACTCCGAGGACCACGGGGAGCTGCTGATGGAACTCACCCGCGCCGGGGACACCGTCGTGCTGGTGGACCGGCGCCGATGCCGCGGTTGCCCAGCTGCCCTGCTGGCCGAGGCACTGGCGGCCGACAGCACGGGGCTCGATCGGCGCTGGGCTCGCTGACCGCATCCCGCGGGGGCGCCGCGGCGACGTGCTTGCGGCGCCCCTGCCTGGGACAGCTCGAAGCCGATCAACGGGTGCCACGATCCCCACCCCTGGTCTCTTCTTCTCCATGAGACGCGACGGGGGCAAGCTGCCTCGGCAACGGCTCGCAGAGGGGCACGCAGGGGTGAGCGTGGAAGGGGGTAGCCATGACACCGGTCCGCAGTGCGAGTCCACCGTCCCCTGGGCGGGCTGACATGAGCTGAACCGGGTTTCGTAGAGCTGAGCACCGGTGGCTGTGCTCGCGGCCAGGAAGTCGTCGGTATCGAAGCCCCGGTCGGCCAGCAGCAGCATGGTGTCGTCCACCAGGGGGAGCAGTTGTTCGGCGTAGACGGTCTCGGCTGGCGCCACCGGGCCGAAGACCGCGCCGAGCAGGGCACGCGTCCCGGTCTCGCACAGGGCCACGAGCCTCAGCATGGGATACCCCTCCTGCCCGTAGCGATGCATGATCTTGCCGAGCCAGCCGCAGACACGAGGCCGGTCGGGCGCCTTGGTGGAGCTACAGCCGTCGAGCGCGACGGTCCGCCAGCGCCGATAGCGCACGCCCGGTGTCTGCGGCCGGGCTGCAGGGCCCGCCAGGATCGTGAACAGCAGCTTCAGGGGGGCTGGCCCCAGACGCCGGCGTAGGTCCCGAAGAGCCTTCTCGGAGGGGCGGGCGGGGAGTAACTGTCGCAGTCCGTAGGTGAGCTTGTCCCAGACCCGCAGGTACCCCAGCCGCGGGAAGAGCGCGAGGGCGAGTACGAAGTAGACGCCCACCCGCGACGGCAGCATGCGCTGCCTCACCTGCACGGTTCTCGTCTCCTCCAGCACGTTGTCGACGAGTTCGAAGGGAATCTGCTGGGTCAGCTCGCCCAGATGCCGGGAGCGTAGATCCCCTCGGCGACGGTGACAGTACGGGTGAGCATGGTGGTGGGGCGCTGGTCGGACAACGGGCCCTCTCGGTGAGCGTGGCGATTGTGGCCGGTTTCCTCGCTCTACCAGGGGTCGCGCCTTCTTCGGGGCGGTTACTCCGATTATCTCGATCCGCTTGACAGCGGACCCCTCCGCGCTGACTACGCGGCATTGGGGTACTCGCGTGGTGCTGCCATGGTCGGGTGAATCTCCAATCACCTGAGGACAACCCCAGGTCAGAGGGACTCTACAAAACCAAGGACAGCTCAGGCGGCGGCGCCCCGCCGCGGACCGGCCCGCTCCCCCGCCCCCGCGGCTCCGCAGCCCGGCGCCCCCGCCGCCTCTGCTCGGAGCAGATCTCCGCACGGCAGAAAGCGTGGCCCCCGCCCCGCCGGCGGGCGCAGGGTGGAGGGACCGGCCGCGGCGGGCACCCGCCCGCCGCCAAGGGGCCGGGGCGAGGAGGAAGAGATGCTCTCGGAAGTTCGGGGGATGGCCGCGGAGACCATCCCCGCGGCGAACCTCGACGACCAGATCGCGTCGCGGCTGCTGCACGGCCGCACCGTCGTCTTGGGCACGCAGGTCGACGACGCAGTGGCCAACAGGATCTGCGGCCAGCTGATGCTGCTCGCCGAAGAGGACCACAAGCGCGACATCACGCTGCTCATCAACAGCCCGGGCGGATCCATCACCGCCGGCATGGCGATCTACGACACCATGCGGTTCATCCCCAACGACGTGGCCACCCTGGTCATGGGGTCGGCGTACAGCATGGGCCAGTTCCTGCTGTGCGTGGGGACACCCGGCAAGCGCTACAGCCTGCCCCACGCCCGGATCATGATGCACCAGCCCTCGGGCGGGCTCCAGGGCAGGGCCGCCGACATCGCGATCCAGGCGGAGAACCTTGAATACACCAAGAAGACGATGCAGCGCCTGATCGCCGAGCACACGGGGCAGAGCGAGCAGACCATCGCCGACGACCAGCGCCGCGACCGGTGGTTCACGGCCGAGCAGGCCAAGGAGTACGGGTTCGTCGACCGGGTGGTGGAGAGCGTCGCCGACATCGGCGGGGAGACCGCCCGCCGGTTCGGGTTCGGCCGGACCGACGGCGCGGGCCTGGGGCTGCACACGGCGGGGAAGGGGACGGCGCGATGAGCGGGACCTACACGGTGCCGACCGTGGTGGAGCGCCGGCCGGACGGGGAGCGCGCCTTCGACGTGTTCAGCCGCCTACTGTCGGAGCGGATCATCTTCATCGGCACCGGCATCGACGACGGCGTCGCCAACGTGGTCATGGCGCAGCTGCTGCACCTGGACCATGAGAGCTCCGACACCGACATCCAGCTCTACATCAACTCGCCGGGCGGATCGACCACGGCGCTGACCGCCATCTACGACACCATGCAGTTCGTGCGCGCGGATGTGGCCACGGTGTGCATGGGACAGGCGGCGTCGGCGGCGGCGGTCCTGCTGGCAGCGGGCGCCCCGGGCAAGCGCGCGATGCTCCCGCACGCGCGGGTGCTGCTGCACCAGCCCTACACGGAGGCCCGCGGGGAGACCGCCGACCTGGAGATCGAGGCGGCCGAGATCCTGCGGGTCCGGACCCAGATCGAGGAGATCCTGTCCCTGCACACCGGCCAGAGCACCCGGCGGCTGCGCGAGGACACCGACCGCGACAAGATCTTCACCGCCCAGCAGGCCAAGGAGTACGGGCTGGTCGACGGCTTCATCACGTCCCGCCTCCCGGCCGCCCGGGCGTCCTGACGGCCGTCAGGGGCCGCACCGTGTGCGGGGCCGCCCGGTGCGGGCGGCCCCGAACGCGGAAAACCGGCCGTCTCAGGCGGCGAGCATGAGGGCCCGCGTGCCGCCGGGCGCGTGCGACGCGGTGCGGCCGGGGGCCGCGACCGGAGCCGCCGGCACGGGGGCCATCTCCAGGTGGAGGTAGTCGAGGAGGTCGATCAGCCGCAGGCCGAGGGCGCGGTGGATCGCCGCGAGCACCTCGGAGGAGGGCTCCTTCCGGCCGCGCTCGATCTCCGACAGGTAGGGAAGCGACACCTGGGCGGCGTCGGCGACGTCGCGCAGGGTGCGGCCCTGCTCCAGCCGGATGCGGCGCAGTGCGGCGCCGACGAGGTCGCGCATGAGCGGGTCGCCGCCGGCGGCGGGCCCGTCGGACGGCCGCTCGCGGGGCACCGGGCGCAGGACGGGCGCGTCGGGGACGGCTCTCAGGACGGGCTCGTGCATGGGTTCCTCCGCTGCCGGTCGGCGGTGCCGATGGTCGTATCCACCCTCACCGTAATCCGGGTCGGCCACGGCGACCATGCGCAGGCGGCCCATTCTGCGCCTGGCATAACGAGCGCGGGGCCGACGGGGCCCGTGCGGTCGGGCCCGGGTTCCAGCGGTCCTCGCACCACCTGCGACGTGTGGGAGTCGCGGGGACCGAGGCGTTCGACGGTGATCGCGCCGAAGTGCGCAAGCGCTTCCTGGAACGGTCGGACGTTCCGGAGAACGTGGCGGCGTGGGCTCGGGAGACGGGACGGCACCGCGATACGGCGTTCGGCCGGCGAGGAGGGCCGGCCGTCGGTCGGTGCGGAGGGCGCGGCAGCGTCCCGGGCCTCCAGGGCGTGCCGCATACGTCCGGCTCGGGCAGGAGGGGGTGCTCCGGTCGCGTCGTCGGCGCCGCGCCGTCGGGACGGTGCCCGGGCCGGTCGACCGCGCGCGTCGCCGTCGCCGGCGGGCGCCCGCACCGGCGGGCCCCGCGGTCCGCGGTCCGGCACGGTTTCGGGGTCACGCCCCCTTGGCCGCGGTGGGCTCCTCCGCCGTCGCCTGCACCTGCTCCTGTTCCTGTTCCTTCTCCTTCCGGTTCGCCGCCGCGCGGGTCTCGGAGCCGCGGCGGGGCGCCGGGGGGCGGCGCTCCAGGAGGACGCGCTCGTAGCGCTCCTCGGTCTGGCGGGCGATCAGCGTCCAGGTGTAGCGGGCCATCGCCCGATCAGCGGCCGCGATGCCGTAGCTCTCCTTGAGCACGGGGTCGGCCAGCAGGGTCCGCAGCCAGAACGCGAGCGCGCGCGGATCGTCGGGCGGTACGAGGCGGCCGGTGACGTCTTGGATCATGGTGTCGCGGTGGCCGCCGACGTTGGAGGCGATCACCGGGACTCCGCAGGCCATGGCCTCGACGGTGACCATGCCGAACGGCGTGTTCCAGGGGACATTCACGACGATGTCCGCCGAGCGCAGCAGCGGCGGGACCTCGGTACGGGCGATCCGGCCGAGGAAGCGCACGCGTTCGGCCACGCCCGCGCGGTCGGCGACGCCGCGCAGCCGCGCCACGTCGGGGTCGCGGTCGAGGTCGGCGGCCGCCGGGCCACCCGCGATGATCAGCTCGGTGTCGTAGACGATGGGCAGCGTGCGTATGACGGTGTCGACCCCCTCACGCGGTCCGAGTCCGCCGAGGCAGAGGACCCGGGCCAGGTCGCCGCGGGGCGCGACCGGACCGTCGGGGCGGAAGAGGGTGGTGTCGATGCCGCGGGGCACGACCTCGATCCGGTCGCCGGGCACACCCCACGATCTCAGCTCGCGGCGCTCCTCGACCGAGGTGGCGATGACGCGCGCGCAGGCGAGCGCGATGGTGCGCTCGGCCTCCGCGCGCTCCGCCGCGGGCGTCTCGGCGTCGCCCCCGGGGTGGCGGCCGGGGGCGTCCAGGGTGTGGAAGGTCTGCACGAACGGGATGCCGGTCTCGGCCGTGCCGCGGAGCGCGGCCATACCGCTGGTCCAGGAGTGCGCGTGGACGATGTCGGGCCGCTCGCGGGCGAGGTCGTCGGCGAGCCACGCGCCGAACGCGGGCATGTGCTCCACCATCCCGTCGGCGGGGACGGCGCGCGCCGGGCCGGCCGGCACGCGGCGGACGCTCACCCCTGGGGCGAACCCGGCTTCGGCCGCGTCCTTGGCGCGGGCGCGCCGGGTGTAGACGATGACGTCGTGGCCGCGCTCGCCCAAGGCGCGCGCCAGTTCGGCGACGTGCAGGCTCTGCCCGCCGGTGTCCTTGTCCTTGAGGACGGCGTGCGGGTCGGCGTGTCCGGAAACCATCGCGATCTTCAACCGCGCCACCTCCTGGCGTTGGCGGTCCCATCGGCCGTGGAACCGGGCGAGCGGATACCTCTGCGGTCGGGCCGCGCGGCGGCACCGCTGTGCGGTCCCGGGCCGGGACCGTCACCTGTCCCGCCGGACGGCGGTGCCGGGCCCGTGCCCGGCGGGTGCGCCGCGGGCGCGGATCCGGGCGCCGGTGCTCCGCGCCCATCTCCCCGCTGCCCGCCCGCAGCGTCCTTCAGCGAGGAAACCGCAGTTCAGCGACGCAGAGCGACCCCACTAGATCCGACTATAGTTACCCAGGGTGATGATGCCGGTATGCCCGAGGGTGTTCCGCGGGTCGTGTCCGGTACGCGAGGGCGCGCGGTTCGGCTCCCCGCTTCGGGGTAGCCGCTCGCGCATGAAAATCGGAGACGCCATCCGCAGGATCGAACGGTCCGCCCGGCTCGACCCCGTAGTGGGGTACGCACGTTCCCTGGTCCGCCGTGTGCCCCGCGGGCGCGCGGCCGACACCCTGCACGGTGTCGCGCTGGGCCACCCGATGCACCCGCTGCTGGTGCAGGTGCCCATCGGCGCGTGGATGTCGGCGACCGTGCTGGACATGTTCCCCGGTACCCGCAGGCCCGCGCTGGGGCTGATCGACCTCGGGGTGGCCGCCGCGCTTCCGGCGATGGCGGCGGGCGCGCTCGACTGGGCCGAGCAGCATCCGCGCCAGCAGCGCGTCGGCATCGTGCACGCCGTGAGCGCCAAGTGCGGTGTCCTGCTCTACACGGCCTCGGCGGTGGCGCGGCACCGCGGCCACCAGGGCTGGGGCAGGGCCCTGGGGTTCGCGGGGCTGGGCATGGTGGGCGTGGCCGGGATGCTGGGCGCCCATATCGCCTACAGCCTCAACGGCGGCGTCAGCCACACCGAACAGGACCGCGACCTGCTGCCCGACGGGTGGCACGACCTCGGCCCGATGGGCGACTTCGCCGAGGACACGCCCGTGCGCCGGGTGGTGGGCGGCGTGCCGGTCGTGGTCGTGCGCTCGGACCAGGACGTCCGCGTGCTCACCGAGGCGTGCAGCCACCTCGGCGGCCCGCTGTCCGACGGAACCGTGGCCGAGGGGTGCATCACCTGTCCCTGGCACGGCAGCACGTTCCGGATGTCGGACGGGTCGGTCGTGCACGGTCCAGCGACCGCGCCCCAGACGGTCCTGGAGACGCTGGTGGTCAACGGCGTCGTGAGCGTGCGCCGTCCCGACCACGGCTCCGAGCCGCACCACGACAGCGCGATTCCGCGCCCGCGCGCCGCCGAGACCGGCCTGCCGACCGGCAGGTCCTGACGCCCGATCGCGGTGCCCCGCCGGGCCGCCCCCGTTCAGGGGCCTCGGCCTCCGCGCCCGAACCACTCGTGCGTCGCGGTCTCCCGGCCGTTCCCACCCGGAGCCGGAGGCCGCCGGGGCCCTCGCGCGGACCCGCCGCGGCGGCCGGACCGGCGGCCGTCCGCTCCAGCGGTGACCGCCGGGCGTACGCGCGCCTTCCGGGCGCCTCGAGTGAAGGTGAGGATCCCATGGACCCTGTCGATGCGGCGTCCACCGCGGGGTCCGGCATGCACCAGGTGGAGGCCGCTGTGGGCCACGCGGTGCGCGAGAGCGGGGCCTCCGTGGCCCTGCTGTACCTGCTGCCGCCGGGCGAAGACGTGCTGCGACTATCCGTGCTGACCGGTGTTCCGGAGCAGATCGCGGCGTCGTGGCTGCAGGTGGCGCTGACCGAGCCGATTCCGGTGGCCGACGCTGTTCGGGAGCGCCGCCTGATCTGGATCAGCGGCCCCGAGGAGATGGCGCGCACATATCCCCGGCCGGCGCTCGTCCTCCCCTACGACTTCTCGCTCCTGGCGGCCCCCGTCGTGACCGGCGCCATCGTCTGGGGCGGACTGGTCCTGCTATGGCCCGGCTCGCATCCGCCGCGGTTGCGCCGGGACGAGCGCGAGCTGGCCGAAGCCACCTGCCGGTCGCTGGGCCGGCTCCTGGAACAGGCCTCGGCGAAAGGGCGACCGGTGCTGCCCGGGAAACGGCCGCGCGTCCTGCCCTCGGATCACGGCCGTGCCCCCGAGCCGACCGACGGGGCGGCCGCGATCGAGTTCATCTCCCGGCTGCCCGGGGGATCCTGCGCGCTCGACCTCGACGGGCGGTTCACGTTCGTCACGCCCGGCGCCGCCGACATGCTCGGAGCCGACGAGGAGCAACTGCTCGGCGCGCTTCCGTGGGAGGCCCTGCCCTGGATGGACATCGCCGAGGCCGAGGACTGCTACCGGTCGGCGCTCATCAGCCGCTGGCCCACGCGGTTCACCGCTGTCAGGCCACCCGATACCTGGCTGTGCTTCGAGCTCTATCCCGACGACTCCGGCATCAGCGTCCGCGTCACTCCCGCCGCCGACACCCGGGAGACGCCCGCCCCGCGCCATCCCGCGCAGCCCGCGATGCCGAGCCGGGCAGCCGTCCTCTACCACTTGATGCACCTGGCCGCCACCCTCACCGAGACGACCGGTGTGCAGGACGTCGTCGACCAGGTCGCCGACCAGCTCCTGCCCGCTCTCGACGCCGAAGCCATGGCGCTGAACACGGCCGAGGAAGGCCGGCTGAACATCATCGGCTACCGCGGCTACACAGCGGAGCTGATGGCCTTGTTCGACGCCCTCCCCCTGTCCGCCGACACTCCGGCCGTGCGGGTCATGAACACCGGCGTCCCGAACTTCTTCACGACCTTCGCCGACCTCAAGCGCGCCTACCCCTCCGTTGTCCAACTGGACGAGATGAGTTCCTGGGCCTTCCTTCCGCTCATCGCGTCCGGGCACCCCATCGGTTCCCTGGTCCTGGCCTACGACCGCCCCCGCAACTTCGCCCCGGGAGAGCGCGCCATCCTCACCTCCCTCGCCGGGCTGATCGCCCAGGCCCTGGACCGCGCCCGCCTCTACGACGCCAAGCGCGACCTCGCCCAGAGCCTCCAGGCCGGCCTCCTCCCCCGGACCCTGCCCCGCCTGCCGGGCATGCACGTCGTCGCGCGCTACCGGCCCGTGGGGCGGGGCATGGGCGTCGGCGGCGACTTCTACGACCTCATCCGCATCGACGACGCGACCGCCTCCGCGGCCATCGGCGATGTCCAAGGCCACGATGTCGCGGCCGCCGCTCTGATGGGCCAGGTGCGCACGGCCGTACACGCCCACGCGACCGCGGGCGCGTCGCCCAGCGAGGTCCTCGCCCGAACCAACCGGTTGCTCGCCGATCTCGACCCGGGCCTGTTCACCAGCTGCGTCTACGCCTCACTCGACCTGTCGCGCCGCCGGGTGCGGCTGGCCAGTGCCGGGCATCCCCCGCCACTGCTGCGCCACCCCGACGGCCGCGCCGAGATCCTGCGCGTACCGCCCGGTCTGCTGCTCGGCATCTACCCCGACGCCGAGTACTCGACGACCGAGATCGACCTGAAGCCCGGCGCCCTGCTCGCCCTCTACACCGACGGGCTCGTCGAGGCCCCGGGGATCGACATCGATGAGTCGACCGCGGAGATCGCCGGGCACCTGGCCGGATCCGACCCCTCCGACCTGGACGCCGTCGCCGATCAGCTGATCGAGCGCGCCCCCACCCTCAACGATGACATCGCCCTCCTCCTCATCGGAGTCGACCCAACGAGCCTGTGACGGGTCCTCCTCCGAGACGCCCCACGGCGCGCGCCCACGTCTCGCCGGAATTCCAGCGCGTCCCGAGCTCGTCCGGACCGGCGGTGTGCGGGCGGCCGTTGCGTGTCCCCGCGGTCGGAACCCGTCACCGCGCTCTCGCGCCGGTCATCCGGCGGCCTGGTCCTCTGCGCCCGGGGCGGGGCCGGCGCCGGATGATTCCGGCGGGCGGTCCGTGCCGGGCTCCCCGGTCGCCTCCGGTCCGTTGCCCTCCGCGCGGGTCACGGTGAACTTCAGGCCGTCGTCGCCCGTGCCCGCGCGTACCCGGTCGCCGGGGCTGACTTCGCCGTTGAGCAGCATCGACGAGAGCCGGTTGCCGACGTGGCGCTGGATGGTGCGGGCGAGCGGCCGGGCCCCGAACTCGGGCTGGTGCCCCTTCTCGGCGATCCAGCGCACGGCGTCGTCGGTGAAGGAGATCATGACGTCCTGTGCGCGCAGCCGCCGCCGGGTGGCGTCGAGCATGAGGCGGGTGATCCGGTTCAGCTCGTCCTCGCCGAGCTGGGAGAAGACGATGATCTCGTCGATCCGGTTGAGGAATTCGGGCCGGAACTCGTCGCGCAGCCGCCCCATGATGCGGTCCCGCTGGGGCTCGCCCCCGCCGCCGCGGCCCCCGGTGAAGCCGATGGGCCCGCTGCCGGTGATGAACTCCGAGCCGAGGTTGCTCGTCATGATGACCACGACGTTGCGGAAGTCGACGGTGCGGCCCTGGCCGTCGGTGAGCCGCCCGTCGTCGAGCAGTTGCAGCAGCAGGTTGAAGATGTCGGGGTGCGCCTTCTCGATCTCGTCGAGCAGGATGACGCAGTAGGGCTGGCGGCGCACGGCCTCGGTCAGCCGGCCCGCCTCCTCGTAGCCGACGTAGCCGGGCGGGGCGCCCACCAGGCGGCTGACGGTGTGGCGCTCCTGGAACTCGCTCATGTCGAACCGGAGCATGCTGTCCTGGGAGCCGAACAGCGCCTCGGCCAGCGCGCGGGCCAGTTCGGTCTTGCCGACACCGGTGGGGCCGAGGAACAGGAAGCTGCCGATGGGGCGGTCCGGCGGGGCCAGCCCGGCGCGCGAGCGGCGGATCGCCTCGGCGACCGCCGTCACCGCCTCGTGCTGGCCGATGACGCGGGTGTGCAGCCGCTCCTCCAGCTCGGTGAGGCGTTCCCGCTCCTCCTCGGTGAGCCGGGCGACGGGGATGCCGGTCGCGCGGGAGACGACCTCGGCGACGTCCTGCACCCCGACCTCGGGCACCTGGGCGGGCTCGGAGCTGCGGGCCTTGGCGATGGCCTCCTTGACCCGCTGGATCTCGTCGCGCGCCTCGGTGGCGCGCTCGAAGTCCTCATTGCGGACGGCCTCGTCCTTGCCGGCCTCCAGGTCGCGCAGGCGCTGCTCCAGTTCGCGCAGGTCGACGCTGGGCGTCTTGGTGCGCAGCCGCACCCGCGCCCCGGCCTGGTCGACGAGGTCGATGGCCTTGTCGGGCAGGAACCGGTCGGTGATGTAGCGGTCCGACAGCTCGGCGGCGGCCACGAGCCCTTCGTCGCTGAAGCGGACCTGGTGGTGGGCCTCGTAGCGGTCGCTCAGCCCGCGCAGGATCTCGATGGTGTCGTCGATGCCGGGCTCGGAGATGATGACCGGCTGGAAGCGCCGTTCGAGTGCGGCGTCCTTCTCGATGTTCTGCCGGTACTCGTCGAGGGTGGTGGCGCCGATGACGTGCAGCTCGCCCCGCGCCAGGGCGGGCTTGAGGATGTTGCCCGCGCTCATGGCGCCCTCGGCGCCGCCGGCGCCGACCACCAGGTGGAGTTCGTCGATGAAGATCAGCATCCGGTCGGCGTTGGCGCGGATCTCCTCGATCAGCTTCTTCACCCGCTCCTCGAAGTCGCCGCGGTAGCGGGTGCCGGCCACCACCCCGGCGAGGTCGAGCTGGATCAGCCGGCGGCCGCTCAGCGTCTCGGGGACCTCGTCGTCGGCGATCCGCTGGGCGATCCCCTCGACGATCGCGGTCTTGCCGACCCCGGGGTCGCCGATGAGGACGGGGTTGTTCTTCCGGCGGCGTGCCAGGACCTCGATGGTCTGCTCGACCTCCTCGTCGCGGCCGACCACCGGGTCGAGCCGCCCCTCGGCCGCCAGGGCGGTCATGTCGGTGCCGTGCTCGTCGAGGTTGGGGGTCTGGCTGGGGGCTTCGGCGCCCGGCGCGGCGGGCGCCCCGCCGTTGCCGCGGCGGGCGGAGCGGGCGGCCCCCTGGAGGGAGTCGGGGGTGACGCCGGAGTCGCCGAGCATCCGGCCGGTGGGCGATTCCGCGTTGAGCGCGAGGGCGAAGAGCAGGTGCTCGGGCGCGATGTAGGGGCGGCCCAGGGCGCGGGCGATCTGGTGGGCGTCGAGCAGGGCGCGCTTGGCGGCGGGGGTCAGCATCGGCACGCCGGGGCCCGCGCCGGGCGCGTGCTCGGCCTCGCTGGACGCCTCGCGTTCGAGGTCGCCGGGGTCGGCGCCGGCGCGGACCACCAGTTCCCGGGCGGGCGCGTAGCGCAGGACGGCCCACAGCAGGTGGGCGGCGTCGAGGTCGGTGTGGTCGGCCTCGGTGGCCCGTGACAGCGCCTCGGAGACGACTTCGCGCGCCTCCCCGTCCATGAGCCGCGACAGGTCGACGCGCTGGGCGTTGCGGCGCGCTCCCCCCGGCCCGAAGAAGCGTGCCAGGAACTCGTCGAAGGACCGCGGGTCGTACCCGCCGGCCCCGGGGTCGTGCGTCATCGGTGGCTCCTTTCGGGTGCGGACCCGGCGAAAGGAGCGGAGCACCGCCGCGGCCGTACCGGAGGGCCGGTGGGTGTGCCCGTGACGCCGGGCCGTCGGAGACGACGGCTACCCAGGCGACATTGGGCGAAACGGGAGGTACCGGACCCCGCGGCGGGCCGGACCGCGAGCGTTCCCGACCCGGATGCGGGAGGACGGCGCGCACGCGGACCGGCCCCCGCCTGGTCAGGCGATATGAGCCTAGGCTAACCTAAGCCCGATCGCCGCGGCCGGGCGCTACCGCCCCCGGTCCGGCGGCCGGCCGCCCCCGCGCGACGGCCCGAAGGCGCGTCCGCCCCCCGCACGCGGAACCTCCGGCGGCCCGGCTCAGGCAGATGACAGGAGAACACCCGTTGAGCAGCACCACAGCGCGTCCGCGCCGTATCGGAGCGCGGCGCCCCCACCGCGCCGACCGCCCCCTCGGGGCCCACCGCGTCTCCCGCCGCAGCGTGCTGCTCGGCGCGGGCGGGCTCGCGGCGCTCGCCGCGTCCGGCTGCGGCCCGCAGGCCGGGGAGAGCACCGGAGACGGCCCGTCCCGCTCGATCGAGCACAAGTACGGCACCACGGAGATCTCCGGCCGCCCCTCACGCGTGGTCACGGTCGGCCTGACCGAGCAGGACTACGTCCTCGCCCTGGGCGTGGCCCCGGTCGGCGTCCGCGAATGGTTCGGAGGCCACGACGGCGCACTGTGGCCCTGGGCGCGTGACGCCCTCGGCGACGGCGCGCTGCCCGAGGTGCTGCCGGTCGACGAACTCAACTTCGAGCAGATCGGCACCCTGGGAGCCGACCTCATCCTCGGCGTGAACTCCGGCCTGACCGAGCAGGAGTACACACTGCTCTCCGAGATCGCCCCGACCGTCGCCCAGCCGGCCGGCGTCGCCGACTACGGCGCCACATGGCAGGAGATCACCCGGATCGTCGGCACCGCGCTGGACCGCGAGGACGACGCCGAGGCGCTGGTGGCCGACATCGAGGAGCGGTTCGAGCGGGTCCGCGCCGACCACCCGGAGTTCGCCGAGGCCACCGGCCTGCTGGCCACCTCCATCGACGGCGACGCGTTCGCCTACGCCGAGGGACCGGCCCCGGACTTCCTCGTCCAGCTCGGCCTGACCCTGCCCGAGGCGGCGGCCGGCCTGTTCACCGACGAGAACCGGGCGCCCCAGCAGGTGAGCCTCGAACGGATCGAGGTGCTGGAGGCCGACGCGCTCCTGGTGGGACTGTACGGCGCCGAGGACGACAGCGTCCTCGACGAGACCGTGTTCACCCGGCTCGACGTCGCGCGCGAGGGCCGGGTCCTGGCCATGCCCGAGATGAGCGACCTCAACGGCGCGCTGTCGTTCGGCTCCGTGCTCAGCCTGCCCTACGCGCTGGAGGAGCTGCCGCCGCGGCTGGCGGCCCTGCTCGACGGCGACCCCGGCACCGGGCCCGACGCGGTCTCCTGACCCCGTGCCCCGGACCGCCCCGCGCCCGGGGGGAGGGGCGGTCTTCCCCGCCGCCCCTCCCCCCGGCGGCGCCGGGGCCGGCCCCGCGTCCGCGAAGAGGGCGTGCGGTCCGTGCTCCCGGGCGCCCCGGCGTTTGAACGGCGCGCCGATCGGTAGCGGCTCCCACCCGGCCGATCGTTCGAAGGAGCAGCATGCCGATCATCCCGGAGGACCGCGAGGACATCCTCGCCAAACGCGCCTTCGCCAGCGTGGCCACGCTCGGCCCCCGCGGCGAGCCCCAGGTGAACCCCGTCTGGATCGACTGGGACGGCGAGACCTTGAAGTTCAGCCAGACCACGACGCGGCAGAAGTACCGCAACCTCCAGCGGGACGACCGGGTGGCGGTATCGGTGCAGGACCCCGACGACCCCTACCGCTACGTCGAGGTCCGCGGCAGGGTGGAGCGGTTCGCCGATGACGCCGACAACTCCTTCATCGACGCGATGGCCCGGAAGTACCTCGGCCAGGACACCTACCCGTGGGCGGCGCCCGGCGAGCGGCGCATCGTGGTCCACGTGCGGCCCGAGCACACCACCAAGCAGTGACCCGAGCGGTCCGCGCCGCGCCGGGCGGCCGGCGCGGCGCGGACCGGTGGCGCGGCTGGGGACCGCGCCCCCCGGCCGCCGTCCCCGAGCGCCGCACCGTCCCCCGTGGCGGGGCGGGCACGCGTGCGCGGCGGACGCGGTTCAGGCCAGCCGGACCCGGCCGTTCTCGACGACGAGGCCGACCGCCGGCAGCGCCCGCTGAGCGGGGCCTCCGATGACCTCGCCGTCCTCGATCCGGAACCGGCTGCCGTGGCAGGGGCAGAAGATGTAGCCGTCGATGACCGCGTCCACCGGGCACCCCTCGTGGGTGCAGGTCGCCGAGTACCCCCGGAAGTCGCCCTCGGTCGGCTGGCACACGACCACGCCCTGCTCGTCGAAGACGGTGCCGCCGCCGAGCGGGACCTCGGCCGCGGCGATCAGGTCCGCGCCGCCCTCCCGGGGGCCGCGGACGCCGCCCGCGCAGCCGGCCAGCGCCGTCAGCCCCGCTGCGCAGGTCCCGGCGACGACGGCCCTGCGGGTCGCCGCGGCTCCGCGTCCCGGCGGTGCGGACGGTGCGTCCGCGGTCTCGATCTCGGGCATCCCGCTCCCCTTCCGCGGCCGTCTCCGGGCTCCCCCCGGGCGGCCATCGCCTGTCCGCGCGCGGTTCCGGCCGGCCCGAGGGTGCGGTCCGGCGGATGCGCGGTCACCCCTGACACGTGCGCGCGCCGCGATCGGTTCACCGCGCGCTCCGAAGCCACCGCCCCCCGGCGGCGCGCACACGCGGTACGCGGGGGGAATGCCGTAATTGATCTTGAGGAACGGTGCCGGAAAGGCGGAACGGAGCGAACACGCCCATCCGCCGCGGCACGCGAATTCCGACCGGAAAACGGGCGAAAGGCCGGGACCTCTTCCGGGGCGAAGGGGCCCTCCGGCCCTGGACCTGGGCCGAACGGGATCCGGCCATGCGTCCGGACGCGCACCGCGAGGCGGTGTGCCGCGCACGATCCCGCGCCCCAGGCGGCCGTCGCGCTCCCGTTGCGGGAGCCGCGGCGCCCCGGAGCCGCCGGTATGGTCTTTCCCACGGGGCGGGACGCCGGAAAAATCCCATGACCCGAGGAACACGCGCTACCTGCGAAATCTCCCGTTCGGTCGATCCATTATGGATTGCACCAATGAATGGTTCATCGATTGGATTACCACTCGGAGTCCGGATATGGCAGCGTTACGGGATGATGTGGCACGGAACCGGTTTCACGAACGGTCTCCGCGATGACCGCTGAGAAGAGGAAGCGCGTGCCGGACCGCACATGGTGGTGCTCCTCCTGCGACACCTACAACAACGTCGGCATGGCGAACTGCATGGTCTGCGGGATGCCCGAGCGGAGCACTCGGGCCGCCGACACCGACGGCGAGCCCGCCCCGCCGGCCCCTGAGCCGCCGGGGCCCTTCGCGAGCGCCCCCGGCGCAGCGGCGCGCCCGCCCGAGGAGCCCCCGGCGCCGGCGGGCGACCCCCTCACGTCCAGCGGCGGGATGCCGACGATCTGGCGCTGCCTGCTGTGCGACTCCGACAGCGGCTCGGGGGACGTCCTCATCTGCCCCACATGCGACGCCGCGGGCGGGGAGCCCCCGCCGCGCAGGCGGCCCGACGCCCCCGCCGCCGACCCCCGCACCACAACGGGCGACCTGCTGCTGGACCCCCCGGATCCGCCGGACCCGCCGGGCTGGGACGTACCGGAGCCCCCCGCCGCAGCCGGATCCCGGACCCCCTCCCGGCCCCGGCCCGCGGCATCAGGCGGCCGGGCGGCGGAGGACGACCGCGCGTTCTCCTGGGACCGGGCAGCGGACGATCCCTCCGCCACCGGCGGCTGGATCCCTCCCGGCCCCCGCTCGGCCCGGGAGCCGCTGACACCGGCCGAGCCCTGGATGCCCGCCGGAGCCTGGGCCTCCGCGATGGACGACCGCCCCCCGGCGGAGCCCTTCGCCGGCCGGGCCGCGGCGGCCGACCGCGCGTCCCGGGACCGTGCCCCCGCGGACGGCGGGGACACCGCGGGCGACTTCTGGTCCGACTCCGACCCCTGGGGCGACCAGGAGGACGCGAAGGCCGGTGCTCCGTGGGCGCCCGAGGACGACCGGCCCGGCACCGACCGCCGCCGGGCCGGCGCGCCCGTCGGCACCCGCCGTCCCGCCGCCGGAACTGCCGCTGAGGGCGGGCCGGGCGCGCGCCGCACCCCGCGGCCCCCTCGTGGCCCCGGTGCGTCGGCGGACACCGGACCCGTCACGGCACCGATCCTCACCCCGCCGCCATGGCGCCCGCCGAGCTTCACCCGGGCGCGGGGCTCCGATCCCGCCACCGTCGTGCGCCCGGCGGCGCCCCGGGCGGGGTCGCGCGGCGACCCGCAGGAGGCCCTCAAGCGCGCGAAGCCCGCCGTCCTGGCGGCGGCGCTGTTCCTGCTCGGCTCGTTCCTGCTCTACAGCTGCGTGGCGGCGGTGCAGGACGACACCCCGCCGCCCGCCAACAGCGTGCTCCCGCCCGGAAGCGCCGGGGGCCTGCCCGGCCTGCCCGACGGATCCTGCCCGCAGCGGCTGGCGGAGCGCCTCCCGGAAACCGACGCGTCCCTGGTCGAGGCGTTCCAGACCGCCGACAAGCAGATCACCATCTGCGAGACGGAATCGGGGGTGCTGTACTACTTCGGCGAGTTCACCGACCGCGAGGACCCCGGTGTGATGGTCCCGGCCGAGCAGACCGCCGACGGCTACGAGGCGTCCAACGACGAGTACGTCTACGAGATCACCGAGAGCGAGGTGACCGTCCGCCACAACGGCACCCCGATCGCGCGCGAGGACCTGCTCCCGCTGCCCAACCCCGCGTGAACCGCCGCCCCGGCCGCCGGGCGGCGGGGTCCGTCCGCGCACAGACCGGCGGGCGGCCGCCGCCCTGTTCCGCGGCGGCCGCCGCCCGCCGTACCGCGGCCCGTGTCACGCCCCCTGCGGCGCCGGCACGTCCTCGGGGCCCAGGGCGGTGAGGTCCTCGCGGGTGGCGTTGGCCACGTGCACGAGCCGGCCCGCCTGGCGGGTCATCATCCGCTCCAGGGTCTGGCGGGCGTAGCGCGCGTTGCCGAACGACGCCGTCCGCGGTACCGCGGCGAAGTGCTCGTGCAGCCGCTCCACGGTCTCCGGCGCGCAGGTGTAGCCGTTGGACTCGGCCATGCGCCGGATGATGGTGACGAGTTCCTCGTCGGAGTAGTCCGCGAACTCCACCCGGTGGCTGAAGCGCGAGGCCAGACCGGGGTTGGACGCCAGGAAGCGGTTCATCTCCGCGGTGTAGCCGGCGACGATCACCACCACCTCGTCGCGGTGGTCCTCCATCAGCTTGACCAGGGTGTCCACCGCTTCCTGGCCGAAGTCCCCGCCGGTACCGCCCTGGGGGGTCAGGGTGTAGGCCTCGTCGATGAACAGCACGCCGCCCCGCGCCCGTTCGAAGACCTCCGTGGTGAGCTGGGCGGTGTGGCCGATGTAGCGGCCCACCAGGTCGGCGCGGGCGGCCTCCACGATCTGCGGGCTGGGCAGCACGCCGAGGGCGTTCAGCAGCTCGCCGTAGACCCGGGCGACCGTGGTCTTGCCCGTTCCGGGCGGGCCGGCGAAGACCAGGTGGTGGCTCATGCTGGGCACCGGCAGGCCCATCTGGCGGCGCTGGCGGCCGGTCGCGATCAGGTTGACCAGGTCGGTGACCGTGGACTTGACCTGCGACAGCCCCACCATCTCGGTCAGCTCCCGGCGGAGGCGCTCGAGCCGGTCGCCGCCGTCGGCGGCGCCCTCCCCGCCCGCCTGCACGCCGAGGTCCTCGGGCAGCAGCCGCGACAGCTCCCCGGGGTCGGCGGGAACCGTCGAGCCGAGCCGGAACGCCTGCCGGTCGATCATCTCCTCGAAGGTCTTGCGCGCCGTGCGCCCGTTGCCGAACGTGGCGCCCTTGGGCATCCGGTCGAAGTACCCGCGCAGCGCCGCCTCGGTGTCGGCCGGGAGCTCGTAGTGGGAGTCCGCGCACATCCGCTGAACGATGCTGACCAGGTTGTCGGTCGTGTAGTTGGGGAACTCGACGGTGCGGCTGAACCGCGACGCCATACCGGGGTTGGCGGCCAGGAACCGCGCCATGTCGTCGGTATAGCCGGCCGCGATCACCACGACGTCGTCGCGGTGGTCCTCCATCAGCTTGACCAGGGTGTCGATCGCCTCCCGGCCGAAGTCCGCGCCGCCCCCACCGCCGCCGCCCTCCTGCTGGGCGGCGAGCGTGTAGGCCTCGTCGATGAACAGCACACCGCCGCGCGCCTTGTCGAACACCTCGGTGGTCTTGATCGCGGTGCCGCCCACGTACTGCGACACCAGGTCGGCACGGGCGACCTCCACGACGTGGCCGTAGCGCAGCACGTCGAGGTCGGCGAGGATGCGGCCGTAGAGGCGCGCCACGGTGGTCTTGCCGGTGCCCGGCGGGCCGCCGAAGACGAGATGGCGGCTCATGGTCGGGGTGGGCAGGCCCATCTCCGCCCGCCGCTGCGCCATCTGGTTGCGGTTGATGAGGGTGGTGACCTCGTGCTTGACGTTCTCCAGGCCGACCAGCGCCTCCAGTTCGGCGAGCGGCCCGTCCACCTCCAGCAGGTCGCCGTCGTCGCCGGGAGCGGGCGGTTCGGTGTTCTCTGCCGTCAGGGGCGGCGGGGCGAGGGCGCCGGCGGACTCGCCGTAGGCGTCGGGGCTGCCGTTGTCGAGGCTGACCAGCCCTTCGGCGCGCACGCGGTCGCTGCGCACCGTCTGGCGCAGTCCCGCCCGCTGGTTGTCGTGCACCGAGCAGGTGTCCAGCGTGACGTCCTCGGCGCTGTGCACGAGCACGCCGTCGCCGATGTTGCCGAAGACCTCGCAATGACGCAGGTCGGCGCGGGCGCCGGCGGCCACCATCGCTCCGTTGCGGCGGCCCCCGTGCATGCGTGAGCGCAGCATGCTGACCTCCCCGCCGGGCTGCACCGAGATCCCGTCGCCGCCGCACTCGGACACGTCGCAGTCGCGCATGTCGACCACCGCGTCCCCGGCGATCGTGACGCCGTTGTCGCGGGCCGCGCGTACCCGCACGTTGCTCAGCAGCGGGCGCGAGCCGGCACCGGCCTGGATTCCGCTGCGGCCGACGCGCTCGACGCTGACGTCCTCAACCCGGCCCTGGCCCTGGTCGGCGAAGTGCACGCCGTGCCCGCGGACCTCGCTGATCGCCACGCCGCGCAGGAACGGGGCCGCCGCCTCGATGGTGAAGGCCGAACCGGTGGTCTCGGCTACGAGGCCGCGGTCGAACTCGGCGGTGCTGCCGCCGCTCACCCGGACGCCGCCGCCGCCCTGCACGGTCAGCTCCACGAACGCCGTCGAGGAGCGGTCCTCGATGCGCACCGCGTCCTCGCCCGCGTCGCGCACCGTGCAGCCGGTCAGCATGCCGCGCGCCTTGCCCCAGGCGTGCACGCCCGAGGTGGCGGGGCGGACGATGGTGACCCCCGTGATCTGCGGGTCGGCGTCGCTGTGCACGGCGATGCCGCGTCCGCCGATGTCCTCGAACGTGCAGTCCTCGACGCGGGCGCGGCCGCTGCTGGACACCAGCAGCGCGTCCTGGGCGACGTCGTGCACGTGCACCCGGCTGATCGTCGTGGCGGCGTCGTCGTCCAGGGCGATGGCGGGCTTGGTGACGCCGGTGATCTCGCAGTCGGCGATGGAGCCGGCCGCGCGGTCGTTGGCGTAGACGCCGTTGCCGCGCGCGTCGCGGATCGTGCAGGCCCGCACGGTGGGGCGGCCCTTGCCGCCGATGACCACGCCGGTGCTCTCGACGTTCTCGATGATGGTGTCTTCGATGATGGTGGGCTGCTCGGTGGTGATGACCACGCCGGCGCCCCCGCTACTGGTGACCCGGCAGTCGCGCATGGCCAAGGCGCCGTCGTCGCGCACCACCACAGCGGCCCAGGCGGAGCCGTCCACCTCGCAGTCGGCGAGTTCCAGCTGTCCCATGGGGATGTCGACGGCGGGCCGGTCGCCGTCGCGGCCCCGGATGACGAGGCCGGTGATCTTGACCGCCTCGGCGACGCAGGCCACGGCGGTGCCGGAGTCGGCGATGACCTCCACGCTGCCGCGCCCGTTCTGCGCGGCGAGGGTGACGACCTTGGTGACCATCAGGCTCTCCTCATAGCGCCCGGGCGCGATGGAGATGAGCGCGCCGCTGCGGGCCGCGGCCAGCGCCGCGCGGATGGTCGGGTGCGCGTCCCTGCCGTCCGGATCGACCTTGAGGAGCTGTCGGGACATCGCCGGGTCCTTTCAACGGCTGCGGCCGGGAGGCGCGGCACCGTTTTCGATGGGGGGAGGGGCAGAGCCCCGGCCGGTCGCCGGAGCTCCGCCCCCATAATGCGTCAATTGCAGCGGGTGCGGACCGCCGACGACACCACATGGGCGTTGGTGTCCCGGCCCTCCACCTGATCGGCTCCATTGTTCTGGAGCTTCACACTGATGGTGTCACCCGGCGGGGTGTAGGAGCCAACGTGCACCCACCCGCCCTTGTTCCCGACCTGGTCGACGGTGAACGAGGCGAACGGCTCGCTGGTCGCCGGGTCGGCGGAGGGGTGGACCCGGTACTGCGCCGGGGCGCCGCCCACCCACCGCGGGCTCTCCGCGTCGGGGATGTGCACGTAGATGTCGCACTTCGCACCGGTGAAACCGATGTTGAACGTCCAGAACGCGTACTGGTTGGTCCGCACGTTCGGATCGCCCGAGACGGGGATGGCGTGCCACCGGCCGTCGCAGTTCTCATCGGTGTACCCGCCGTCGAACCCGAAGGCCCAGCTGTCGGTGCCGTCCCCGGACCAGAACTCCCCGGCGGTGCCGTAGGCGATGCGCTCGTCCGGGCCGCACCCCACACCCGCGACCGCCGCATAACGGAACTCCGGCGGAGGCGGGGGCGGGGGCTCCTCCGCCGGCGGCTGCTGGGGCTCAGGCGGCTGCTGCGGTTCCTGGGGGGTCTCCCGCTGGGGCTGCCGGTCCTCGGCAGGCTCCTGGGGCCGCTGCTCCTGCTCGGAGTCTCTCGGGTCGCCGTCGATCCCCTCCGTGATCCGCGGAGCATTCGGCTCCTGGACCGGCCGGTCCTCCTGGGGCCGCTGCTCTTCAGGGGCGGACGGGGGGACCGCTTCGGCCATCGGGACTCCCCGATCCGCGTTCAGGGGCTCACCCACGTCCGCCCGCTGCTGCTCGACCAGCGGCTCGGCGGCGTCCTCCTCGGCAGGCTCCTCTCGTTCGGGGGCGCCGCCCTGGGAAGCAGGGGTGTCGTCCCCGCTCCCTCCGCCTTCCTCGGCCGTCTCCTCCGAGTCGGAGTCGACCATCGGCACGGCCCCGTTGGTGTTGCGGTCGAACAGACCGCCCGCCGCGGAATCCTCACCGTCCGCGGACTCCTGGGATTCCCCGGAGTCGTCGGACCGCGCACCGGAGCCGGAGCCGCTACCGGAATCAGAGTCGCGGGTGCCGTCGCCCCGGCCGTTGCCGCCGGCCGGTTCGTCCTCCTCCTCGTCCTCTCCCCCACCGCCGAAGAGGCCGAACCCCGAGAAGAGTCCGTCCCCGGACGAATCCGACGCCGCGGACGAGCCGGAGTCCTCACCGCCGCGCGAACCGTCCGATCCCTCACCGGAGGAACCGCCCGATCCGGATCCGGACGGACCGCCCGGCCCCGGGTCTCCCGGATCGCCCGCGCCGCCCTGCGCGGGCGGGTCCTCGGGCAGCACCTCGGGCACATAGCCGCTCTCGGGCGCGGGCTCGTTCTCCATGACGCTCGGCCCCGAGGCCGCCGCACCCGAGGGCGGGCGCTCCCCGCTCACGGTGGCCGCGCCGCTGGCGTCGGCACCCGGCTGTGTCAGGAAGCCCAGCAGTCCCTCCTGGTCGACCGGGTCGATCGGCGTGGAGGCCAGCCGCTGGGAGGTCTCGCTGACGGCGAAGGGGGTGGCCATCAGCACCACGCCCGCGATCGCCGCGAACGCGAGGGCGGGGCGCCCGGGCCGGCCCAGGCGGTCCTGCGCAGCGGGCTCGACCGCGGCGGCGCCGGCCGCCGCCACCGTGCTCTCCGCCGCCGCCTCACGCGCGGCGGCGGTCGTCTCCGCCCCGGATTCGGCCGGGGCGGCCTCGGTGGCCGCCCCCGGCACCGCCGGAGTGTCGGCCTGCGCCGCGGCCGGGGCGGCCGCGCCCTCCGGGGAGGAGGCGGCGCCGGGCCGCTCGGCGGCCGGGTCCTGCTGCGGCTCCGGGCGGAGGCTCGCCGGGACGACGGGGATCGGCTGGGAGATCGGGTCGCTGTAGGCAGCGGACGGTTCCGGGGACGGTTCCCGTGCCGGTGCGGCGGCCGGCGATCCGAGCGCGGCATCCGAACGGCCCAGCGCACCGTCGACAAGGGGGGAAGGGGAGCGTTCACCGGCGGCATCGGGGGCGGGAGGGGCCGCCCCGAGGTCGGTTCCGCTTGCGGGGGCACCGGGGGCCGGGCCGTCGGCGGGGACGACGGCGTCGGGCTTGGGCGTTCCGTTGTCCGCCGCCGCGGCCTGACCGGCCGCGGGACCGGAGCCGCCGGGCGCCTGCCCAGCGGTATCAGCGATTCCCGCAGCACCCTGCGCGGTGGAGGGATCGGCGTCGTCGCCGTGCGCACGCACCGGCGGCGACCCGTCCCTCCCTGCAGCTTGCTCGGTCATAGGTCAGTGGTCCTTTCGGTCTTCCCTAGGGGGGTTACGGAAAGCAGGGGCGAGTGCCCGGGGGACCCTCCGCGCCCGGACACGGGCACGGAGGGAAGCGAGGAGGAGGGGCGGCCCGGCCGCGTGTGGCACGCGGCGGTGCCGCGGAACCGGCCGGGACTCGGCTCGGGCATCGCGATCCGCCCCTCGGACACGGACCGGACGGCACAGGGGATCGGGGCTGGAGCGGACGGTGCAGCGGCCGTCGGGCCGTACTCGGGATCCCCCTTGATCGGCCCGTCGGTGACGGGACGGCGACCGTGCCTCCGCCGGCCGGCGGTGGTCATTCCGGCTCCTCGAAGTAGCGGACGTAGGCGTTGGACTGCGCCGCGCAGTCGTCGAAGATCTCCTCATTGGACCAGCCTCGCTTGGCGCCGAGGCGGGGGATCGCGTCGGCCGTCTGGGGGTCGTGGCCGGTGAGCGTGCCGTCGTCGTGCAGCGTCAGGAACGGCCGTGTCCGCTGTGTGCGGCGGTCCTGGACGTAGAGCACACGGGTCATCGTCGGCCTCCGGCCAGCAGGTTGGTGGTCCCCCGCGCGTTGCGGGCCAGCATGTCGAAGCGCGCCATCATCTCGTCGAACCACTCGGCGCGGTCGAGGCGGACGAACTCGTTGTGAAGCGCGGCGAGCCGGGTCCGCAGCAGCCGGATGTCGGCACGGGTCAGCGGGTTGGCGATCCATTCGTTGGCGTCGAAGTCGTAGAAGGGCCGCATGCCGTGGGTGTAGGCCAGCCCGTCCAGGTCGGTGGGGTCCTCCGGCGTGTACTCGTATTTGAACCAGGCCTTGCCGTGGTCGATTCCCGCGACGTGTCCGTTGCCCTGGTCCAGCCAGTTGCCCGGGTTGCGGTCGCCGTTGGCGATGAGCAGGTCGAGCAGGCCCAGGACGTGCCCGTCGTGCGTATTGGTCAGGGGCGGCCGCGGGTTGTCGATATGGGTGGTCCCGGACACCCCGTTCATGAAGTGTATGAACATCTCGAACTCACCGACGCGCAGGACGCCGGGGACGTTGGCACCGATGGCCCGGCCCACCAGGGAGGCGAGCTGCTCGGCATCGGCGCGGTCGCGGGCGCGTGTCGCCTCTTCGGTGTCCTTGTAGACCGCTTGCGTGCCGTTATCGAAGCGCATGAGCTCGGTACTGCCGTCGGAGCCGCCCGCGGTGAACGCCTGCCGACCCACCACCTCGGATCCGGTGGCGGCGACGAGGTCCTCAATGCCGGCGAAGGTCCTGTTCCACCCCCTCAGCACCTCGATCTGATCGTCCTGGCTCCCGCCCTGAGCCTGGTCGGGGTCCTGCGGGGTCTGCTGCCCCTGCGGCGACGTTTCCGCGGAACCGTGGGCGGTGGTGTCGGGGTACACGGGGCCGGAGTCCTGGGCGGGATAACGGCTGTACTGGACCTGGGAATACTGGGTCTGGGCCCACGGGGACTGCGTGTCCTGGGTTTCGGGGTACTGGGCCTGGGAGTACGCGTCGTCGACGGGGTCGCCGGCATCGTCGTACTGGTACGCGTACGGGTCGGAGGGGCCGGGGTCGTGGTCCTGGCCGTGGCGGGACGACCGGTGGCGCCGGCGGTGGCCGGCCATGAAGACCTGGGTCTCCGCGTCTTGGGCGGTGTGGTGCCCGATGTCCTCGATCCCGTAGCGGTAGGTGAGGTCGGCGACGACGTCCTCGATGGTGCGGGGCTGCTCCTTGGCCGACTTCGGGTCGGCCAGAGCGCTGAAGTTGGGTGTGACCGGGGGGTTGCCGCCCCACGGATCGCTCGGGTCGACGGGCGTGGCCGGTCCCGGCGACGGCTCCGGGGAGGAGGCGTACAGGTCGCCGCCGTCCGCATCGTCGTCCGGTGCGGTGCGCTCCCGATCGTTCACCCCGTCCGGGCCGCGGGTGGTACCCGCCGGGCCGGCGGACCGGCCACCGCCCCCGCCATCGGTCCGCCCGCCACCGAAGCGCGAGGTCTCCGTGGAACCGGAGGACGCGGGCGCCTGGCCGCCCGTCCCGGGTGCCGGGGCGTCGTCATCGTCGTCATCGTCGTCGCCGCGGCGGCCGAAGCGGCCGTGGACGTCGTCGCCGTCGTCGGGGTCGTTGTCGCTATCGCTGTCGTCGGAGTCCTCGGTGTCGTCGGGGTCGCGGCCCTCCTGCGGGTCGTCGGCGGGCGGCGCGGCCTGGTGCGCCGGGGGCACGGCGGGGGCGGCGCCCTCCGCGGGCGCGGTGGCGGCACGGGTCGTCTCGGCCGGGGCCTCCGGCTCGGCGACCGGGCCGCGCGGCGTGGCGCCCGCGGGGTTCAGCACGCTGCCGAACACTTCGGTGTAGCTGGATCCGCGTTCCGGCTGCGGTGCCAGAGGCGATCGCGCCGAGGACTCGGCCTGCCCCGTCGTCGGCTCCGTCCGCAGCGGGACCGTGGTCGAGGGCCGCTGCGCGGGCTCCTGAGCGACGGGCGCCGAGGGATCCTGCCGGGCGGACGGCTCCGCTGACCGCTCCGACGCCGGCTCCGGCTCCGGCTCCGGCTCCGGGACGGACGGTGGCCGTCGTGACGGCTGCGCGGACGGCAGCGGGAGCTCCGGCTCGCGCTCGATCCCGTTTTTCGCGTCGTCCTCGCCGGGCACCGGTGCGGGGCGCTGCTTCGTTTCGGCGGAAGGCCGCTCCGCGGACGCCGGCGGCGGCCCGTCGTCACCGCCCCCGTTCGGGGACGCGGCCTCGTTCCCCGTCGGCGCGGTGTACGGGCCGGCCCGGCGGAGTTCCACCGGAGGGAGGTAGAGGTCGTCCGCGGAATCGACGTCCTCCCCGAAGGCCTCGGCGTGGATCCGGCCGCCCGGGCTCGTCGGCGGTGAATCGAAGGACGGGTACTCCCTTCGCGTCTCGGTCTGCCAGGGATCGCGCGCCCACGGCCGGGGGAACGACGCCATGCCGTCCCGCGGACCCGACTCGTCAGGGCGGCGGAAGACCCCGGAGTCCTCGTCCCCGGAGTCGGTGTCCCAGTCGGCGAATCCCATGCGCACCCGCCCGCGCGCGTCGAGCGACGGCGGTTCGGGAGACCGCAGCCGTGCCTCCGCTTCGGCCTGTTCGGATGTCGGACCGCCGTCGTTCCCGAGCGCGGAGGCGTCCGGCAGCGCCCCCGACATCATGGAGTCGGCGGCCGGAGGCGCCGGGTGCGGGTGCACGGGAGCGGGAGGAGCGGACTCCGGGGAATCGGTGGCCCGGGTCGTGGACTCGGTGGACTCCTTGGCCGGTTCGGGCTTGGTCCGGACCTTGTCCCAGTCGTCGTAGGCCCGCTTGGACTCGGTGCGCAGGCGGTCCACCACCGCGCGCTGGGCATCGTAGGCCGCCCGCGCGTCCTGGGTCCGCCCCACGTCCCGGCTCAGGCGGGCATCGCGCAGCGCCCGTTCCCGCGCCGACAGCTCCAGCGATTCCCGGGCGGTGTTGCGGGCCGCGTTCCAGACCTCGAAGCCCTGGCGGAACTCGGCGTGCAGGCCGTCCGCCTTCTTGCGCTGGGTGCTGTAGGCCGTCCGCGCGTCGCTCAGGCGCTTCGGGTCGCCGCTCTGGTGCGCTTCCTCGACGCTTCGCACGAGCTCCGGGAGCTTCTGGCGGGCGTCGAAGTAGGTCTTCTCCGTCTCGCCGAACTTCTCCTGGGCCGTGTACAGGGCGTCCCACAGCTCCTTGTTCGTCTCGACGCCGTCCACGAGCCCCAGCTGACGCGCCTGGTCGTGGTCGAGCCAGGTGACGACCTCGGCGTCGACCTCGGCCATGCCGAGCTGGTCGGCCGAGAACCCCATGTAGCGGATCTGGGCCACGGGAGATTCCGCGGCGACCAGCCACGTCGTGGGGATCGCGACCAGGTAGGCGCGCCTGCTCGACGTGGGCGGGCGGTTGGGGTGGTCCGTGCGGGTGCTCTTCGCGGTCGCGGCGGTGGACGAGACGGACGTGGACTGCCCGTCGTTCGCCGAGCCAACCGGCCAGTTCTGGTTGGGGGCGGACCCGATCACACGCCCGGTCACGCCGCCGGAGGTGCTGGCGGAGTGCTCCACCGCCGTCTCGTCCTTGTGGCCGCCCTGCCGGGAGCCGCCGTGGCCGGAGTCGACCGACACGTCGATCAGCCGCGCCCCCCGGGTACGGGGGACCGCGTGCAGGCGCCACTTGAGGTCGGCGAAGGTGATCACCCGGTCCCGGTACAGGTTCGGCAGGCCCGTCCCGCTCTTGGACGCGGGCGTGAAGTTCGCCGTCAGCGCCAGACCGGTCAGGGCGGCCGGGATGTTCTCCGCCCGGGGCCCCATCGTGTCCACCAGGTACTCGCGCGCCCCCCGGACCAGTTCGGGGACTGACGCGCCCTGCGGGGGCTGCCACCCCGACGCCCGGGCCGCCGCGATGTAGCCCGCCGCGGTGACCGCGGCCCCGTCGCCCGCGACCGCGAGCGCCTCCAGCCACGGCATCGGCGCCGATTCGGTGGCGCGTCGGCGCGTCTTGGCCGTCCAGTCCTGGGCCGCCGGGTCGAGCCGCTGGTTCGGCGAGGGCAGCACCCGCGGCTCGCCCGCCTTGGGCGCCCGCGCACCGGAGCCGTTCTCCCTCACGAGGTAGGGGGCGGGGTAGAGCTCACTCATCCGCCCCGCGGGGGCCTCGGCGATGATGGCGTCATCGCGCCCCTCGACCTCCAGATACAGGCGCAGCGCCGCGTCGGTGCCCATGACGGCGTAGGGGCCGGTGATCGTGGTGTCGGCCGACTCGGTGATCGAGTCCCCCGTGTTCTGGGTGGTCGAGACCCCGCCCGTGCGCGAGACGTCGCCTCCGGCGGGGAGGGACACCGGCCGGCTGTTGGGAGCTTCCGACGCCGGGCGCGCGTCGCCGTCGTGCGGCAGCGCGCCGATCACCGTGAACTCGCCGCCGACGGTGGTCTCCTTCTTCCTGCCCGCCGATTCGGTGACATCGGTGGTGCGGGAGCGCGAATCGGTGAAGTCGGCCTTGGCCCCGACCCGGTCCACCTCGCTGCGCTGCCGGATGACGTCGACCGTGATCTTCCCGGACCTCGACGCGTGGACGGTGTGCGCGGAGCGGACCTTGACGTCGATGGGCACCGCCCGGGCGGTGGCATCGTCCAGCCCTCGGGAGAGGTGCTCTCCGACGCGCTGGAACAGCCCTTCACGGCTCGTCCCCGTCAGCTCCAGCCCCTCATCGGCCAACCGCCGCATGAGTGCGTCGACGACGGGCCCGGGGTCGGGGCCCTCACGGCGGTGGCCCAGCCCGGAGAACCCGGAGCGCGGCTGCCAGTCGGGCTGGAGCGCGTCGTGGCCCAGCAGCCGGGTGGGGACGGGGTTGCCGTCGGTGTCGGTCCCGACCGCGTCGTCGACCAGGCCGGCCGCATAGGCCTCGGCTTCGGCGATGTAGCCGAACTCGCCGCCGGGGGCCTCGGTGTGCACGCCGTGGTGGGTGGCCGTGGAGGAGCGCCGCGGCACGGTCACGCCCAGCTTCCAGTCCTTCTTGGCCTCGGCCGCCTGGTCGAAGGACAGGTCGGCGGTGTAGGGGAAGGAGCCGCCCTGCGGGCCCACGGTGGTCGTCCGCGACACGGTGACCGAGTCGGATGTGCTCTTGGTGGTCGAGCGCGAATACGGCGTCCACGATACGCCGGGCATGGGGTTGGCGCGCTTCGCGGTGCCCACCGGGGGCTGCTCGGCCCCCGGGGGTGCCTCGTCGTTGGGGTTGTGCCGGAACCGGGCGGAGAAGGCCAGTGAGCGGGTGTGTCCGCCGTGGGTGCTGGTGGCGCCGATGCTCAGCTCGCCGCTGCTGGAGATCTCCACCGTGGTGGTGGGCATCGGGTCGTGCAGCCGGAAGGCGCCCCGGACGGCGCGGGTGACCAGGGTCGGCAGCCCGCGCCAGCGCCACGAGGTGTCCACCTGCATCCGGCCGCTGCGCAGCCCGAACCGCGACAGCAGCTGGGGCACGTTGCCGCTGAGCGTGGGCGACAGCAGCAGCTGGCGCAGGTAGTCGTGCGCCCCCCGGGACCGCCGCAGGAAGTCCTGGAACCCCGGGGTGGTGTCGGTGAGCAGCCGGTTGCCCAGCCGGTACAGGTCCGGTGCGGTCACCCTTTCGGGCGCGGTGGGCACCCCGTCCAGCGGATGGGGCGCCGGAGCCCGCCCGGTCCCCAGCACGAGCGCGCGGGCGTCGGCGGCCGACAGCCGGCGCGGCCCCGCGGGCGCGGCGGCGGTGTCCCCACCGGAGGCGGTCTCCGGAGCGGGATCGGTGGTCTCCCCGGTGGAGGCGGCGGGCGCCGAGGCCCGGCGCGTCCGGGTTGCGGGGGCCGGCGTGTTCTCCGTTGCGGGGGCCCGTGTCCCCTCCGCGGTCCGGCCGGTGGTCCCGCCCGCTGTAGTGGCCCGGTCGGTGCCCGTGATGGGGGTGTCACGGGCGTCCGCGGGATCCACGTCCTTCCCGGCCGCGGACTCCACCTCGAGCCGCGCGTGGGGGCCCTGGATGGTGACGGCGTACCCGTCGTAGGTGCTCCCGTCCGGCCCGGCAGCGGCGGTGGTACCGCCGTCGTCGATCACCGTCAGGTCGTCGGCCTTGCGGAACTTGGCGATCTTGGCGGTGAGGTTCAGGTCCCAGCGCCACACGTCGGTGTCACCCTCGGTGGTGACCGAGGTCTCGGTCGACCCCTTGACCCCGTGCTCCTGGGAGCGCCCGCGCGGCTGGGACGCCTCGGCCACCGCGTTGAACATCCCGATGTTCTTGCGCAGGCCCGTCGCATCGGCCGCGGGGTCCCGGCCCTGCGTTCCGATGACGAACTGCTCGGTCCAGGTCTTCGTGCGGTCGCGCCCATCGGTGTGCCCGGCCGACCCCGACACCCCGGACCCGGTGCCCACCGTCGAGGTGCCCCCGAAGGTGCGCCCGGTGGCATCGGCGTGCAGCCGCACCGTCACGAACGGCGGGCGGAAGAAGCCGCCCCGGCTGGCGAGAGTGGGGTCGATGCTCGTGGTCTCGATCAGATGCACGTCGACGCCCGGCCCCGTCCACTCGTCCAGGCGCTTCTCCAGGTGCTGTTCCAGGCCGGTGATCGCTTTCAGGATCTCGATGGTGTTGGCGACGGCCTGCTCGTAGTCGCGGCGCAGGAGCCAGCGCTCGCGCGGGGTGCGGCGGTCGTCGGGCCCGGCGCTGGGGCGGCGGGCATAGGTCGCCTTGGCCATGGTGTCGAGGTCGGGCACCACCAGGCCCGGGTGCTGGTCGGCGATCCCGGTCAGCACCGCCCGCGCGTACTCCTCGTACACGGTGCGGGGCCGCTGCGCGGGGCCACCGGTGACCGGCGCCGGAGCGGGCGCGGTCCGGTAGCGGCTGCCGTCCCGGTGGAGCACCTCGCGGGGGGTGGTGGCGCCCCAGTGGGCGGGGCGGTCCACGGTCAGGTGGTCGAAGCGGGGCGTGCGCCGTGCGGCGGCCTGAGGGGTGGGCTCGTCGAGGCCGGCCATGCGCCGGGCGTCGGACACCGCGATCTGCTCGATGGACCTCCCCGACGACCGCATCAGCGTGCGGTCGCCCGAGAGCGTCGCGTAGAACACCCGGTCGACCTCGTAGGTCTCGACCTTGTCCGAGTGCGCCTTGGCCGTCCGGCCGCCCCCCGTATTGATCGCCCGGCTCGACGCGGCGTCGAGCTTGTCCGATACCTCGGCGTGGGGCATGTTGAAGCGGAGGACGCCCTTGAGCAGGGTCACCATCGCGCCCAGTCCGACGCCGATCTTCAGGTTGGTCGAGCGCTTCGCCGCCAGGCCCGCTTCCTTGTCGCCCTTTCCACTGCGGCTGAAGGACGCCTTGTCCGGTGCGTCCTCGATCCGGGTCAGCTCCCGGGGGGCCGACCACATCGTGAGGACGCGGGTCTTGCCCTCCGCATCGGTGACCACGGCCACCGGAGCCGGCCCGCGGTCCAGCGACGGCAGGATCTCCCGGAGGGCATCGGGGGTCGTGACGTCGTCCAGGTCGGCGCTGGTGGCGTGGTCGCGGTCGATGCCGAGCTGCTGGCGGATCTGCCGCGTCAGGCCGTCGATGGGGTCGACCGCCAGCGGGTGCCCGCTGCCCACCCGGGTCCCCTGCGTGTCCTGGGTGCCCGGCGTGCGCGGCCCGCTGTCGAAGGGGTCGGGCAGGACGATGCGCGCGGGGGCGTCCTTGGCCGGGTCGGCGGCGGTGCCGCGGTTCTTGAGGCCGCCGGGGACCGACATGCTCAGCCCGTTCGGCTCGACCACGGACACGACCACCGCGTTCTCGGTCAGCTCGACATCGGACGTGCGGTCACCGTCCCGGACGCGGTCCGCCGGCCCCTGGCGTCCTGCGGGCGGCGGATCGACGGTCAGCTCCACCCGCAGGGCGCTCATGAACTCCTCGGGCGTTCCCTTCAGCGTCACTTCGCTCTTGCTGGAGACGGTGTCACTGACGGAATAGCTGGTGGAGCGCTGGTTGTGGGTCCCGCTGAAGGAGAAGGTGAAGACGGGACCGGCGACGGGCGCATCGGCCGGGACCAGCCCGTAGGCGGTGACATTGAACGCCCCGCCGACGGCGGCCGTCGAGGTCGCCTGCCCCTTTCGCGAATCCTTGGTCTTGTGCTCCGCCGTGCTCTTGGTCTTGACGCTGGGGGCGCTGTCGGGACCGGTCGTCGCGGGTGCGGAGCCGGACGTCGAGGCGGGGTGCCAGGAATCGCCCTCGGGCGACAGCTTGAGGGTGACCGTCCGTTCTCCGCCCCGGCCCTTGATGGTGAAGGTGTGGCCGCCGGGGGCGAAGTAGGGCCGGGCATCGCGCGCGGTGTCGGCGCGCACCTGCCGCTCGATCGCGTTGAGCTCGCCCGCGGTGAGCCGGCCGCTGAGGTCGCCGCGCGTCCCGCTGATCTCGGACCGGATCCGGGAGATGAGCCGGTCCGCGGCGGGGCCGATGAGCGGGGCGTCGATCTGCCCGCTCCTCAGCAGGTAGTTCAGCCTCCGGCCGCCGCCCCGGGTGGTCTGCGGGTCGGGCACGGAGCGGCCGCCCGTACCCCGCCCCGTTCCCGCGGGCCGCCGGTCACCGCCGCCGTTCCCGGAGCGCGAGGCGTCGCTCAGCCCCTCGATCCACCGCACCCGCGCGGCGACACGGCCGTCTCCGTCTCCCGGGCGCCGGGGAGACGTGGTGTCCCCGCCCTGAGGCGGGGCCGTCGCGTCATCGCGGGCGGGGGGCGGTGGGGTGGCCTTCCGGCCCTCCAGGTCCCGCACCCGCGCGGCGACGTCGACACTGCTCCGCTCGGAGGCACCGTCCCGCCGCTCCGGCGGCCGGTCCCCGGGCACGGGGACGGCGGCCTCGGGGGCGTCGGTGCGCACGGACGTGTCATTTCGGCGCACGCCCGCCTTGTCGCCCTTCCGCGGGGTGACGGCGGGATCCTTCGACGGCGCGGTCCGTTCGGTGTCCCGCTCGGGCGCCTCGGACCGCGGCCGCACCACCGGCGGCGCAGCGGAGTCCACCGGCGGTTCGGCGCCCGCGGGCGGCTCGGGCGCCACCGGGGAGCGCAGGGGGGCGCCGGACTCCGTATCGGCGCCGTGCTCGGCGGCCGGTGCGTCCTGCTCGCGGGCGTCCTGCTCGCGGACGGCGTCGTGCTCCGCGGCCTCGGCGCGCCGCCGGGCATCGGCGGCCCGGTCGCTCATGAGGTCGGCCAGCCGGTCGGCCTCCGCCGCGTCGACCTGGCGGATCGCGGCCTCGGTCGCCATGGCCTCCACGCGCGAGGAGGTCGTCGGCACATCGCCCACGGCGGCCTCCGCGGCCAGGATCTCGGCCTCAGTGGCGAGCTCGCGCTCCGTCTCGGCCCGCAGCCGGGTCTCCTCCGCCTCCGCCGCCAAAGCCTCGGCCTCGGCGCGCTCGGCCCCCGCCCGGTCGGGCTGCTTGCCCTTGCGGGCGCGGGCGAGTTCGCGTTCGCGCTCGGGATCGACGGTCGTCCGGCCCTCGTCGGGGTCGACGACGGGCGACCGCGCGTCATCAGTGGTCGTGGTGCCGGCCTGCGCCGGGTCGGGCCCCGTCACACCGGTGTCCGCACCGTCCTCGGACGGGGTCGCCGGACGAAGGGTGTCACCGTCTCCCCGCGTACCGTCGTCCGCGCGGGGCGAAGGGTTGAGCACGTCCCCCCACGACTGCGCCAGGGACGGCGGCGGTTCGGTGGCGGGCGGTGCCGTCCGCTCCGACGCGCTGGAGGGCGTCGGCGCGGTCCCGCTCCTCCCCTGCGGATCGACCCGGGCGTCGGCCCGATCCGACAGGGCGGGCGCGGGCTCGGCCGGGGGCGTCTGCGCGCTCGGGGCGGACGGGGGCTGGGGTGCCGTCTGCCGCCGGGCGTCGTGTGCCGGCTGAACAGGAGCCCGCGGGTCCTCGGCGGCGCGCTCCGGCGCCTCCGCTTCCGGCGTCCGCACGGCGTCGGTCGGCTCTGCCGCGGTGTCGCTCGTCGGCCCGGCGGCGGGAGGCGCGGCAGGGTCGGCCGGACGCATGCCGGGAGCCCGGCGTCCGGCATCCCCGGTACCCGCGTCACGGGCGGGCGTCGGCTCCGCGGGGCCGCCCCGCCCCGTCATCCCCGGGCCGAAGGGCCTTCCCGGACCGGGCGGCCCGGGCTGGTAGGGGGTGAAGGCGGCCGGTCCGCCGGGCTGCGCGGCGGCCGGCGGCGCGATGGCGCCGATCTGGGCGTCGGTGATGGGCACACCCGACCACTGGAGGGCACGCAGCGCGTCGGCGAGGCCGCCCTGGTGGTTCCAGGCCATGAGCTGGTCGTAGACCTGCTGGGCGGTGAAGTGGGCCGGGGGGTGGCCGGGGGTGGTGACCGTGATGTCGTCCGCGGACGCGCCGAGGGCGACCTGGTCGTAGGCCGAACCGAGGATGGCCGGCACGGCGCGTTCGGCCACCGGCGGCGGCAGCGCGCCCAGGCCGGCTCCACGGGGCAGGAGGGCGAGGACCTGGTGCCGCGCCAGGTCGGGCAGCGACCGCGTCCAGTCCTCGCCCCTGACCTCGATCGAATCGCCCTGGAGCAGCTGATACGCGCCGAGCAGCCGCCCGTCGCGGCGCCACCCCTCCAGCCGCGCCCAGGCGTCGCGGGCGCTGATGGCCGGGTGGTCGCCCGTGGCGGGGATGTCGGTGAACGGGCCGCGGCCGGCGGCGTGGTCGTGCCCCGCGGCGAACACGGCCAGGGCTTCGGCGCGCGCCACCGGGTGGTCGGATCCGGCCAGGCCGCGGCCGAGCCGGACGCGCTCGGCGTCCGGCAACGCGTCGACGACGGCCCGGAAGGGGATGTCGACATCCGCTTCGGTGGCGTAGACCATCATCGGCGCGAGCCGGCCTTCGTCCTGCCACTTGGCGCGGTCCTCGCTGTAGGCGACGGGATCGGCGGCGTGCCGCTCGGCCTGCTCGGGGCTCCAGCCGCGCACATGCTCGTCGACGGCGAGCGCGAAGTGGTCGAACACCTCCTGACTCCGCGCGTCGGTGGCCATCATGCCGGGCTCCAGGAACGCGACGATATGCGACCTGTCGTCGTCGGAGAGGTCGGCCAACCGCACCGGCGGCGTCTGGGCCGAGGAGCCGTCGCGGGCGACCGAGGCGGCGGTGTCGAGGTAGCTCTGCCGGATCCACGGGTCGGCGGCCTCGACCAGCCACCCGTTGGCGTCCTCGGCCGTCCAGTTGTGCCCCATGAGGCCGGGCCCGGGGCGGATGGCGTCGGCGTCGTCCCCCCAGCGGAAGAACGAGTCGCCCTCGGTGTACTCGTCGACCATGCCGAGGAAGTGCAGGGTCTCGTGCACGCGCGACTTCACCGGGTAGACCCCGTCGTACCAGACCCCGGTGCTCATCCGCTCGTCGGTGTAGGGCAGGGACGGGTCGGCGGCGAGCACCTGGACCTCGGCGTGCACCTGGTCAGCGGGCGTGTCGTCGTCGGCGAACTCCAGGCGGACGTGGAACTGGTCGCCGGTCCCCGGCAGCGGGTCGAAGCCGGGCACCGCCGCCCCGTTGCCCCTGAGGTCCGGATCGCGCTGCTCCGGGATGCTCCCTTCACCGAACAGCGTCTCGAACAGCCGCGTACCCATCCGGTGCACCACCGCACCGTCCTGCGGACGCACGAGACTGCCGTCGCCGCGCAGCCGGAAGCCGCGGTTGAGCATCGAATCCAGCGCGTCGGCGTACTCCTGGCGGTACCGGGCGAATCGCGCGTCCGTCATGCCCGGATATGGAGTCAGCCGCGGACGGAAGGTGATCTCCATGACGTGGGTGGGGCCGCCCGGGGTGCGGTGCTCTTCGGGGATCGGGATCCGCCGCCACTCGAACCTGCGCTCGTTGCGGAGGTGGTCGTCGACGTCGACGTGGAGGCCCCGTGCCAGGTGGTAGGTCACGGGGGCGCCCGTCACGACGTCGTAGAAATCCGCCTCGAAATGCGGCCCGCCCACCTGGTGGACCTGGGCGTCCTCCCGCGCCGCCGCCCACACTGACGGATGCGCCAGCCCCCCGTGCACCTGCGCCGGTGCGTCGCCGACCGGGTCCGGCCGCCGCCGCACCGGGCGCGGCTCCACCATGGTCTCGATCCGGTCCAGGGTGCGCCGCGCCACATACGGCTCGGCGACACCCCGCGCCGGATCGCCGTCCAGCATGCCGAGCCGCCGCAGCACCTCGCCCGCGCCCCGGCCGTCGCCGCCGGTTCCGGGCGGCCCATCGGCCCCCTGCTCCACCGGATGCCAGGTGATGGTGGCGTGGACGGTGTCCTGCGGGGCCATGTACCCCGCTTCGACGACGTTCACGTTCAACTGCCGCCCACTGCGCGGCAGCACGTAGGCGTCGTTGAACACCGACTCGATGCGCCGCTTGAGCCCCTCGGTGGCCGCGCTCCTGACCTCGGGGTCCACACCGTTCCCGGCGAAGTGGCGGAACCGCAGCGTCACATTGCGGACACCGGAGGGCCCGCCGTCCTCGGCGCCGTCGGGGCCGACCTCGATCGTGGAGGACTCGAAGAACCGGTTGTCGATCGACACCTCGGCGCGCATCCGCCCGTTCGGCGTGTCGACCTCGACCGTCAGCGGCGGCGTGTCATCGGCCTCCGACGAGTCGACGCTCATCTCATCCGCCGACGAGTCGAAGTCCCCGTCGTCCTCCGGCGGGTCGAGGGTCTCTATGTAGTTGCGCGAGAACAGCCGCCGCTGCGGAGCCGACTCCGCCCCCCACCTGTCACGATCGGGGAGCCCCTCCGCACGGGGCGCGGGATCGCCCGGCCGGTGGCTCACATACGGCGCGGCCGTGCCCGTCGCCGGGTTCCGCGGGGCGTCCGCCCTGCCGGCCGCGTCCCGTACGGGGTCGAACTCCGCGAAACGGCTCTGGGGGTCAGCTGAGAGGGGAGCGGGCGCCCCCGTTCCCTGGGGAGCCGGTTGCTGCTGGGACGGCCCCGCCGGCGCGGGGGCGGCGCCACCGGGGGGGCCGGGCCTGCGCACGGGCACACGCAGCTGGACCAACCGCTGCATCGCGGGGCGCAGGACACCCTCGGCGAGCCATTCGTTCCACTGGGTCGTCACCTGGTTCTCGGTCAGCCGCACCTCCGGATGCCCCGGCACGGACACCGTGAGCCCCCGCTGGGGCTGGTTGTGGACGAGCTGGTCGTATCTCGCACCGAGGATGTCCAGGGCGGCCTGTTGCAGCACGGGCCACTGCAGGGCTCCCAGTCGGCCCAGCACCGAATTCGGCTGCGGGCCGCCCGAGGGCATCAGAGCGGCCACGACCGCTGCGCGGCCGGCATCGGGCAGGGCGCCGATCCATTCGGAGCCCTCCACGCGCACACCGGAGTCGTGGAGGACGCGGAGCCCTTCGACCAGGAGATTCCTGGTGCGCCATTGCTCCAGCCTGGTCTCGGCGTCGCGCGCGGTGATCGCGGGACGCCCATTGCCGGCGGGGGTGTCGGCGATCGGGCCGCGCCCGGCCGCACGGTCGAGGCCCGCGGCGAAGACGGTGAGCGCGACGGAGCCGTCCACGGGATCGTTCGTACCGGACAGCCCGTGGGCGAGTCCCCCCAACGCGTGCGGGGGAAGCGTCTTGATCACGACCCCGGCGGGCACGGTCGCCCCGAGCCGGCCGGCCAGGTCCATCGCCCGCGCCAGCCGGCCGTCGCCCCGCCAGCCGTCGACATCGGCGTCGAAGGCGCGCAGGGCATCGGCCGCGCGGGTATCGGCGCCGGAGTCGGCGGCGTGCTTGCGGGCATCGGCCACACGCGCATCGGCGGCACGCGCCGCCTTCTCCAACTCCGCGGCAGCCGCCTCCGCGGCGCGGGCCGCGGCCTCATCACCGGCGGCACGGGTCTGCGCGGCACGCGCCTGCTCGCGCCGCGCGGCGGCACGCGCGTCGGCGGCGACGCCGAGGTGTTCGCGGACGGCGGCACGCGCGGTGGCATCCGCGGGAGAGAGGAGGGCGTCCGCGACCCTGTCACCGTCCCAGTCGCGGACGAACCGGTCGGTGGCCAGGGCGAAGCGGTCGAACACCTCGAACCGCCGCGCGTCGGTCGCGGCGATGCCGGGATCGAGTACCCGGGCGATGATGGTCTTGGCCTGGTCGTTCAGGCCGCCGGCCCGTGGCGGTGCCGGGTGGTCCGACGTGCCGTACTCCATGACCGAGGCGATGGTGTCGGCGTAGGCGGTCCGCACGAAGGGTTCCTGGGTCGTGCGGAACCGCCCCTTGGAGTACTCCGACCAGGAGTTGGTCATGTGGCCGCCGTCGAGGCGCACGGCATCGCCGTCCTGGCGTCCGCGGAAGACGGACGTCGCGTCCCAGTACTCGTCGGCCAGACCGAGCCAGTGGTCGATCTCATGGACCGCCGCTTCCACCGGGTACGCGTCGTGCCAGGACAGCATGTTCATGCCCGGGATGTCCTGGCGCCGGGTCGAGGGGTGGTAGTGGCGCACGGTGGGGGCGGCGTGCACGTCGGCGTCGGGCGTGGAGTCGTCGGCGAATTCGAGGCGGATGTGCAGCTGGTCGCCGGCCCCGGGCCGCGGATCGGCGCCGGGCACCGTGACCGGGTTGCCGTGCAGGTCCTTCGGGTCGGAAATGCTGTCCTGGCCGAACAGCGTCTCGGACAGCTTCGTGTCGAGCCGGTGCACCACCGCACCGTTGTCGTTCACGACGGTCCCGTCCCCGCGCAGCCGGAACCGGCCGTTCCACATGGCGTCCAGCTTCTTGCCGACGTCCTTCAGATAGGCGTCGAACCGCTGTTCCGTCATGCCCTGGTGGCGGATGGGCCGCACGCGGAAGGTGATCTCCCGGATATGGGTCGGGCCGTCCTTCCCGGCCTTCTTGCGATAGGTGTCGGGGATCGGGATCCGCCGGTGCTCGAACCTGCGCGGACCGACCCACTTGGAGTCCATGTCCGCTCGGATGAACTGCGGCATGCCCGAGGTCGCACCCTGCGCTAGCACCACCGACGCCGGGTCCTTGAGGTCGCCCTGGGCGTCGAAGTCGTCCTGGCCCAGTGGCCGGGCCGCACGCGCGTCCTTCTTGATCTCGGCCCTGCTGGCGTCCGTATGCGCGCCCACCTGGTGGACCTGCGCGGCCGCCCGCGCGGCCTCCCACTCGTCCTTGCCCTTGCCCCGCCACTTCGACGGGTTGCCCGCCACCTTGTGCTCATAGTCCGAGAGCGGGACCTCGCCCTGGGGGTCGGCCCACCGCCGCGGCGGCCGCGGCCGCGCCATGGTCTCGATCCGCTCCAGCGTCCGCCGCGCCACATACGCGTGGTCCTCACCCCGCGCCGGGTCGCCGTCCAGCACCCCCAGCCGGCGCAGCACCTCGCCGATCCCCTGGATATCGCCGGGGCGCCCGGCGGGGGCGGGGGCCTGCGACCCGGCCCCCGCCGACGGCACCGGGGTCCAGGTGAGGGTGGCGTGGACGTTGTCGTGCGGCCGGTCGTCATTCAGCACCACCACCGACACGTGCAGCTGCTCACCGCTGTGCGGAAGCACGTATTTGCGGTTGAACAGCGCCTCGACGTAGCGCTTCACCCCCACGTTGGCCTGGAGCGCGGTCCGCTCGTCCATGCCGTCGCCCGCGCGGGCGCGCACCCGCAGCCGGACGTGGCGGAAGGACGCCGGGCCGTCCCCGTCGTGCCCGCCGTCGCGGACGACCTCGACCGAGGAGGACACGAAGAACCTGGCGTCGAAGTCCACCTGTGCGCGCATCGGACCGCGGGCGGTGTCCATCTCGATGCTCAGCGGCGGAGCATCAGCCGGAAGCTTGAGGGTGTCGGCGAGGTCGCGGGAGAACGCGCGGTACACCACCTCCGGCTCGGCGTCACCCCTCTTCCTCTTCCTCTCCCTGGTCTCGTTGAAGTCGGGCAGGCCCTCCCGGACCGGTGCGGCGTTCTCGATGCGCTCCAGCGTCTGGCGCGCCACGAACGGCTCGTCCCGGCCCTGCGCCGGGTCACTGTCGAGCAGCCCCAATCGCTGCAAGAGGTCGCCGGCCCCCCGGCCGTCCGCGTCCGGCCCCAGCGCGGGGGCCGGCGACCCATCGGCCGCGGGCGGCACCGGGGACCAGGTGACGGTGGCGTGGAACGGCTGGCCGGGTGTCGCCGGGACCACGGACACATGCAGCTGGTCACCGCTGTGCGGCAGGACGTAACGGGCGTTGAACTCCGCCTCCATGCGCCGCTGCAACGCCGCGGTGGCCGCCGCCACGGCGCTTCTGGAGTCGGCGTCGGCGGCGGGGATCTCGTCCGCGGTGCGCACGCGCAACCGCACCACGACCTGGCGGACATAGCGGCTGTCCGCGCCGTTCTCACCGGGGATCTCGACCACGGAGGACGCGAAGAATGGGGTGGTGATCTCCACCTGCGCGCGCATCCGGCCGCGGGGGGAGTTCATCTCGATGCTCAGGGGAGAATGCGCCCCGCCGGGCTGCTCGACGAAGGGCTGCGATAGCACCCACCCCGACCGGTCCGTCCCCTTCTCCAGGTCGAGATCCGGCAGGTCGTTGCGGACCGGCGCCGGATCCCGCAGAAGGAACCGCGGCCGGCGCGCCCCGCCGCCGGCACCCCCCGCCCCTGTGGAAGGGCCGGCGGTCGCCGAGAGCCCCGTCCCGGGGGCGGGAGGCGGTGCGATCTCCGCGAGCGCCGTGGCGGGATCCTGCCGCCCATCGCCCTGCGTCCCCTGGTCCAGCAGCAGGCCCGCGGAACCGTCCTGACCCGCCGTGACCGGAGTGACAGCCCCGTCCCGGCCCTGGGCCGCGGGCTGCTGCCCGGACGACCCGGCCGGGACAGGTGTGCTGCCACTGACGACGGGCTTGGACAGCGGTATGCCCGACTCGCTCAGGAGGTTCAGCGCACCGTCCAGGACGCCCTGGCGCTGCCATCCCTGCAACTGGGCGATCACCTGGCCCCAGGCCAGCCGGACCTCTGGAGGCCCCGCGACGCTCACCGTGCTGTCCCATGGCATCTTGCGGTGGACGAGCGTGTCGTACTTGGCACCGAGGACGTCGAGCGCGACACGTTCCAGCACCGGCCGCGGCAGAGGGCCCAGATTCTCGAGTACCGAGCCCGGCCGCGGCCGCCCCGAAGGCAGAAGGCCGTCGAGAAGCCGTGCGCGACTCGCGTCGGACAGAGCACCGAACCACTCGCCGCCCGTCACCGCCAGCCCATTGTCATGGAGTACACGAAGCCCTGCGACCAGCTCGCCGTTGCCGCGCCACTGTTCCAGGCGGACCCCGACGTCGTCGGCGGAGATGGCGGAGCGCCCCTGTGCAGCGGGGATATCGGCGACCGGCCCACGCCCGGCGGTGTGATCCCGGCCCGCGGCCAGGACAGCGAGCGTATCGGCGACCGCCACCGGGTCGGTGGAACCGGCCAGCACAGCGCCGAGCCTGGTCCGCACGGAATCGGGAAGCGCGGCGATCACGGCCGAGGAGGGCACGCCCAGCCCGTTTCGGCCGGCGACGTCCAGCGCCCGCGCCAGCCGGCCGTCCTCCTGCCACCGCCCGACATCGTCACGGAACGCCTCACGCGCCTCGTCAGCACGCGACGACGCGGCACCGGCGATCGCGTCATGTGCGACAGCACGGGAGGCGTCCTGATCCGCCTTGAGGTCATCGAAGGCGACGAGCTGCCTCACGACCCGATCGACATCCCAGCCCCGCAAGAACTGGTCGGACGCAAGGGCGAAGTGCTCGAAGACCTCGTGTTCCCGCTCGCCGGCCGCGGGTTCGAGCGTCTTGACGATCCTCGCCTTGACGGCAGAGGGCAGATCGACCGCGCGCGCCGACGGCGGGTGCGCCGACGACCCGTGGTCCATGACCGAGGAGATGGAGTCGAGATAGCCGATCAGCACCTCTGGGGTGCGGATTCTCTCGATCTCGCTTCCGACCTGTTTCAGCCAGTTGTTCCCCATGTAGCCGTCGCCGGGGCGCACGGCGTCGGCGTCTCTGCGGCCTCGGAAGACCGTCCCCGGCTGGAAGTACGTATCGAGCAGCCCGAAGTAGTGCCCGGTCTCATGGACCGCCGCTTCCACCGGGAACACCGCGTTCCAGCGGTGCTGGGACATCCCCCATTCCTTCTCCGGGCCGGAGGCGGGCCGAGAGAACAGGGTGATGTCCGCGTGCACCTGGTCGGCGGGCGTGGTGGCGTCGGCGAACTCGAGACGGACGTGGAACTGGTCGCCGGTCCCCGGTCGACCGGGCCTCGACACCCACCTGCCGTCCTCGCCCTGGACCCACTCGCCCTCACCCCGGAGCCGGAACCCCGTGTTCCATGTCTTGGCGAGGCTCTCCGCGTACTCCCGGCGATACTCGTTGTACTGGCCCACCGTCATGCTCGTGTCGCGGCGGAGCCGCGGGCGGAAGGTGACCTCCCGGATATGGGTCGGGCCGTCCTTCTTGCGGTACTCCTCGGGGATCTCGATCCGCCGGTGCTCGAACCTCCGATCGGCGGTGCTCTTGGGGGCCATATCCGCCTTGATGAACCGCTTCGGATCGCCGGGCCGGGGATCGGGGTTGTCCACGACCGCCGAGGGATCGACCGGCTGACCGTTGGCATCCAGGTCGACGGCGTTGCCATCGGTATCGCGGCCGACCGGGTTTCCGTCGCCGTCGAGGTCCAGCGGCCGCGCCGCACGGGCATCCGTCCTGACATCGAAAACGTCGGCGTCCACATGCGGCCCGCCCACCTGGTGGACCTGCGCACGCGCACGCGCGGCCTCCCACGCGGGGGGGTACATCCTGTTCGGGTCGACCAACCCCTTGTGCTCGAACTCCGCCGCGGGCCTGTCCGCCTCGGGGTCCGACCAGCGGCGCGACGGCCGCGGCTCGGACATGGTCTCGATCCGCTCCAGCGTTTGCCGCGCCACATAGGGCTCGGCCACACCCCGCGCGGGGTCGCCGTCCAGCATCCCCAGCCGGCGCAGCACCTCGCCCGTCCCCTGACCGTCGGGGTCGGTCGAGGGTGAACCGTCGGTGGAGGGCGCGACCGGGTGCCAGGTCACCGTGGCGTGCACCCGCTCAGGCGGATCGGACGGCAGCGCCCGCACGACCTCCACGTTCAACTGCTGTCCGCTGCGCGGCAGCACATAGGCGTCGTTGAACACCTCCTGGACGTGGTCCCGCAACGCCGCCGACGCCGCGACCACGCTGCGCGTGTCGACACCGGGCCCGGCCTCGAACGCGAACCGCAGCTTCACATTGCGCACCGAGGACGGCCCCCCGTCCCCGGCGCCATCGCGGTCGATCTCCATCGTGACCGACTCGAAGAACCGGTTGTCGATCTCCACCTCGGCGCGCATCCGGCCACCGGGCGTATCGACCTCGACCGCCAGCGGCGGCGCACCCTCCGGAAGCTTCAGGGTGTCCGCGAACAGGCTCGAGAACTTACGGACCTCCGGCTCCGACTCCACCCCCCACGCGTCATCGCCCGGCAGATCCGCCACACGCGGCGCGGGGGGCATCGGGGCGAACGGGCGCTGCGCGCCGCCGCCGGCGTCCCGCTCGGCGGGATCGGCGGGCGCCGTGGCCGGGTGCTGCTGCTGGTCACCGCCGTCGGCCGGGCCCTGGGCGGGCATGAACCCCGCCGGGCCGCCCTGCCCCGCGGTCGGGGTCGCGGGCCCGCCCGTCGCCGCCTGCGGCTGAGGCGGCACGGCCTGGGTGAGGGAGGGCCTGAGCAGGGGGACGTGCGACTGGCGCATGAGCCGCAGCGCGTCGTCCAGCACGCCCTGGGAAGCCCAGTCGGCCAGCTGGGCCGTCACCTGGGCCTGGGTCAGCCGGAGCTCCGCGTGTCCGGGGGCGGTCACCGTGATGTCCCGCGGCGGCTCGTTGTGGACGATCTCGTCGTACCTCGCGCCGAGGATGTCCAGACCGGCCTGTTCCAGCACCGGCCACGGCAGGTCGTTGAGGCCGTCGAGGTCGGCGAGGCCGGTGAAGATGTCCTCCGGATCCGAGCCGTCCGGCGGCAGCAGCCGGTCGACGAGCTGTTCCCAGCGCGCGTCGGGCAGGGCACTGGCCCATTCCCGGCCCGCGACCGGCACACCGTTGTCGTGGAGCACGCGCAGTGCGGTGACGAGGTCGCCGTTGTTGCGCCACTGGTCGAGCCGGGTGCGGACGTCGTCGGCGCCGATGGCGGGGCGCCCCTGCGCGGCCGGCACATCGGCCAGCGGGCCGCGCCCGGTGAACAGGTCCCGGCCCGCGGCGAACACCGCGAGCGCGTCGGCGACGTCGGCGGGATCGCCGGAGGCGGCCAGCACCGCACCGAGCCGGTCGCGCGCGGCGCCGGGCAGCGCGTCGACGACGGCCGAGGAGGGAACGCGGAACCCGCTGCGGTCGGCGAGGTCCAGCGCCCGCGCCAGCCGGCCGTCGTCGCGCCAGCGCGCGATGTCGGCGTCGAAGTCGCGGAGGGCGTCGGCGGCGCGCGCCTCGGCTCCGGTGTCGGCGGCACGCCCACGCGCCTCATCGGCACGGGCGTCGGCCGCCGTCGCCGCCGTCTCGAAACCGGCGGCGCGGGCCTCGGCCGCACGCGCCGTGGCGTCGTCGCCCTGCGCGCGGGCCGCGTCCGCGCGCTCGTGCTCACGGCGGGCGGCGCCACGCGCATCAGCGGCCACGGAGAGGTGTTCACGCACGGCGCCCAGCACCGCGGCGTCGCCGGGCGAGACGAGCTGGTCGGCGGCCCGCGCACCGTCCCAGCCCCCCAGCAGCCGGTCCGTGGCCAGGGCGAAGCGGTCGAACACCCGGAACCGGGCCGGGTCGTCGGCGGCCAGGCCGGGCTCCACGACCTGGGCGACCGCGGTCTTGGCCGCATCGGGCAGCTCGCCGGCCCGGGGCGGCGGCGTGTGGAGGGACGAACCGTGGTCGCCGAGAGCGGAGATGGTGTCGAGGTAGAGCGACCGGATCACCGGCTCGCGGATCTGGGATACCGGGAACGTGGTCAGGTCGGTCCAGGCGTTGCCCATGAGGCCGTCGCCCGTGCGCACGGCATCGGCGTCGGGGCCCCACCGGAAGACCGCCCCCGGCGCCGCGTACTCGTCGAGCAGTCCCCACACGTGCCCGGCCTCATGCGCGGCCACCTTCGGCGGGAACCACGTGTACCAGTTCATCGTGCTCGGTGTCTGGTTCCACGCCGGCTTGGCGGGATCGAAGGCGTGCAGGGTGGGCTGTCCGTGCACGTCGACGGCGGGCGTGGCGTCATCGGCGAATTCGAGGCGGACGTGGAACTGGTCGCCGGCCCCGGGCAGGAGGTCGGCGCCGGGCACCGTGATCGCGTTGCCCTCCAAGTCCCCGGCATCGGGGCGGCTGCCCGCACCGAACAGCGTCTCGCGCAGGCCCGTGCCCATCCGGTGCACCACCGCGCCGTCCTCGGGCCGCACGACGCTGCCGTCGCCGCGGATCCGGAACTTGTTGTTCCACAAAGCGTCCAGGTCGTTGGCGAACCGCCGGAGATAGGCGTCGTAGTCCGCCTGTGTCACGTTGGGGTCGCGGTGGACGCGCGGACGGTAGGTGATCTCCCGGATGTGGGTGGGTCCCCCGTCCGTGCGGTGCTCGGCCGGGATCTCGATGCGCCGCCACTCGAACCTGCGCTCGACCCCCCATCGGGGTCCCATGTCGGCCTTGACGAACCGCTCCGGGTCGCCGGGCCGGGGGTCGGGGTTCTGCGCCACCTGCGCCGGGTCGACCGGGGTGCCGCCGGCGTCGACATCGACAGGGTTGCCTTGGTCGTCGAGGCCGCGGGGGGCGCCGTCGGGGGCGAGGTCCAGCGGGCGTGCCGCACGGGCGTGCCGGGCGATCTCGGAGTAGGCGGCGTTCACGTGCGGCCCGCCGACCCGGTGGACCTGCGCGGCATCGCGGGCGTCCGCCCACACCTGCGGGTCCATCGCCGAGGGGTCGGCCAGGCCCGTGCGCACCTGCGCGGGCGCGTCGCCCTCGGGATCGGAGAACCGCCGGCCCGGACGCGGCTCCACCATGGTCTCGATCCGGTCCAGCGTCCGCCGCGCCACATACGGCTCGGCCACACCCCGCTCCGGATCCCCGTCCAGCATCCCCAGCCGCCGCAGCACCTCACCCACACCCCGGCCATCAGCCCCGGGTGCAGGGGCGGGGGCCGGCGAGCCATCGGCCGCGGCAGCCACCGGATGCCAGGTCACGGTGGCGTGCACGCGGTCGGGATCGTCCTCATCCGGCGTCGCCTCGGCGACCTCCACGTGCAACTGCTGCCCGCTGCGCGGCAGCACGTAGGCGTCGTTGAACAGCCCTTCGACATGCCCTCTGAGCGCACGGGTCGCCGCGTCGACGGCCTGCTGATCCGCGCCGTCCCCGGCGGTCACGGCCAGCCGCACCGTGACGGTACGGACCTCGGATGGGCCGTCATCGCCCGCAGGGTCGATCTCGATCGTGGCGGACTCGAAGAACAGGTTGCCGATCACCACCTCGGCACGCATCGGACCGTTGTCGGTGTCCACCTCGACACTCAGCGGCGGCGCGTCCGCCGGCGGCTTGAGGGCGCTCGCGAAGTGGGTGGAGACGTCGCGGAACTCCACCGGCGACTGGTCCCCCCACCTGCCCGAATCCGGCAGACCCGTGACACGCGGCGCGGGATCGCCCGGCCGGTGGTTGACGGGCGGCCCGAACACAGGGGTGGCATCGGTGGAGTCCGGAGCCCGCGGCGGGGTGGACTCTGCGGCCGGCAGGACGGCGCCCTGGCGTGCGGATCCGTCACCGTCCGCAGCAAGACCGGCGGAAGCCGTCGCCGGGTTCCGCCGCCCGTCGCCCCCGTCGACCGCGCCCTGGACGGGCGTGAACCCCGCCGGGCCGCCCTGCCCCGCCGTCGAACTCGCGGGCCCGCCCGTTGGCGCCTGCGGCTGGGGCGGCGTGGTCGTCGGCGCGGCCTGGGTGAGGGTGGGACTGAGCAGGGGCACGTGCAACCGGCGCAGCAGGCCCAGCGCGTCGTCCAGGACACCCTGGGAGGCCCAGTCGGCCAACTGGGTCATCACCTGGCCCTGGGTCAGCCGGAGCTCGGGGTGCCCGAGGACGGCCACCGTGAGGTTGCGCAGCGGCTGTTTGTGGACGAGCTGGTCATACCTCGCACTGACAAGGTCCAGGGCGGCCTGTTCCAGCACCGGCCACGGCAGGTCGTTGAGGCCGTCGAGATCGGCCAGGCCGGTGAAGATGTCCACCGGATCCGAGCCGTCCGGCGGCAGCAGCCGGTCCAGGAGCTGTTCGCGGCCCGCGTCGGGCAGGACACGGACCCAATCACGGCCCGCCGCCGGAAGACCGTTGTCGTGGAGCACGCGCAGCGCGGTGACGAGGTCGCCGTTGTCGCGCCACCGGTCCAGCCGGTCCCGGACGTCGTCGGCGGCGATAGCGGGGCGCCCCTGCGCGGCCGGCACATCGGCCAGCGGACCGCGCCCGGCGGCATCGTCCCGGCCCGCGGCGAACACCGCGAGCGCGTCGGCGACGTCGGCGGGGTCGCCGGAGGCGGCCAGCACCGCACCGAGCCGGTCGCGCGCGGCGCCGGGCAGCGCGTCGATCACGGCCGAGGACGGCACGCGCAACCCGGCCATGCCGGCGAGGTCCAGCGCCCGCGCCAGCCGGCCGTCGTTGCGCCAGCGCTCGATGTCGGCGTCGAAGTCGCGCAGGGCGTCGGCGGCGCGGGCGTCGGCGCCGGTGCCGGCGGCGCGCCTCCGCGCCTCATCGGCACGGGCGTCGGCCTCCTGCGCCGCCGTCTCGAAGCCGGCGGCGCGGGTATCCGCGGCACGCGCCG